>NZ_JBJGYN010000001.1:0-360614 GCF_054050015.1 Geodermatophilus sp. SYSU D01176 | reverse complement strand
CCGGCGTGCAGATGAACCTGATGACCGAGTACTGGGTCGGCTGGGCGCCCACCGAGTACGCGGGCACCCGCGGCTGGTCGGCCGAGGCGATGGCCGAGGCGGACGCCGACCTGGTGCGGCGCGGGCTCGTCGCCGACGGGGCGCTCACCGAGCGGGGCCGGCGGCTGCGCGACGGCATCGAGCAGCAGACCGAGGCCGCACTCGCGCCGGTCCTGGAGGCGATCGGCCCCGAGCTGCCCACGCTCACCCGACAGCTCGACGAGTGGTCGGCGGCGCTCGTCGCCGGCGGCGCGGCCCCGCCCGACGTCTACAAGCGGATCAGCGGCTGAGCTGCGCGGGTCGGCACGCGCGGTCCTCGGCCGAGGTACCAGCCGGTGAGCCGCCCTCTCCTGGACTCGGCATGCCGGCCCCCCTTCGACCGAGCACGTGCGCAGGCCGGTCCGTCGGCGACCTCGCCCCGGTCCTGCGGCCGAGCCGGTGGACACGGCCCGGGTCGGACGGTGGTCGGCCGGCATCCCCGCGACGGCACGACACGGGCTCCTGGTGGGCGACGGCTGCCGCGGGGGCAGGCCGCCGTCGCCCGGGCGCCCGCCGCTCACCCCGGCGGCACCCAACCAGGCAGCACCACGACCGCCGCGCCGGCGAGGACGGCCGCGCCGGGCCCGGCGAGCCTGCTCGCCTGCGCGGCCAGCTTCTCCGCGGTGACGAGCACGGTGAGCAGCACCATGAGCCACAGGCTCGGGGACGCCGTCGCCATCGCAGCCATGACCGGCCAGCAGGACACGACGCACCAGCGCCCGTACCGCAGTGCCGCGCCGGCGCACGCTGCGTCGGCCCGGACGCCGCGGGGCGGCAGCGGCCGCAGGAGGTGGCACGCGCGCACGGCGCGCCACTTCCACGGCGACAGCTGCCACAGCGCCGCCGCGGCGAGCAGTCCGGGGAGGACGACCGCGGAGCCGACCCCCAGCCCGCGCCCGGCCAGCCACGCCGCGGCGTGCGCGACCGCCCCGAAGGCGGCCCACACGCCGACGTACCCGCCCAGGAAGAGCACCGTCGTCCGCTGCCGCCGGGACCACAACCCCCCCAGCGCGAGCTCCCGGGCGGCCGGCAGGGCGCCGGGCAGCATCATCGCGGCGACCATGACCAGCCAGCCGGCGGTGGACGGGAGGACCGGCGTGGCGTGGTGCCCGGAACCGTGCGCCGAGCCGGCGCCCCCCGCCGTGGGTACGACGAGCCACACCCAGGCCAGGGCCACCACCCCTGCGGCGGCAGCCTCCGGGTGCCGCCACGCGCGCCGCTGGAACGCGGACGCGCCGGTCACTCGACGAAGAGCCCGACGCGCCCGACCCGCACCGCCGTGACCTCCCGCTGGGCGTCGTCCGCGGCACGACGCCGGCCCCGCCGCAGCGGCCGGAACGAGACGGTGACCGACTCCGGGTCCCAGCGCCCCTCCTCGCGGAGGCCCTCGACGATGTCCGTGACGTCGAAGGACCGGCGCAGGTCGTGTCCGGTCGTGTCACTGCCGAGGCTGCCCACCTCCTCGATACCGAAGAAGTCCAGCGTGCCCGCGAAGAAGTCCTCCGGATCGGCGTCGGCGTCCTCGTCCCCCGGCGGGTTCAGGTAGACGGCGTAGGTCACGTCGGCCGGCCGGCCCGGCTGCACGCCCTCGATCCCCTCGACCGTGAGGATCACCCGGCCGGGAGCGGCGTCCCGCTGGTCCGCGGCAGGGCCGCTCGGGCGGTCGATCCGGAAGGAGACGTCCTGGGCACCGCCGGAGAGCTCCACCGCGCCCTCGGTGGCGCCGACCAGTTCGGCGGGGGGCCCGTCGTGCCCGGGAGGTGTGCCCTCCGAGCGACCGGTGCCGGAGTCGTCGCTCGCGGACGGCGGTTGCACCCGGCCTCGCCTCCCCCGGCGGCCGGGCGCGGGCACGGTGATGTCCTCGTAGGTGTAGTCGAGGTCGGCTGCCGTGTCGAGCACGTCCGCCGCCGTCCCGCTGGTCTGGTTGCCCTTCTCGTCGTGGAAGCGGAACACCGTCGTCCCCCACGCCGACGTGACGTCCGGGTCCGGGCGGCCCAGCTCCAGCCGCCACGACTCCCACAGCCGGTCGATGTTGGCGTGGTGCATCCAGAAGACCGGGTCGAGCCCGGCGGTGGCGAAGCCGGCCATGAAGCCGCCGACCTCGACGTGCACGGACCCGTGCGGCGTCTGCTCCAGGGAGCCGGGCATCCTCCTGACGTCCTGGTTGAAGTGGTTCCACCCCGTCTCCGCTCCCCCGAAGCCGCCGTCCGGGCGCGGGCGGGCGAACACCGTCGGCGCGAGCGCCCGGTCGATGAGGACCGCCCGCGGGTCGAGCTCCTCGCCGTCGTTGACGAAGTCGTTGCGGTCGGCCACGAACAGCGGGTTGGGCGACCCGTCGGGCATCGTGGCGTCGCGGAACGCCGCCGGGAGCGTCGCGCGGGTGCCGCCGGGTGAGTAGTTCCAGTAGGGCAGGGCCCAGCCGGCCCTGACCTCGTAGTCGATCGAGGAGTTGGCCTCCACGCACGCCTGCACGACCCGCTCGAACCAGTGCAGGTACAGCCGGTGCCACGACAGGAAGAACCACGTCTGGTGCTGGCACTGGCCGCGGAAGTCGTCGGGCTGCCCGCCGTCGGGCATGCCGTGGATCTGCGCCTGGTACGTCCAGCTCGTGGGATCCGCATCGGCCCTCGACTGCATCTCCCGCACCGCGAGGGCGTACGCCCGGGTGATCGGGTGCCAGGGCTGCTCCTCCTCCAGACTCCAGATGTCCCTGCGGACGCGTGCTCCCCTGCGGCCGCTGTTCCCAGACGTCTCCGACATGGCCTGCTCCCTCCTCCGCGGACCTCGGTCACGGCGGCGGCACGGTAGCGACGACCGCGTCACCGATGCGTCAACGGACCGTCGTGCGGCCGCGGGCAGGGCCGGCCCGTGCCCGTCACGGGTGCGGCCGGCGTCGCCCTCCGAAGGCGCAGGAGACGAGGGTCCCGCCGACCCGCCCCGGCCGGCCGCTACAGCGCTGCGTGCAGCTCCCCGGCCAGGCGGAGCGAGAGCGCGGAGAGGGTCAGCGCGGGGTTGGCCGCCGCGATGAACGGCACGACGGAGTTGTCGGCGACATAGAGGTTGTCGAGGCCCTCGAACCGCAGATCGGTGTCGACGACACCCGACCCGTCACCGCTCATCCGCAGTGAGCCACCGGCGTGGTGCGGCGTCCCCTCGTTGCCGAAGTGCATGCCCTCCGACGGGTCGAACGGATCGGCTCCCAGGAAGCCGACGATCTCGTTGCGCAGGTCACGCGCCTCGGAGAACAGGTGTGATCCGGTGAGGTTGGGAGCGACCCGCACCCGGGCCTTCGCGCCCGGACCCACGTCGGTGACGCTGTTCCCGTCGTCGAGGTGGCTGCCGAGGACGAACTGCAGCCGGACGGCGGAGTCCGGGGCCGCGTCGATGCGCTGCTTGCGGACGTCGTCGTCGGGATGCCGCAGGTCCCAGTACTTCGGGTTGATCAGGACCTCGACGTTGTACCCGTGCTGGTCCATCGACGCCTGCCCGTGCGCCATGAGGACCTTCGCGTGATCGGTGACGCCGCCGAACCGGCTGTCCGGCGGCAGGCGGTAGGAACGGGAAAAGAAGGCGGGGTGATCGGTGAGGCCCCGTCCGACCTTCCCTCTCGGATCGGGTAGGTCGCTGCGCTGGACGATGCGCGGGCTCTCCAGCGAGCCTGCCGCGAGCACGACGGCGCGACCCCGGTAACGCCGCTCGACTCCTCCGACCAGGTCCCACGCGACGACATCGGTGATCTCGTCGCCGGCACGCTCGAGCCGCAGGACGTAGTGGTTGAGGTTCACGGTCAGGTTGTCCCGGCCGGCGAGGCCGGTGTAGGCGAGCGAGTCGAGCAGCAGGTCGGCCGTCGAAAAGATGCCGGTCGACTTCTCCAGCACGTTCCCGAGCGCGTCGTCGTCCCGCAGGTTCGGTTGGTGCAGGGACTGGGGGAGGTCGTCGATGAGGTGGTCGGGGAAGCGGGCGCGCAGGGCCTGCACCGTGGTGCGCTGGAACGGCCCGAGCGTGCGGCGCTTGCGCAGCAGCGCCTCCGCCAGCGCGTAGCCACCGCCCTCGGTGAGGTAGGAGCGCACGGGTTCGGGCCAGAACTGCAGCTCCCAGTCCCGCATGCGGGGGATCAGCCCGGACCAGAACACCGAGCGCCCGCCGAGGTTCATCTGCACACCGAACAGGAACCCCGACCCCGGCTCGTTCACGAAGTTGCCGACCTGGTGCTGCCGGGGCAGCTCCGGCCAGTCGCCCGGCAGGTTCGTGATGTGCGACGGGTAGATCAGGCTGCCCGCCTCGAGGACGAGCACACGGCGGCCGAGGTCGGACAGGGTGTCGGCGAGCACGCCACCGCCGAATCCGGAGCCGACGACCACGACGTCGTAGTCGGCGTCCGAGCGGTGGTTCGCTCTCATCCGCTCCTGCTGCCCGGCGCCCTCCTCGGTACGGAGGTTGTCGTAGCCGAGCAGCGGGCGGTCCGTGGCTCCGCCCGCGAACCGGACGGAGTCCTCGTCGAACGAGTGGTCGCGGTCGGTGGGGAGGTGCAGGTCCGCACCGACCATCCAGTGGACGCCGTCGAGCAGCAGCTTCATCTGCAGCTGCGCCGGGTAGCGCTCGCGCGGCAGCTCGAACTCCCAGCCGCCGTCACGGTAGACGCCGTACACGTCGCGCTCCCAGCCGTCGACGGCGTTGCGGATGGTCACCCGGTGACCGGGCCGGAGAGCGGAGGTCCGGAAGACGATCCGGAAGGCCGGTGCCGGAGGCGCACTCCGGGCGACGTCCGCCACCGGTGCGGCCCGGCCGACGGGTGACCCTGCCTGCTCCGGGGAGACCGAGCCGCTGTGGTACGGGATGTAGACCATGGGTGGTGAGCTCCTCGGACCGGGTGGACGGGTGAGGTGGAGGTGCGGGAGACCCCGGGTGGCGGGCGCTCGGTCCCGGACGTCCGGTCCCGATCTGCCGCCTGCTCGACGGTCGTGCCCGCGGACGCCGCTCCCGTCCGCCTGCGGGGCCGGACCGCTGTGGGACCTCCCGTGCTCGGCGGGTGGCTGCTGTCGCGTGCCGGGCGGGCCGGGCTCAGACCCTGGTGACCGGGACGACGACGACGTCCTCGGCGCCGCGGGTGAGCGCCGGGTGGATCCGGGTCGAGACGAAGTCCCCGGTCTCCACCTCCCCGGACCCGCTGAGGTCGACGTGGACCTGGACCGAGTAGAGGGCGTGCTCGTCGACGAGGTCGGCCGGTACCTCGATGGTGAACGGGATCGCCCGGTGGCCGGCGAGGGCGGCATGGTCCATGCGCTGCTCCCCCACCACCGTCGACGGGGCGTCGGCCCTCGAGACGTCCTCGACCCGGACGACCACGGCCGCGGCCTCCGCCGGGAGGTCCCCCCCGGGGAGGACGACCTCCCCGCTGACCGTCCGCTTAGGCGGCGTCGCTGCGCCGCCGGCTGGTGGCTCCGCGGTCATGCGGTGCATCCTCCCGTCCCCGGTCGAGTCGGGCCAGCAGCTCGGCCACTGCCTCGGTGATGGGCAGGCCGGTCCGGTCCTCGACGAAGCGCCACTCCCCGGCAGGGTTCACCTCAAGGAACACGTCCTCGCCGGAGGGTGTGCGGCGCAGGTCGATGGCGCCGTAGACCAGACCGAGCGCACGCATCAGGGCGCGCAGTCCGTGCTCGACCTCGGGGCTCAACGTCGTGGGCCGGAAGCACGCCGCGTCCATGTCGACCCGGTAGTCGACGTCGTAGCCGCCCGGGGGCGTCGTGACCGCGACCGGGAACACCCGGTCGCCGACGACGGTCACCCGGACGTCGGCGGTCGCCGGGACACGGCGCTGGAAGATCACCGGGGCGAGGCGGACCCGCTCGAGCATCGACAGTTCGTCGGGCTGCACGACCCGGGTCTCCCGCCAGTGCTGCTCCGATGCGAGGAACGTCTTGTAGACGGTGTTGCCCGGCCCGTTCTCGGCCACGAACCGTCGCGCCACCTCAGGGTCGTTGGTGATGACCGTGCGCGGTGTGCGCAGGCCCACCGTCCCGGCGACGGCCAACTGGTAGGGCTTGTGGTGGGCCGACTCGTCCTCGGGTGGCGGGTTGACCCAGGCGAGGTCCAGGGCCGCCCACAGCCCGGCGACCGCCTCGTAGCACTCGGCGTACGTGAACTCGGCGATGTGCGGCGACAGCGACGGGTCCAGGGCGAACGGTTGCGGGCGGCGCCACCAACCGGCACCGCAGGTGCCCAGGTCGATCGACCTCCCGGCCGTCGTGAAGGTCCAGCGCGCCACACCGTCCTCGAACCGCTGCGTCAGCGAGGACCGGACGGGGAAGGACGCCGTGTCCATGAGCACTGCGGGGTGCCCGAGCCGCTCCAGGGCTCCGAGGACCCCCAGGGCATGGTCGTCGGCCGCGTGGGAGACGACGAGGATCACGACGTACTACTGCCCGCCGCCGAGCGCGCCGAGCGCCTCGGTGTACGCCTCGGCCAGCGCGTTGCCCATGTCCTGGAGGCGCGCCACCTCGAGCGCGGCTTGTGCCGCGGTGGCCTGCGCCTGAGCCTGCGCGGCGGTGCACTCGAGCACCTGACGCTGGAGTGACTGCAGGTACGCGGACACCGCCGGGTCCTGGCCCGCAACCCCTGCCGGACCGGTTCCGCCGGGGACGAAGGCCGCGTGGTGCGGTGTGGCCATGGCGAACGGGAGCAGGCCACCGGGCTGCGCCGGCTGGGCGCCGAAGCCGGGCAGGGGCAGCGGCAGGGGGTCCAGCTTGGGGGCGGGGTCGCGGGGCGGCTTGCCGGTGATCGGGTCGTCGGTGATCTTCTTGAACGGCCGGTCGTCGCGGATCTTCTTGAACGGGGGACGGTCGTCGACCAGCTTCTTGAAGTTCCCGTCGATGAACGGTGGCTTCGGCAGCACTCCGCAGGCGGGGTACATCTGCCGCACTGCGGCGACGTCCCCCGGGCTCAGTCCGTCCCGCTGCCCGATGACGGCGTTGGGATCGGTCGGTGTGATCGTCTCCTGACCGTTCCTGGAGAACGCCGTCCGTGGGTAGTGCATGATCGATCCGTAGTCGTAGGCGCCCAGGTCGTCCCCGTCGGTGATGTGCTGGTTGAACTGCGCTGCCATCCCGCTCTGGATGTTCTGCCAGTTGATCGTCACGAACAGGTCCCGGTCCTCGCGGCTCTGCTCGTGCCACAGCCCCACGGCGTGTCCGATCTCGTGGATGGTGTTCCCCGTCGAGCAGTCGGGCCCGAGGCTGATCGTCTGCTGGCCCCCCTGCATGCCGACCATGGACCAACAGCCGCCCGCGTCGGTGAACCGGACCCAGTTGGTGTCCGTCGCCGTCCGCAGGGGGAACCGGAACGCCGTCCTCGCCTCCCAGTGGGCGATGGCATCGGTCACGCGCTGCTGGTCGGGCAGGTTCGGATCGATCTCGTACGGCATCCGGCAGCCGGGCCAACGGAACTGGCTCCCCGTGATCCCGACGCTGAAAGCGACCTCGGGATCGGCCGACGCCACACCGCGGGCCCGCGCCATGGCGGTCTGGACGTCCGCGACCGCGCCGAGGCAGATGTCGCCCTCCACGATCGCCGCACCGTTGACGTCGTAGTAGGTGACCGTCTTGTTCTGGAACGTGGTGCCGTTGATGAGCGCCACGTGCATCTGGGGGGCACCGCGGAACTCTCCGCCCCCGTCCGCGGGTCGGTCGGTCGTGTCGGCGCGAGGCTTCGTCGCCATGGTCGCTCCCCCTGCCTGGTGGTCCTGCGTGCACCGCGCCTTCGACCCGTGGACGGGCAGCGCATGCCGCTGTCGAGTCGGGGCGACGGGGACGCTAGAGGCGGCGCGTCACCGAGCCGTCAATCCGCGGTGCGGGTGGTCGGGGGTGGCTGACGCGTGCGCTGCGACGGCACGAACCGTCAACCGCTCGGCACACCGCCGTGAGCCATCGCGCCGGTCGACGGCGATCGCCACCCGGCCGGGTCGAGTCCGGGCCTCACGCGGCGCCCGCCGTCACGGTGGGTCGAGACCGATCCGCTGTGCGGCCGCGGTCTTGCCGCCGAGCGCGGGGTCCGATGGGGCGCGCCGGGATGCGGGCGGCTCCGCCGGCGGCGCGACCCTCCGGGCGTCCCGGACCTGTTCCACACCGAGCAGCGGCTTCCCGTCGGCTCCGAGGTCGGTCAGCCAGGCCAGCATCGCCGCGCGCCGTGATCCGGAGAGGTCCCGGCTCACCGGCATGTACCGGGAGTCGGTCATCGGCCGGTTGAGCACCTCGATGACGTTCTCGCGCTGCGCGGCGATCTCCTCGTACAGGGCCAGGTCGAGCCGCGGCCCGAACTTGGTCATCCAGGGGTAGAGGTTCCCGTACTGGACCAGCACGTCGCGCATCGAGCCGAACCACGTCGGTGGGTCGTCGGGGACGAACCTGTTCCAGACCAGCACGCTGAGGACGTTCGAGGGGTTGGGCGAGGTGGTTCCCTCGACGCCGTAACGGATCCGGTAGACCTGACCGTCGACGTGCTCCCGCCGGTCACCGAAGTAGAACCAGCGCAGGTCGCCCGGGTCGGCGGCGGACAAGGTGACCTCGGCGACCCCGTGGTCGTCGCTCGTCACCGACTCCGGGAAGGTCAGCCCGTGCGTGGGGAACTGCGCGGACGCCTCGGGGTCCTTGGTGCGCAGGTGGGCCAGGTCCACCCGGGCACCCGCCAGCGGCCGACCGCGTCGCGTGACGTGCAGGCGCACGACCCACTCGTCACCGGGGTCGAGCCGGGCGACGAACTCGTCGGCCCGGACGTGGACGGGCGCTTCCTCGATGACGGTCCGCTGCTGCCCGTTCCGACGGGCGACGAGCAGCAGCCGGCCGGCTTCCACCCGCGCGATGTCGTCGTCGCCCAGCGTCCGGCCCGCCGGCAGGTCCACGATGCCGGCCGTGGTCCCGTACCAGCCGGCACCGCGGTAGTCGATCGGCGCCACCTCGGTGACCGAGCCGTCGTCGGCGCGACACGCCAGCACCAGATCGCCGAGGTCCGCGGGGGGCCCTCCGGCCGTGGCCGCCGGCAGCGCGTTGCCGAGGTCGAGCCGGATCTTGCGGGCTGCGGTGTCGACCACGCCCGGGAAGTAGTTGACGCCCCCGGGGGGCCGGAACCCCGGGGAGTTGTCGCCGGGCGGCGGCCCCACGCTGCCGAACTGCCGGCCGACGACGGTGTGCCTCGGTTCCCCCGCGCCGGCGATCCCCACGGTGCCCACGACCCGACCGCGGGTGAAGCCGGGGTTGGGGGTGCCGTCGGGTCGGACGGCCGACATCGAGTACCCGTCGACGTTGAACCGGATCGAGAGGGCGCCGGCTCCCGCCGCGTCGCGCAGCAGCCCCAGGAACGGCGACGTCAGCCCGTCCGACCACTGCGGCGTCTCCAGCGTCGACTGGTAGGTGGCGCCGGCCGCCTCGTCCCCTCCTCCGGTGACCCCGCGCCGCCAGATGTCGGTGAACGCGACCGGCTGCATCGCCCCCTGCACGAGGGCGGCACCGGCTCCGTCGACCAGCGCGATCTGCATGCCGAAGATCTGCGAGACCAGCTGCTGGTCGGGGTCCAGGTCGACGAGCTTGGCCGGCGTGATCCCCCGCGTGACGACGCGCAGCCCGACCACCGGATCGCCGGTGACGGCCCCGCCGTCCGCCCCGATCGCCGAGCGCACCGTCACGTTCTCGAACCGGAAGGAGTGGCGGCCGTCCGGGTTCCACCAGCCGTCGCCGCCCTGCACCCAGGCCTTGGCGCGGTCGAACGCGTCGTTGTCGTAGTGGTCCGGGTCGTTGTTCACCGTGGAGGGGTCGGCGACGAAGGTGCCGGCGAAGTGGAAGCGCGGGCAGGTCAGGTAGCTCATCTCGCCTCGTTCCCGTAGGTCGGCTCCGGACCGGTGTCGAGCCCGCGCAGGAAGGCCATGCTCGGCGCGAAGAAGTACTCGCCGCCGAGCAGCTTCACGAAGTTCGCCATCGTGAACGTGACCGTGCCGTCGCTGGGCCAGGTCTGGGCGGCCGGCGCCGAGCTCTGCCCGATGACGGCGTCCACGCCGACTCCCGCGCGGACGAAGTCGTTGCTGTCCGAGCCCTCCTGCTGGATGGCGAACTGGTCGAGGTTGCCCTGGAAGCACATGAACAGCAGGCCGACGCCGGTGGCCGGTTCCGCCGTGCCGCCGCTGCCGTCGGCCAGGTCGGGGCGCTCCCCGTAGGTGATGCCCCGCCGCACGATGCGCCGGGCCCGCTCGAAGTCCGCCGACGCGCCGATCACCCGGGGGACGTCGCCGCGCGGGTTGGTCTTGCGCACGTGCGAGTGGAACGGGGATCGGCTTCCGGCCGGGTCCTGGTCGTAGTGGAAGTCGTTCGGATCGGCGTCCGGGTGGACCGTTCCGGTCGGGATCGCCGGCGCCCCGTCCTCGAACCGGCCCACGGCCATCGCGCCGACGTCGGCCACGGGCAGGTTCGCCCGGGCGGAGAGTTCGCCGAGCGCGCGGTGCAGCCCCGCCACGTCCTGTTCCAGCTTCCGGAAGACCATGAAGCTCCCGAGGCCACCGCCGGGTTCGGGCACCAGCGCGAGCGACAGCGGGGCGGTCGGGTCCCAGTGCGCGTTCCCGCGCTCCCGGATCTCCCGGTCGGCGTCCTGCTGGATCATGATCGGCTGGCTGACGCCGTCCTGGAACCCGAAGTGCTCGATCACCAGGGTGCCGCGCGGGAACGTCCGGCGCAGCGCGCGGCCACGCTCGATCGTGAGGACGTCGGCCACGCCGGCCGCCGACGCGACCACCGCGTCGAGGGTGTCGCCCAGGCGCTGCTCGTCGTCGTCGGCCAGCAGGACCATGGCATCGATCCGCTGCCGGTAGGGCTCCTCCCACTCCGACGCCGGCGGGTCGTTGAAGGTCCGCGGGCGGCCGGCCTGCTCCTTCATCCCGAACGCGAAGTACTCCCCGTCCCGGGGACCCACGAAGCGGCCGCTCGGAACGGGCAACTCGTCGTCGGAGAAGCCGAGGTGCCGGTACCCCGCGGCGGAGAGGAGGACCATCGCGAACGGCTCCCCCGGCCCGCCCGTGTCGTGCCACGCCAGCGTCGCGCGCCGGGCGGCCCGGGCAGTGGTCACCCGGTCGGCGGCCAGGCCGGCGATCCAGCGGCGCACGGCCGGCACGTCCGGCCCCATGCGCAGGAGCACGTGCGCGGTGAAGTCGCGCCCGTGTCCCTTGACGATGTTCCCCTGGATCCCCGCCAGGAAGTCGTCGGCTTCCGGGTCGTCCAGATCCAGCGCACGATCCAGGTCGATCATGCCCACCCCCACGCCACGGCGCCGGCTACCGACCCCCGCCCTGGCAATGGTGGTGGATCGGCGTGCGGACACAAGACGTTCCGCTGCGTCTCGACGGTCGGCGCCGGAGACCGCTACGGTGCTGCCCCGGGCGACCCGGCGATCGCCCGCCACCGTCGGCCGGCCGTGCCGTTCCTCCCCCGCCCCTCCGCGGGCGCGCCTGCGACGTCGACCGGCCCCTCGGAGAGGAGCCCGACGTGGAGGCACGGTTCTTCCCCCGGGGGACGATCGCTCCACTGGGGGTGCAGGAGCCGGTGCTCGCCGACGCCACCCGGGAGACCGCCGGGAGCGCCGCGCTGCACGATCCTCCGCTCGAACCGCGCGACGAGGCGGTCTTCCTGCTGACGGCCGCGGCCGAGATCGAGCACGCGCTGATGGTGCAGTACCTCTACGCGGCCTACTCGGTGCACGTGACCGGCCCGAACAGCGACGAGCTCCGACAGGTGCGGAAGCTGCTGGTCCAGATCGCCCGCGAGGAGATGGGCCACCTCGCCACCGTGCAGAACCTGCTGCACCTCGCGGGAGGCCCGCTCAACCTGGGCCGGGACCGCGCGCCGTACGGCAGCGAGATCTACCCGTTCCGCTTCAAGCTCGAGCCGGTGACCCGCGGCTCGCTCGCCAAGTACGTGACGGCCGAGAGTCCCCGGGACCTGCCGAGCGACATGTCCCCGGAGGACCGCGACCTGGTGGAGCAGCTCCGGGACGACGCCACCGCGGCCAACGACGGGAACGCGGTCAACCACGTCGGGCCGGTCTTCGCGCGCCTGGCCGAGTTGTTCGGCGACACCGCCGGCAACCTCACCGACGCCGACGTCCGGACCGACACCGGGAGCCGGCAGGCCACCCGCGACGACTGGGGGTACGCCCCGCTGAGCCCGGCCGACGGGTCCCCCCTGCTGATCGACTCCTTCCCCGGGACGGACGCGGCCACGCTGCGGCAGGCCGCCCGCGCCGCGGTGCAGGAGATCGGCGACCAGGGCGAGGGGTTCGACCTCCCGCCGGCGGGGACGTCGCCCACTCCCACCGAGTCGCACTTCGAGCGGTTCATCGACATCTACAAGCGGGTGGCCCGCCTGTTCGGCCTGGGCGACCCGGTCACCTGGCCGGTCGCGACCAATCCCAACACCACCCCCGGGCCGGGCACGGCCGCGGACGCCGGCGCCGCCCCCGCCGACCGCCTCGGAGCCGCGGCCGAGGAGCTCGCCGCGGACGGGCGGATCGACGAACCCCGTGCACGGGCGTGGGCGCAGCTGTTCAACCTCCGCTACCGCATGCTGCTCGGTCAGCTCGTGCACTTCCTCCGCCTGGACCAGGAGCTGTACACCCGTGCAGCCGGCCCGCGGCAGGGCGACCGGACCGCGCGGGGCCTGCTGCTGCTCGGGACGTTCGACGAGATGCGGCACCTGGAGAAGATCGCCGGCAAGCTCGTGCAGCTGCCCAAGGACGCGAGCGGCACGGTCAACGCCGGGCCGCCCTTCGAGCTGCCCTACACCCTGAACCTGCCCGACGGCGAGCCCTCCCGGTGGCGGGTGCACCTCGACACGTCGCGGGCGGCCACCCGCCTGGTCACCACCCGGCTGGATCCCGACGCCGACCCGTTCCTCGCCGCCCTCGTGGCCCGCGACACCGAGACGCAGGCGATCATGGCCGCGCTCGCGGCCGGGGCGGAGATCCCCGCCGACCGCCTGCCCACCGGGTTCGCCAAGGCGGTGACCATCCTCCAGGAGGCGGTGCGCGGGTTCCGCGTCGGCGGCCGCCACGGCAGCTTCTGGGCGGGGACGACCCGGGACGAGTTCATCCGCACGCCCGTCCTCCCCCCGGGCGGCGACCCGCCGGTGGCCCTGGACGAGACCGGGGCGGTGGTCCCGGATCCGGACGTCGCGCCCCTCGTCGATCGACTCACCCGGCAGGCCGCGGCCGCCCGCATGCCGCGGTTCCGGCCCGCCGTGCCGGCGGCGCGGATCGACTACCTCAGGCAGTGGATCCGCGACGGGGCTCCGGACGACGCCCCGCCCGGCCGGGTCGGGGTCACCGTCGAACCGGACCCGCTGGACGAGCCCACCGCACCGGCCGAGGGCGTGCCGGGCTTCGCCGCCCACATCAAGGACCTCTTCCGCGACCTCGACCGGGACTCGATGCTGTTCGCCTTCGACCTGCACCGCTTCGAGGACGTCCGCGACCACGCCGACGAGATCCTGGGCCGGGTGGAGGAGGGGTCCATGCCGTGTGACGGTCCGTGGCCGGCGGAGCGGGTCGACCTCTTCCGGCGGTGGATCGACGGTGGCCGGCTCCCCTGATCCCGAGGACGCCGAGGTGCTCACCCCAGCGGGACGTCCTCCGCCGCGGCCCTCCGGGCCGCCGCCGCGATGCGGCGCACGACGAGCAGCGCGGCGAGCGCGGCCACCGCCGACGCCGTCAGGGCGAGCCCGTAGCCGGCACCCGGCTGCTGGCGGTTCCCGAGGTCCACCAGCGGTCCCAGGAGCCCCGCCACGGCGGCCGACCCCATGGTCCCCACGTTCGCCAGGCCGAAGAAGCGCGCGGCCTCCGCACCCGGCACGACGTCCGCGGTGGACGCCCAGTTCGCCACGGTGAAGAAGGCGGTCCCCAGTGACATCACCGACCCGAAGAGCAGGATCTGCCACGGCGAGCGGGCCCAGATCAGCAGCAGGGGGCCCGCGGCACCGCACAGCGTCCCCCACGTCATCACCGCCACCCGGCCGATCCGGTCCGCCAGCCAACCCGCCGCCGGTGCGGCCAGGAACGTCACCAGCGTCAGCGCGCCGAGCAGCGCGCCGGCCTGCTCGGCAGCCCTCGCCGGTTCCAGGTCGAGCCGGTCACCGACGAAGAACAGGAAGAACCGGCCGACGATGTAGGCCCCCAGCAGGAAGAGGAACCGGGCCGTCACCAGCAGCACGAAGGTGCGGTGCTCCCGCGGGTCGATCCGGAACGCGCTCCGCAGCCGTGGCCGGGGCGCCGGCTCGGACAGCGGCACGCGGGGCTCGTGCACCAGCACCACGGTCAGCACGTAGCCCACCACCAGCACCGAGCCCATCACCAGCAGACCGACCCGGCTGCCACCCGCGCCGAGGGCCAGGCCCAGCAGCACGAACCCCAGCGTCGCGCCGGCGAGGTCCATGAACCCCTTCAGCCCCGCCGCGAGGCCTCGCCTCTCGTGCGGCACGAGGTCCGGGATGAACCCCTGCTGGCCGGCCTGCGACACGCTCGCCGCGCACAGGGCGACCACGTATCCGACCGCGACGGCGGGAAGCCCACCCACGGCGTACACCGCCAGCGCGGGCACCGTCAGGACGAGCCCGAGTCCGATCGTGCCGCGGCGCCCCCCGGCGCCACGGATGCGGTCGCTCATCGTGCCGGCGAGCGGTTGCACCACCATCGCCGCCGACAGACCGACGAAGGTGAGCACTCCCAGCGCGGTCGCCTTCGACTCCCCGGCGTACCGCTCGAGGTCGCTCGGCAGCACCAGGGTCGTCAGCCCGTCGGTCAGGAAGCTCAAGGACAACCAGTAGACGGAGATGCCGGCCAGCAGCCGAGGTGAGCGGCCCGGCTCGACGGAACGCATGGCCGGCCACGCTATCCCCGCCCCGAGTCGGGATGGAAGGAATCCACCATGGTCGACAACCCAGCCCCCGGCACGTCAGGAACCGGACGACCGCGGCTGCTCTCCCGGCTCCCCGGCGAGCCGACGGACGGCGTCGACGTGGCGGCGGTGCGCAACCCCGTCCCGGGATCGACGCTGGGCGACGTGGGGCTCGGCGTCCGGTTGCGGGGCCCCGCGCGGGAGAGCCGGGCGTTCCTGGACGCCGGGGTGCCCGCCGCCCGCCAGGTCGCTGACGAGTCGTTGCTCGTCCTCCCCATCGGGCCGCAGACGCTGGCCGGGCTGGACGCCGACACGGTCCGGGTCTTCCGGGTGGACGCCGGCACGGGCGAGTACCGGCCGATCTGGAACTCCGGGGTGAACACGGAGATGGGCTTCGTCTGGGCCAAGGTCCGCGGCGAGGGCACCTACGTCCCGCTCGGCCTGCCGAGGGACCCGATCCTGCGGGACGCGCTGCACCGCTTCTCCTGCCGGCGCCGTTTCGAGGACCTGGACGACGGCGACTCCGTGCGGCAGCTCTTCGAGGCGGAGCTGGGCCCCTTCCTGGACGAGGAGGACGAGGAGCTGACCGAGGCCCGGACGCTCGTCGCCCGGCTGGAGTGGACGGCAGGGGCCCGGGAGCTGCGCCCCGACGAGGTGCGTCGCGGGGACGGCGGGCACCCGGCGCCCTTCCCGTTGCCCGGGGACGCCACCCCGGACCAGTTCCGGGAGCGGCTGAGGAACGTCGCGATCACCGCTCGTGGGCTCCCGGAGGAGCTGTTGTTCGACCCGCCCGACGCCGGCCGCCCCGAGGTGGGACAGCCGCTCGCACGGACCGGTACGGCAGGGGTCGTCGAGCGCGCCCGGTCGCGCCTGCCGCGGGACTCCCGCGCGCTGACCCGCGCGCAGAGCGACGACTGGTGGATGTACCAGGGCGACGAGGCCCACACCGGAGCCGTCCGCGGGACCAGCGGCATCACGAGCACCACCGTCGGCCGGATGAGCCTCGTCCGGAAGGTCTCCGTCACCGGACCCGTCAACTCGATACCGGTGGTCGTGGACGGGAAGGTCTACGTCGGCACCACGTGGTTCCGATCGACCGGCGGCGGGACCCTGTACAAGATCGATCTCGCCACGGGGACGGTCGAGGCCACCTTCACCCCGCCCGGGACCGCGTTCTACCCGATCAGCGGCATCGGTGGCAGCCCGGCGGTCGTCGGCGGACGGGTGTACCTCTCGACCGTCTACGGCAGGGTGTTCTGCCTCGACGCCGGCACCCTCGGTCTGATCTGGATGCAGGACCTCAAGGTCGCGAACGCCGCCCGCCGCCAGCCGGTCGACAACCCGGACGGTGACTGCTGGGCCAGTCCCCTCGTCGTGGACGACCGGGTCTACGTGGCCAGCGGCGAGGGGGAGAGCGCCAACCCGTTCGGGTTCGTGTGGTGCCTGGACGCCGCAACCGGCCTCGTCGTCTGGGTCTACTGCACCTCCAAGTTCGACGACCCGAACGCCGCGGGCAACGAGAACCGGCCCAACGTCCTCCCGCGCTCGGCCGCCATCTCCGACCCGCTGCCCGCGTGGGCGACCGACGCCGGGTTCTCCCTGCACGACGACCCGCCGCACCGGGGTGCGGCTCCCTGGTCCTCGTGCGCCTACGACCGGGTGCTGGACCGGATCTACATCGGGACCGGGAACTCGCGCCCCGACAACCCGCTCCCCGACGAGCGCTACGCCAGCGGCGTGCTCTCGCTCGACGCCACCACCGGCGAGTTCCGCGGCTTCCACCAGCCCCTGCGGTCCGACAGCTACCGGCCGAACGACCTGGACGTCGACGTGCCCTGTCCGCCCACGGTCTTCGAGAGGGACGGCACCCGGGTGGTCGCCTACGGCAGCAAGAACGGCTCCTTCTTCCTCTGCGACGCCGACACCATGCAGGTCCTGCCGAACGGACGCCGCCAGCTCCTGCCCAAGGACGAGGTCACGGGGGGACGCATCCACACCGTCGACCCGACCGGTGGAGCGAACCCGGACATCGCCGAGCAGGACAGCTGGAGGGGCGAGAACAAGTGGGGGGTGATGGCCTCCGCGGCGGTCGACCGCGACCGCGGACACCTGTACGTCGGCCTCGGCGGGTACTCGGGTCTCGACGACCCGGCCGTCACACCGTTCGTCCGGGCGCTCGACTGGAACGACCTGAGCGACGCCTGGCCGACCACGGTGCAGTCCGTGACCAGGGACGGGATCACCTACTCGGTCCGCAGGTACGCCAACGCGACCCCGCCGGTGTACACCTCCCGCGAGGCGGGACTGGGGTCGCCCGCGGTGTGCAACGACGTGGTGTTCGTCCCCTCGCACAAGATCGGCCTGTACGCGATGGACGCCGACACCGGGCTCGCCCTGTGGTCGGCACCGGGGCTGCCGGCCGGCGGATGGCCCAACTACTGCCTGGGCCCGGCGGTGTACGGAGACCACGTGGTGGTCGGGGCCGGTGAGGGCGTCTACCTGTACCGCCTCGCACCGACGCGGCCGCCCGTGCCGCCGCTGGACCGGACCACGCCGGCACCGCGTGAGACCGCACCGCCGACCCCGCCACCCGGGCCCTCGCCGGACCTGCTGTCGGCCGTTCGCGAGGTCGTCCGGCAGGAGCTGGCGGCCCGAGACGCCCTGCAGAGGGGCCCACGGCCATGACCGTGCTGGCCGGCGCCGTCCTGGTGGGTGCGGACAACCTCCGGCTGAGCCTCGCCGCCGGGCAGCTGGGTCTGCCCCGCAGACGCCGATACCAGCTGGTGGCCGCCTTCGGGCTCGCGGAGGGCCTGGCCCCGCTGGGGGGTGTCGTGGCGACGGCACCGCTCGCCACGGCGCTGGGGCGGCTCGCCGATCCGCTGGCCGCGGTGGCGTTGCTCGTGGCTGCGGCGCTCGTGCTGTTCCCCCTGGTCCGCGGTGTCGAGCCCACGCTGCTCGACACCCGCTGGGCCGTCGTCCTCCTGCCTCCCCTGCTGGCGCTGGACAACATCACCGCGGGAGCCGGTCTGCGAGCGCTCGACCTGCCGCTGGTGCCGGCCGCGCTCGTCATGGGCCTGGTCAGCGCGACGATGGCGGCGGCTGGGCTGCTGGCCGGGTCGGCGGCGCGGCGCGTCCTGAAGGGCGCGGGACCGCTGGTGGCGGGTCTGACGCTGCTGACCGCAGCGGCACTCACCCTCGCCTAGGGGTGTGCCCGGTCGGCCATCCGGCGGATGCGGTGCTCGATGCCGGTGGACTGGCAACGGCGTGCTGATCGGTCGACGGTGCGTGCCGTCGCAGTGCGAGATGCCCCTCGACCAACCCGAGAACCGCTGTGAGCAACCCGCTCCGGCGCGGACGGAGTCGCTGCTCCCGCCGGCCGGGTGATCGTGGCGGGCGGTGGCTGCCGGCCGTCGCCCACTGAGACCCACAGGCGCACCCCCGCCAGGTACCGACCTGCCTCACCGCCCTCGGGACCGCGCCAGACGCGGCAGCACGCGGTGCCCGATGGGCCGCGGACCGCCTGCGGTGCCGGGCGAGGCGAGCAGCCGCTGCGCGACCATGTGGCCTGATGCTCCGCCCAGGCCCGCGCCCGGGTGGGTGCTCGCCCCGATGTGCCACAGGTTCGGCACGGGGGTCTGGTGGCCGCTGCTCGGGAGCGGCCGCCACAAGAAGTTCTGGTCCAGCTGCGCATCTCCGCCGTACGGGTCGCCATGCACGGCGTTGACGTTGTACTCGGCGAGGTCGGCGGGGGTGACGATGTCCAGCTTCCGGACCCTCTGCGGCAGGTCCGGGACGTGCCGCTTGAGCCGGTCCAGCGCGCGGGCAGCGAACTGGTAGCCCAGTTCCGGCGTCCAGCCGCAGGAGACGTCCAGTTCTCCACGGGCGTCCCCACGAGGGGAGAAAGGCACTTCGAGCAGCTGGATCCACAGGGCGGCCCTGCCCTGCGGCACCCGGGAGGGGTCGAGGACGTGCTGCTGGCCGACGACGACGGTCGGTGCGGCGGGCAGGAGGCCGGCATCGGCCTGCGCGCAGGCGATGCCGGTGCTCCCGCTGCCGTCGGAGAGGTGGACCAGGGGGGTTTCCGTCAGCTCCTCGCGCGCCCAGCTCAGCGGGCGGTCGAGCGCGACGTGCACCTGCATCGCGGCCCGGCCGTAACGGAAGCGGCCCGCCTCGACGGCGATCTGGCGGTCGACGGCCCCGGGCGGCAGGAGCTGGCCGTACAGGGCCGTCGGGGTGACGGAGGCCAGGACCGCCGACTCGCCGAGCAACGTCTCCCCGCCGGCCGTCACGCCCACGGCCCGGCCGTCCTGCACCACGATGCCGTCGACCGTGACCCCGGTGATGATCTCGACGCCGAGCGACTCCATGAGCTCGCGGAAGGCGTCCACCAGCCGGCCGGAGCCACCGGCGACGACCGGAGCACCCGCGGCGTGCAGGTTGGCGGCGAACACCGGCAGCAGGAATCCGCCCGAGGCGTGGTCGGGTGACAGGCCGGCGTGCAGCAGCCAGGGAGCCCACAGCCGGTCCACGTCCGGGCCGGTGAACTCCCGGCGGCACCAGGACCGGCCGCTGGTCGCCAGGTCCCGCAGCCGGGCCTCCGCGGCGGAGACCCCGGTGGAGCGCAGCAGCGCGAAGGCGGTCCGCGCAGCGGACAAGGACCACAGCTCCCCGGCCATGAGGGCGCCGATCTCGGCCCCGTGGTCCAGAGCCCACTGGACGTGCCGCCGGTATGCGCGGCCGTCCTCGACGCAGCCGAATCCCGCCGCGGTCTTGCGGACGCTGCGGTAGGCCATCGTGACGTCGCCGTCGTCGGTGACCGAGGCGCACAACGCGTCGTCGGTGTTGCGGTAGTCGAGACCGCACTCGTGCAGCGCCGGACCGAGGAGCGCGTACGCCCCGCCGGAGACGAACTGGGGATGCCACGACGAGTAGGTGTCGTGGAGGTACCCCGGCTCAGTGCGCTCCTCGGTGGCGATGAAGCCGCCGATCTGCTGGTTTCGCTCGATCAGCGCCACCGTCCAGCCACCGAGTGCCAGTTCCGCCGTGGCGACCATCCCGTTGATGCCGGAACCGATCACCACCGCGTCGAACGACCGCTGCATTCGTGGCCTCCTGTTCTCCCCGCGGTCGGTACGTGCGACCTCGCGGGACTTCGTCCGCCGGCATCACGGTGGACCGGCGACCGCGGCGAGCGCACCCGCGCACCGCGGGGATCGAGCTGCAGCAGCTGCGGTCCGACGGTCGGGTGCTGCGGGGACGGACCATGGCGACCAGGCCGGCGGATGACCCGACACCGAGGTGTCGGCGGAGCAGCTGCCGGTGCGAGTCCGGGAACCGCCGCCCCGCCACCCGGTCGCCCACGGCGAGATGAGCCTTCAGGAGCGCGCGTCCTGCGCTCTCCCGCAGCGGTTCCGCCGCGACGGCGGCCATCGCGACGTCGACGGCCTCAGCACAGCGGCCCATCGCGCACAGCCGGCGGGTGTGCGGCCTCGAGGTCGGGCCGCGACGTCGCACTCATGGGCGAACTCCTCGCTCGTCACAGCGTGACGACGGTAGACGGATCGACGTCACCGTTCCGTCACGTCGGCGAGGACGGGCCATCCGGGCCCGCCATCCCGAAGCCGGGAGGACGCCCTGCGGGGTGCGCAGCACGTCCGCGACGTCCCCGGACTCCCCCGCCGTCTCGCGGCGTCGCTCGCTGATGTCGGGGGTGAGCAGGACCCGGTACCGCAGGCGCACGCCCTCCCTCTGGACGCGCAGAGGCAGACCCCCGTCAGGGACGGCGTCACCGGATCGTGCGCCCACCGGCGTCCGTCGGGTCGTCCCATCGGAACCGTCCCCGTGTCTGATCCGGTCCCCCGGTTCGGTCACGGTGCCCGGTACCGGCCGCGCTCGTCGCGGTAGGGCTGGCGTGCCGTCCCACGCCGGGGAGGACGACGCCGACGGTCCTCTCCCTCGGCCCCGCTCGGCGGCGTCCCCCCGTAGCCCGGCTCGGGACGAGGTTCCGGTTCGGGCTCCGGCTCGGCGCCGGGGCCCGGCCCGGTCTCGTACTGCTGGGAGGGCCGCTCGCCGTACCCCTCGGGGGGTCGCTCGCCGTAGGGCTGCGGGGGCCGTCCGCCGTAGGGCTGCGGGGGCCGCTCCCCCTGCCCCTCGGGGGGTTGCTCGCCGTAGGGCTGCGGGGGCCGCTCGCCGTACCCCTCGGGGGGTTGCTCGCCGTAGGGCTGCGGGGGCCGCTCGCCCTGCCCCTCGGGGGGTTGCTCGCCGTAGGGCTGCGGGGGCCGCTCGCCGTACCCCGCCGGGGGTTGCTCGCCGTACTGGCTGGCCGGCTGTCCGCCGGAGTACTCGCCCGCCTCGCCCTCGCCGTCCTCACCGCACAACCGGATGTACTCGGCGAGCACCTCCGCGACCGTGTCGGTCGCCAGCCGGTTGCAGGCCTGCTGCCACGCGGCCCGGTGGCAGGCGTGGATGGCGGCCTTGCGTGTCAGCTCAGCGATCGCCGCGTGCCCCTTGACCATGCAGGTCAGCGTCGCAGCGAGGCAGTCCATGTAGTCGTTCACGGTCCGGAATCCGCGGTAGACGCCCTTGAGGCGCCGGCGGGCGACGAGGATCCGGGCGTACAGCTCGATGGGGTCGGTGGCGCCGGCGTCGATGGCCGCCACGATGTCGTCCACCTCGGCCCGCCGGGCGGTGACCCGGTCGGGCAGGGCCGGAGCCGGCTCCTTGATGAGGTCGGCGAAGCAGGCGGCGGCGTCCTGGGTGCGCCGGCTGATGTCGGCGATGAGGCCGGCGACCTCGTCGGGCTCGCAGCGGTGGACGTCGTCGTCGTAGTCGCACTCGCCCTCCCAGCAGCAGCCCTCGTTGTCGCCGCACCTCCTCAGCCGGTCCGCGACCCGGTCGTACGCGCGGGCGAGGCAGTCCCGGTCGGCCTCGTCGATCCGGCACGTCACGCGGTCGACGCACTCCTCGAGCTTGTCCCGGGCCTGCTGGACCAGTGGTTCGGCGGTGGCGCGGGCGGCGCTGTAGGCGGCACGGGCCTGGTCGTAGGCCGCCTGGGCCTCGTCCAGCGCCGGGCCTTGGGCCTTGTTGTAGTCGGCCTGGGCCTGGACGCCCTGGGCCTGGCACTTCAGGTCGTCGAGCAGGTCGCGGCTGCCGCCGCGAGCCCGGCGGGGGCGGTCGGCGGAGGCGGAGCGCGCGGCAGTGGTCATGGTGTCCTCCCTGGGTGGCTGGCTGCATCCTCGGGCGGGACTGTCACCGCACCGTTACCCGCGAGCCGGGCCAGGAGGGCCTGCGCCTCACCGGCGTGGGCACCGTCGGCGACGAGGCGCTGCAGCTCGTCCGTGGCTTCCTCGAGGGCGCCCACGAGGACGTGCAGGACGGCGAGGTGGTAGCGGGCGTCGGGATCGCCCGGCTCGAGGTCCAAGGCGGTGAGCAGTGCCTCCCCCGCGGTGCCGTGGTCCTGGCGGACGAGGGAGACGACGCCCAGCTGGGTCCAGGCCCGCGCCGAGGCGGGCGCGAGAGCGGTCGCCCGGTGCAGGACCCGCACCGCCTCACCGGTCCGGTTCTGCGCGGCCAGCGCGGTCG
Source organism: Geodermatophilus sp. SYSU D01176 (assembly GCF_054050015.1). Lineage (NCBI taxonomy): Bacteria > Bacillati > Actinomycetota > Actinomycetes > Geodermatophilales > Geodermatophilaceae > Geodermatophilus > Geodermatophilus sp. SYSU D01176. The sequence goes on along the minus strand of NZ_JBJGYN010000001.1, from coordinate 338,038 downwards.
CGAGCGCGATGTGCAGGTCGGCGTCCTCCGGCCGGGCAGCCACCGCGGCCGCCCACGCGACCTCGGCCTCGTCAGCGCGTCCGAGGGCCAGCAGGGTGCGGCCCATGGCGTCCCAGGCCCAGTGGTTGCCGGGATCGAGGCGGACGGCGCTGCAGAGTGCAGCGAGCCCGTCCTCGACGTCCCCGGCGGCGATCTGCGCCATCCCGCGGTGCGCCCAGGGGGCGCTGCGCTGCGGCTCCAGGGCGATCGCCCGCTCCGACTCGGCGATCGATTCGGCGTGCCGGCCGGTGGCCGCCAGCAGGTAGCCGAGGTTGGCGTGAGCCGTCGCGTTGTCCGGATCGAGCGCCGCAGCCCGGCGGAAGAGGTCCTCGGCCTCGGCGACGTCGCCGCGGGCCAGCGCCAGGCTCCCGCGGTTGACCAGCGGCTTGGCCGGCGATTCGGGAGAGGTGAACACCGGCGTCCTCCTAACCGACCAGTTGCTTCATCAGGCCGCCCAGGACGTCGCCCGGGTTGATCTGCGGATAGGTCCACTGGATCTGGTCGAACGACAGGTCGAACGGCTTGCCGGACTCGTAGTGCAGCGGGAACGCGAGCCCGAACCGGAGGTTGGACCCGTACTCGAAACCCGCGAGCTTCCACGTCCTGCGGTAGAGCTCGACCTCGGTCACCAGCAGGTCGGCCGAGACGTCGACGAAGGCGTCGATCCCGAAGCGGAACTTGGGCTCCACGAAGAGCTCGCCGCGGGCGTCGAGGACGATGCCGGTGCGCGGGGTCCAGTTGATCGCGGCGCCGGCGGAGGCCGCGCCGGCCACGCCGACCTCGCCGTAGACGGACACCCCTGCGGTTGCACTGACCACTGGGATGCCCGCCCCGATCCCGCCGTCGACCTGCAGCCGCATGCCGGCGCGGGCCGGCACCACGAACGTCCCGGACCCGGCGACGGTCGTGTCGTCGGGACGGGCGGGGTTGTAGGTGACCTCCAGCGCGACGTCCCGCAGCTGGCCCGGCCCCACGCCGGCGCTGACGGTGACCCCGCCCCTGATGGTGGCGAAGATGCCGATCCGCTGGCCGGCGACGGCGACCCCCACGATGGGGATGTCGATCCCGACGGACAGGATCTGCCGCTCGACCAGCTTCTCGGGGAAGACGTCGAACTGCGGCGGCAGCGCCACCTTGCCGCTGACCTCGATCTCGCCCTTCGGCGTCAGCCGCAGGCCCACGGTGCCCTGCAGCCAGGGGGTGATCGCCAGGGTCACGGTGCCGCTGCCGTAGGCGGTGAGCGAGCCGTCCCTGGCGATCTCCCCGGTCGGCCGGCCTTCGGCATCGAGCGTGCGGTTGGTGAGCCCCGCCTTGACCGTGCCCTTGGCCTGGCCCCGCTCGTAGCCGAGGTCGGCCTCGACGCTGAACGCCCCGTCGGCGTAGCTGCCGGTGACGGTGCCGGTCAGTCCGGGGACGTCGGGCTCGGCGGTGACCGCGCCGGCCAGCGACCAGCCCTCGGTGCCTTCCTTGACCGTGGCCGCGAGCTTGCCGCCCTTGATCCCGGGGATGCCCTTGCCGAGCAGGATCTCGCCGGTGATCGCCATGCCTGTGGCGGGGTCGTAGGTGAAGCCGAGGGTCCCCTTGTCGACGCCCTTGAGGCTGGTCTCGAACTCGCCGGTGGCGGTGACCGTCTCATCGGTGACCGTGACGTCGACCGAGGCGCGCTTGATCCCCTTGACCTTGTCCGGGCCGACGCCGAGCCGCCCCTTCAGATCCCAAGCCCCCTTGGCGTACGACCCACGGATCTGCGCGTCGCTGAAGATCTTCTTGTCGAAGTCGAGCCCCGCCTCCAGGGCGAAGTCCGTGCTCGTCGCGGCCTTCGCGCGCAGGAATCCGGTCGCGAGCCTCTGGATCTCGAAGAAGACCTGTCCCTCGACGGACAGGCCGGAGAACCCCGCGCTCAAGGTCAGTGATCCGCCGGAGATGGTGAACGGGCCCGGGAGCTTGAGGTCTCCCCCGGCCATAACCGCTTCCAGCCGGAGGTCACCGTCGAGGACCGCAGCGATCTCCACGTTCTCCAGGAGCTTCAGCGAGGGTTTGGGGATCACTCCGCGGCCGACGAAGCCCTTGGCGATGTCGAACTCGAGCTCGGGGAAGGTCATGGGGCTGAAGACCTTGGCCCGCCAGTGGTCGATGCGCCCAGGGGTGACCGCTCCGCCCCAGGGCACCCCGCGGATCCGCTTGATCGGCACGTGGAAGTCGGCCTGCTCGGCCAGGGCGTGGTCCTTGAACGCGATGCCGTTCAGCTGCCCCTGACCCTTGCCGGCCGCATTTTCCTCGGTGAACGTGATGCTGGTGAAGTCGAACAGCGGGCTCTTGGCGGCCGGCGGGGTGTGCCAGTCGGCGATCGGGCTCGTGTCGTCGGTTCGGGGAAGCCGCCGCAGCCCGCCGCCCAGCACCCGGTCGTAGACGGACAGTTGCTCCTTGCTGCCACGCAGCCTCTCGACGTCCTTGGGTGGTGCCAGCCGGAGCGGCGCGACGAGTTCCTTCGTGCCGCCTTTGACGTCCTGCTCGCTCCAATAGTCCTCGTCGGTGACGTCGGCCCCCGTCCCCTTGACGTCCCGGAACGTGATCTTCCAGCTCTTGCGCGCCGTGGCCTCCGATGGCACGTCGGCCGGGTCGACCTGCTTGGGTGCCGTGTTGGCCAGGAATCCGCGCAGGGCGGCGTCGATGTTCTGCCGGATCGTGGAACCCGCGGACCGGTTCTTGGTGCTGTCGAGCAACCAGAGGTTCGGATCCGGGTCCTCGTCCTTGCCGCCGAGTTGCGCCTCGCGCATGTGGTCGATGTCGAAGGAGTGCAGATTCCCCTTCTTGTCCCATGGGGGGATGCGCAGGTCGTTGGCGATCGACTCCGGTGTTCCGATCACGAAGTGCTGCTTGGTGCCCAGCTGCAGATACCAGACCGGGTCCCCGGTCTGGGTCGCGTCGGGCCCGGACAGCTCCTGGATCCGTGCGGTGATGAGCTTCTGGAGCGGCTCCTTGGCTCGCCGACGCCAGACCTGGGCCTGCTTCGTGGGGTTCTCCTCGCGGGTCCCCTCACGCAGCTCGAACGGCTTGGTCCCCATCCGCCCGGCCTTGAAGGTGGGCACGGTGAGGTGGTCGATGGTGATGGTCTTGGCGTCCTTGTCGATCGTCCCCGGCACGGCTGCGGGCTTCTTGTCCGTGGCGGTGCCGGCCGCTGCCGGGGCACGGCGGACGACGGCGCCACCGAGGCCGGGCGTCGTGCGGTTCACACCCGGCCGCTGCTGGACGACGTGCGCCAGCTCGTGCGCGAGCAGGCGCTTGCCCTCCGGGCCGACCGGGTCGTAGGCGCCGGCACGGAAGTAGATGTCGTTGCCGCGGGTGAAGGCCAGCGCACCGATGGCGCGGGCCGCCTCGTCGGCGCTCCGGTCGTCGTGCAGCCGGACGTCGTCGAGCGGGCGCCCGTAGGCGGTCTCGAACGCCCGCCGCGACGCCTCGGGCAGCGGTGACCCCTTGCCGCGGCTGGCCTCCAGGTAGTCCTGGACCTCGTTCGGGACCCGCGGTGTCTCGCGCGCGGGCGCCTCCCCCTCCGGCGCGGGGGGTTCCGGCTCCGGCGCCGGGGTGCCGGACTCCACCGGCCCCGGGCCGGACGGCACCGACGGGGCCACGACCGGGGCCTCCCCCGCGGGCGTCGGCACCTCGGCCATCACCGAGTCCGCGGCCGGCGGGGCTCCGGCGGCCGCCGGGGTGGCCACCGGTCCGGGATGCCCGGCGGGCGTCGTGGTGTCCGGGACGACGCCGGCGCCCGGACGCCCGCCGCCCGAGCGGGTCGGCGTCGCCACCGGCGCGCCCGGCAACCGCTGCTCGGCCGCCGGGTCCACCGCTCGCCGCACCGGCTGGACGGTCCCGGGAGCAGGTGCCGGGGCGGGGGCCGGCGCGGGTCCGGTCGCCGCGACCGCCCGCAGCACCCGGTCCGCCGCCGAGTCGGCTGCTCGCTCGGCGGGGTCGTCGACCGCGCCGAGCGCGGCGTTGCCGGGTGCGGCCTTGGCCCGCAGCTGCCGAGCGCCGAGCCCGCCGGAGGGGGCGGCCGCCGCCGCGGCCTCGCCGTCCGCCTTCTCCTCGAGGGCCTTCGGCCGACCGTCCGGTTCGCGCTCGGTGTCGGCCGAGGCCACGTCCGTCGCCATGGCTCACTCGATCGGCCGTGGGAGGACGACGAGGTAGAGCCGGCCGACGGGGTCCTCCTCGCCGCGCTCGAACCCGACCACGCGCGCCGGCTCGTCCAGCTCGAGGTCCTGCAGCTCCACCTCCGCGCGGAGCAGGGTGACGACCCGCTCGGCCAGCTCGTGCACCGCCGTCCGGTCCGCGTCGGGGAGGGACTCGTGCACCCACTCGACGGCCCGCAGCCGCCTGTTCGACCCGACGTCCTCCCGGAACAGGAAGGAGCGCGCCTCCTCCGCGATGCGCGCGAAGGCCTCGTCGGCGGATCCGGCGTGGACGGTGTTCAGCGCGGCGAAGGAGTCCTGCTCCTCCTGCACCGTGGCCGCGGTGCCCTCGGTGATCGCCTCGTACACCGGGTCGTCGACCGCCTCGAAGCGCGCCATGCGGACGTCGAGCAGCTGCTGCACCTCCGGATCGGGGTCCACCGTCACCAGGAACGCGCTCCCGTCCGTCCCCAGGAGCAGGCGCGGTCCGGGCGGGTTCTGCGCGAGGTCCGCGGCTCCGGCCGGCGGTCCGGTCACCTCCGGGGCCAGCGCCTGCGCGAGCGCCGCCAGCCGGCCCAGGCCGGGGGCGGCCGCCGGTTGCGCGGCGGGAGCGGGGGCGTAGCGGGCCAGCACGATCACCGTGCCGCCGCCGGCCTCCACGTAGCGGTTCCGCCAGACGGCGTCCGGCGTGAGCAGCGCGGCGGCGCCGTCGGCGAACACCACGTCGACCCGCTCCCAGCCCTCGTCGGGCCAGGAGCCGCCCGCGATCCCGGCGGCGAGCTCGGCCGCCTCGTCCTCGGAGCCGGCCCGGAGGACCCACACCGTGACCGGGTCGACCACTGCCGGGGGGACGACGTCGCCCTCGCACTCCTCCCGGCGCCGGCGGCGGAACAGCACCCAGTCCGTGGTCGCCTGCACCGCACCGGTGCGTGGCTGCTCGGGCGGGAAGAGCAGGCCGATCTGCGTCTCCGCGTAGCCGGCGTCCGGCACGTGTGCCCCGGAGAGGATGGTCAGCGCGTCGACGGCCGCGTCGTGGGAGGCGTTCCCCGGCCGGACGACGTCGGTGACCTCCAGGGCGTGCGCGGTCGCCACGGGGGTCAGGCCGGTGAAGAACTCCGGCAGCTCGCCGCCGGCCGGATTGCCGCCGTCCCCGCCGTCCCCGCCGTCCTCGGCCGGCGACCGGAGCCCGAGCACCGCCCGGGCGTCGACGACGGGGTCCTCCCGCCAGGTGAGGGCCAGGGCCGCCGCCCCGCCGGGATCGCGGATGGTCAGCAGCCGGCGACCGTCCTCGGCGTCGAGGCGGCCCAGCACGACCGGGCCCTCGACCAGCTGCGCACCCGTGCCGTTCTCGTACAGCCGGGCCTCCAGTCGGAAGGCGCCCTCCCCGGTCCCGAGCGAGGCCGGGTCCGCGTCCGGATCCGGCCGGAGCGCGACCCTGACCCGCCGCCGCGCGACCACGTCCAGCGGGGTCTCCAGCTCCGTCTCCCTCCGCGGGTGGAACGCCTCCACCGTGAGTTCGGCCGAGGCCTCGTCCCCGCCGCTCAGCTCGAACGGGTTCCCGCTGACCGACAGCTCCAGCGACAGCGCCACGCTCTGCGCCGCCGCCGCCTTGTGCAGGTGGACCGGTCCGGGTTGGCTCGCCGCCCGCAGCGCCGCCGCCTCGGCTCGCACCGCACCGGCCACGGTGTCGAGCACCTCCGGGACGGCGCTGCCGGTGGGCGCCAGCTCGGTCAGCCGTGCCACGGCGGCGTCCACGGCGACCCGGCCCTCGACCACGTCGGCGAGGAGGTCCACGAGCCGGGCGGCGTCCTTCGCCCCCGTCGGCGGTGCCGCGAGGGTCCCGGCCACGGCGAGGCGGGCGGTCAGCGGCGGGCCGAACCCGAGCCGCCCGGCACCGGTCAGGGTCACGCCCGGCCCGGGGCCGGACGCCCTGCGGCGCAGCAGCACCTGCCCGCCCGGCGTCCCGATGCTGAGGTCCACGGCGAACGCGAGGCCGGTGCGCTCCTCCGCGGTCGCCTCGGTGAGCCCGTCGGGGACGAGGACGTCCACCCGCTCGAGCGCACCCGGATCGGCCAGCCCGCGCAGCAGCGAGATGCGGTCCATGTGCTGGGCGCGCGCGAGTTCGTGCGGGATCTGGTCGCGGCGCACCGCGCACAGCCGCAGCTCCACCCCCGGCCCGACGAGGTCCTGCACCTGCGCGCGCAGGTCACCCCCACCGGGGTCCACGGGCAGGTAGCCGGCCGCAGGCAGCTCGACGAACCCCCGCTCGACGAGCTCGCGGGCCGGCACGGTGGCCGGCGCCGCGGGGGCCGCCGCGAGCTGGGCCTGGAACTGCAGCACCTGGGCCAGGAACACCGGCCACGGCCGCTGCTCGACCCGCCCCGCCCAGTACACGCGCGGCGGGGGCTCCATCCGCTCCCGGCGCGCCGTCCACTGGTCCAGCAGGGTGATCGCGGCGCCGTCCCAGCCGAGCACGCCGATGGGCAGCACGTCGTCGCCGGCCAGGCTGGGCGCCCCGGCGCCCCACAGGCCGGTCCCGAGGCCCGCCGCCGAGAGCGCGGACCCGGACCGGGCGCGCTCCTGCGCGAAGTACGCCGCCGCCACCTGCGAGCACAGGTGGACCTCCGGCCGCGTCACCCCCGGCAGGGAGAACGGCGCGACGTCGAGCTGCAGCGGCCGCAGGAGGACCGTCACGCCGTCGACGACGTAGGGCCGGTCGGCCGCCGTGACGCACCCGCCGTCGCAGAGCCGGCCGAGGACCTCGGCGTGCCCGCACAGGCCGGTGGCATGGGCCAGGCAGATCGTGTACAGCGCCGTGCCGGGGACCACTGCGGCCGCCGGGCCCCCCTCCTCGGCGACGCAGGGCTCGAACCCGGTGGCCGCCTGCTGCCCGGCCGGCGGCGGCGCGCCACGCCCGGGCAGCAGGTCGGCCACCTCGACCTGCACGGCGGCCGGCAGGTGCAGCAGCTGCCCCTTCGGCGCGACGCCCAGCCCCGCTGACACGCCGAGGACCGGCCCGCCGGCGCCGGACGGCTCGAAGCCCCACAGCAGGCCCGGGCCGCCGGCCTGGTTGGAGTACTCGACGTAGCGGCGCTGCCCGCGCCGTTCGAGGTTGAGGTCGTCGGCCCGCAGCGCGCGGCCGTCGTAGTAGTTGAGCCCGATCAGGGGCGTCGCGCCGGGCACGAAGGTGCGCCCCCCGAGGCTGCTCCGCAGCTCGACGGTGCCCGCCCCGATCGGGGACGCAGGCTCAGTACTGGTCATGGGGAGCTCCTCGGTCCGGGAGTCGGCGGGCGACGTCCGTCCCCTGCCCGCGGGTCCCCGGTGGGCCGCCCACGACGCCGGCGAGCGGCACGGGCCGCCCGTCGACGAGCCCGACCAGCGGGGTGGGGCCGGTGCCGCGCAGCAGCACGCGGTAGGTGACCTCGTCGGTCGGGGGCGCGGGCAGGTCGAAGGTCACCCGGTCCGCGGTGGTCTCCGGGGTCAGCTCGAGCGGATCGCTCCAGCCGTCCTGGACGTCGAAGCGGCGCACGTCGAGGGCCTGGGGCACGGTGGAGGCGACGATCGGCCCGGTGAACCGGATGGTCACGGTCCGACCGGAGAGCTCGATGGGCGGGTCCACGCGGGGGCCGCCGGCGTCGGCGCGGCACAGCTCGCCGAACGTGCCGTCGAGCAGCTCGCCGATCAGCTCGGACAGCAGCCAGGTGGGCACGTGGCAGCGCCGCACCGACAGGTCGACGACGGGGACGTCGAGCCGCGGACCCCCGGAGCCCCCGGGGAGGAGGGCCATGCCCGGCAGGTCGGCCAGCACGACCTCGCCCGGCTCGTCCTCCGGGAACAGCCGGGTCCGCTGCTCGGGTCGCGGCGGCAGCAGCCCGGGCGGGCCGAGGCCGCACACCTCGCGGGCGGCGACCGCCCGGAAGCCGGCCAGCCGGCCCGGCGGATGCGGCCACCCGGGCGGCACGGTGCCGTCGCGGACGTAGCGGCGCAGCGCCGGGAAGGCGGCGTCCCGGTCGTCGTCCGGGGCCGGGGACGGGCGGGGCCGCAGCTCCAGGTGGGCCAGCTCCAGCACGCGCGAGTACCCGGCGGTCGGCTCGCCCTGCCCGCACGACGACGCCACGGTCGGCACCGGCCGGGACAGGCAGGCCTCGTGCCGGGCGACCAGCCGGGCGTCGAAACGACCGTCGTCGCGCGGCTTCAGGGCTCCGGCCGCCACCTGCTCGTCGAACCAGGCGCGGACGTCGAGGCACATGCCGACAGCCGAGGAGACCTCCCGCCCCAGGCCGTCGGTGCACAGCCCGGGCCCGACCTCCAGCTCGGCGGATTCGACGTGGACGGTGACCGGGAACCCCCACACGACCGCCTTGCCGTGCAGCCAGGCCTGGTGCAGCGCCGCCTTGCCCCGGGGACCCGCGGCCAGCACCTGGAAGTCGGAGACCCCCAGCAGCATGCCGAAGTGCACGGCCAGCGAGGTGAAGGGATCGACCTCCAGCGCCGCGGCCAGGGGCGCCGGACGAGGGGCGGTCACGTCAGCCCGTCCAGGCGGAGCAGCAGCGGTCGCCGCTGCGCCGCCGTGGCCTGGTGGACGGTGGTCTCGGTCCGGGCGGCCTCGACCGCGGCCGCGGCGTCGTCCACGGCGCGCTGCGCGGCCAGCTGCGCGGTGAGGGCCTGGGCGTGGGCGGTCTCGGCCGACTCCAGCCGCTGGCGCAGCTGCGCAGCGTCCAGTCCCCGCAGCCGTGCCAGGGTGGCGCCGGCCTCGGGCAGGGCGACGGCGAGCTCGGTCACCGCGGCCGGCAGCGCCGCCGCCCACTTCTCCAGCGGCTCCCCGCCCTCGTCTCCCACCGCGGCGGCCAGGGCGTCGATGTCCGCCTGCTCGGCGAGGTCGGGGAAGTCGATGAGCAGCGTCAGGACGGTCCGGGCCCGCTCGAGGTCGCCGGGTGCGGTCTCGACGGCGTCCTGGACGGCCCGGCGCGCCTGGTCCAGTGCCTCCCGGGTGGCGGCGACGGCGCCGTCCACGGGTGAGCGGGCCGTCTGCGCGGCCCGGTGGCGCTGCAGGGCCTCGGCGAGGGCCGCGGTGCGCGCCGCGTCGGCGGCGAGCGTGGCGGACACCCGGGCGCGGGTGCGCTCGAGCATCCGCCGGCCGCCGAGCAGCGTGGCGAGCCGCTCGCCGGCCGTCGTCTCCTCGTCCGCGAGGTCCGCGGCGGCGGCACGGAGCTCCGCGACGGCGTCCGGCAGGTCCGCGACCGTGGCCGCGGTGGTCCCGGCGTCCACCCCGGCGCGCCGCGCCTCGTCCTGGACCCGGGCCAGGTCGCCGCGCATCCGTGCCAGCAGGGCGGTCTCGCGGGCCGTCTGCGCCTGCGCGCGGGCCAGGTCGTCCGTGGCGGTCAGCTTCCGGTGCAGCGCCCGGCCCTGCGCGACGGCGTTGGCCTCGAGCAGCAGCTCGACGCGGTGCCGGGCCGGCCGGGAGGTGGCGGCGGTGAGCTGCTGGTGCAGCGTCGAGGCCTCCTGCTGCAGGGCCGCCAGCTCCGCGGTGGCCGAGTTCAGCGCGTCCTGCCGGGCGCGGACGTCCTCCTCGAGGCCCTCGATGCGGTCCTCGGCGGCCTCGATCGCGCCCTCCAGCCGGGTCACCTCGGCCGCGAGCACCTGCGCGACCGTGGTGGGGGCCGGCGCGGTGGGTGGTGCGGTTCCCGTGGTCGTCGCAGTCGTCACGGTGCTCCCCTTCCCGTGGGTGGATCGGCCGCGGTGCCCGGCGGCGCACCGGGATACGGCAGTCCTGCCTTGAGGTGTTCTCGGCGGATGGCGTGCGCCAGATGCGCCGTGCCGATCGAGCGGCGCGCGGGCGCTGGTTCGGCCGCGGCGAGGAAGGCCGCGGCCATCGCGGCGTTGCGGATCAGCGCGCCCGGCAGCTCGTAGAAGGCGGCGAGGACGGCGAGGTCGACGTCGGCGGCCAGTGGGGCGGGAGCCGGCAGGTGGTGCCGCCACAGCGCCAGCCGGGCAGCCTCGTCCGGCGGGTCGAACGGCACGACGAAGTCGATGCGGCGGGCGAACGCGGGATCGAGGTTCTGCCGGAGGTTGGTGGCCAGGACGGCGACGCCGTCGAAGCGCTCGAGCCGGGTGAGCAGGTACGCCGTCTCCAGGTTGGCGTAGCGGTCGCGCGCGTCGCCGACCTCGGTGCGCTTGCCGAACAGCGCGTCGGCCTCGTCGAACAGGAGCGCGGCCCCGCCCCGCTCGGCCGCGTCGAACACCGCGGCGAGGTTCTTCTCGGTCTCCCCGATCCACTTCGAGACCAGCCGGGACAGGTCGACGACCAGCAGGTCGCGGCCCAGCGCGCCGGCGAGGACCTCCGCGGCGAGCGACTTGCCCGTCCCCGGTGGACCGGTGAACAGCATCCGCAGGCCACGCCGTCCGCGGCGGCCGCGCAGCAGCCCCCACTCGTCCAGCACCCGGGCCTGCCCGCGCACGCGGTCGACCGCCTCCCGCAGCTGCGCCGACTGCTCGTCCGGCAGCACCAGGTCGTCCCAGCCGGCCTCGGGGTGGACCAGCACCGCGCCCGGTGGCACCGCGTCGGCGGCGCGCGCGTCGACGCGGGCGCTGACCGCGTCCCAGCCGACCTCCTCCGGCACCAGCGCGGCGCGCAGCCGCACGTCCGCGGCGGCCGTCGCCACCTCGTCGGGCTCGAGGGTGGCCGGCCCGACGGGTCCGGGTGGCCGGCCCAGCTCGGGCAGCGCGGCGGCCAGCGCCGCGCACCGGTCGGCTGCCGGGTGCGGGTCGGCCGGCAGCGCGAGCACCGGCCGCGGCCAGGTGCGCACGTCCGGGGCCGGCGTGGCGAGCAGCAGCGGCAGCGGCAGGTCCGGCACGGGCGGCCGCAGCGGCGGGGGCCGGGCCTCGCCCCACAGCACGGGGACGACGTCGCGGGCCAGCGCGAGCAGCAGGGCGGCGCGCACCGAGGCGCCGTCCCAGACGGCGGCCTGCAGCACGACCGGGGTGCGGCCAGCGGCCCGGACCAGCGCGGCCAGCCGGCCGGCCAGCCGCCCCGGCCGGTCCCCGGGCAGGAGCACGGTCACCGGCGCGGCCCGCTCGACCGCCGTCCGGGCACCGACGACGGCGGGCCGTGCCAGCCAGCCCCGGGGCGCCGCGGACGGGTCCGGGCGGGGATCCGGGGAGAGCCCGTCGGGCCAGCCGGGCAGCCCGGCGAGGGCCTCGAACAGCGCCGACGCCGGCCGCAGCGACCGCTCGGGGTAGGGCACGTCGGCGCCGTCGACGACCACGGCGCCGGCGTCCAGCAGCCGGGTCAGCGCCACTCGCAGCTGCGCCCGGCCGCCGCCCGGCAGGGCACCCGCGTCGGCCAGCGTCCCGGCCAGCCCGATCGTCGGCCACGGCGCCCCGAGCGGGTGCAGCCCCCGGAGGACAGCGGCCACCCCCTCGTGCGCGTGGGCCACCAGCGCGAGCAGCAGCAGGTCGCACTCGGCGGTCCCCAGGCCCAGTCCGGCGACCAGCCGGTCGACCGGCTGCGCAGACCCGGCGGGCAGTTCCAGGCAGCCGCCGTCCGGAGCCGCCGGGGCGGCCGCTCCCGGCAGCCCGCGCAGGAACCGGGCGCCGGGTTCGTCGCCGACGACGTCCAGCGCCGCGGCGAGGCGCCCGGCCATGCGGGCGAGCGCCGCGTCGAGGCGGTCGGGCGCCGGCACGGGCAGCGGCAGCAGCGCGGGCTCAGCCATAACGGAACCTCACGACGCAGCCCAGCCAGGGCACGTATCCCGGATCCAGGTCCAGGCCGGCCCGCCGGACGTCGACGTCGACCTCCTCCGGGTCCAGCTCGACGTCGATCCAGCCGGGATCGGCGGCGACCACCGCCCGCCGGCGGCACACCGCCAGGAGGAGCTCGGCCGCCGCCCGGTCGCCGCCCCATGCCGTGCGGGGCACCCGCTCCGCCAGGGTCGCGGCGACCGCGTCGACCTCCGGGTCGAGACGCAGGTCCGCCCGCACGGGCCGCGGCGGGGGCGCGGTCGGCGGCAGGCCGGCGAACGCGAGCACGGCCGGGTCGTCCGCGGCGGCCGGGTGCCCGTCGGGGTCGGCGCGGGCAACGACCGTGCGGGCGAGCTCGTGCAGCACCGGCCGCAGCGCCGGGCCGAACCGCCGGGGATCGTCCGCCACGCGCTGCGGCAGCGCCAGGTCCTCGACGACCGGCAGCAGGAACAGCAGCCCACCCCAGACCGTGGCTCCGGCCGTCGCCCGGTGAGCCGTCGCCTCCGCCGGCCCGGCGGGCGCCGGGTCGCCCGGCGCGGTGGGCGGCGCCGGAGCCACGGCGGGACCGGTCCCCGCTCCTCCGGCCGGCGGCGCACCGGGGGCGCCGGAACCGGCCGGGTGCGACGGCGGCTCCCACGGGCCCGGCCGGACCTCCCGGCCGGGCGCCGTCGGGTGCGGCCGCGGCCGCTCCGGCGGCGCGGCGGTGCCCGGTGCGCCGGCCAGGCGTGCCATGAGCGCGGCGCGCAGCGGCCGGGCCCCGGGCCGGCCGGCCAGTGCGGGCTCCACCTCGAGCACGGCGGCCGCGGCCAGGGCCGGCAGCAGGACGCCACGAGACCGGGCCGGGAACGCGCCGGCCGGCGCCCGCGCGACCTCGGAGCGGTCCAGGAGGTAGGTGCACAGCTCGTCGTCGGCGGCCCCCGGTGCCCGGACCGGTCCGCTGCCGACGGTCCCGGGAGCGACCGGGGACCCGCCGGGTGGCGGCGCGCCCGCGGGCGGGCCGCCGGCGGCCTGCCACGCCCGCTCCACCAGGCCGGCCACGACCTCGGCGCCGGCCGCGGCGACCAGCTGCGGCAGAAGCCGCGCCTGCGCGACGGCGACGAGCAGCCCCGGCACTGCAGAGGGCTCGTCCCGCCCGAGCTCGAGCAGGACGCGGTGGAGCACCTCCACGGTCCCGTCCGCACCGCCGGCCGGCCACAGCCCCAGCAGCCGCCAGGCCCACTCCCGGGCACGGTCCCCCCGCAGCAACGCGGTGACCAGGTCCTGCCGGGCGGCGGGCCGGCTCCGGAAGCGCACGACGTCCTCGCCGCCGGCATCGACCGCGCCCTCCACCGCCGCGCGCAGGGCGGTCGCCCACCCGGCGACGAGGTTGTCGTCGGCGCCGTCCCACTGCATGCGGTGCACCGGCACGACGACGCGGCGCACGCAGGTGGGGGCGCCGCCGTCGGACGAGGGCGCCAGGCCGCCGTCGAGCCCGCCGGCCACGAGCGCGGCGACCAGCCGGTCGAGCCGGGCGGAGCCCGCGGGATCGAGGTCGGCGTCCGGGCGCCAGGTCACGGCCAGCCGCCCCACGCTGTCGCCGGTCATCCGTCGACCACCACCCCGCCGCCGGCGTGCCCGGCCCCGACCCGGAGACCCGCGCGGCCGCGCCCCAGCACGGAGTCCGCGGTCAGCTCGCCGCCGACCCGCAGGGGTGCCACTCCCGAGCCCGGCCCGACGACGGTGGAGATCTCCACGTGCAGCCCGATGCCGGCCCGCATGCCCTGGCCGACCGTGCACACCTCGACCAGGGTGTGCGCCGGCCGTGCCACCTCCAGCAGGTCGCGGACGACGGCGAGCTCCGCGTCGTCGACCTCGCGGGTGAGCAGCACGGTGAAGCGGTGCGCGGAGGAGCGGAACGGATCCCCGTCGCCGGGCTCCGCTCCTCCCCCGACCCGCAGCGCGGTGCCCACCACGGCCGGGCTGCCGTCCTCCCCGCCGAGCGCCGCCGTCGCCGCGCGCAGCCGGAACGCCTCGAGGACAACCACGGGTGCGCCGAGGTAGATCTCCAGCACCCGCCGCAGCCCGGCCGGCGTCCCGCGGCGGCGGAACAGGGCGACGGCCTCGGCCAGCAGGGTGCGGCGGGCCCGCTCGGGCCAGCGGGCGTCGAGCGAGAGGCCGACGAGCGACCCGAGCCAGCTCAGCAACTCGGTCGGCGCGCCCCAGGGGTCGAGCAGCAGGTCGCGGTGCACCGCCCGGCTCTCCAGGTCGCCGAGCTGGCCGTCGACGAGCGCGAGGTAGCGCCGCAGGAAGTCCGCCGCGCCGGGGTCCGTGCGGTACGCGCGCGGCAGCCGCTCCACCAGCCCGGTGGCGGGGAACTCCGCGCGCAGGGCGCGGATCCGCGGCGTCGTCGTCCCGGCGCCGGCCAGCCGCAGCCGCAGCCGCAGGAACCGGCCGGGCTCGGCGCGCACCGGCGCCTCGTAGACCGCGTACCGGTCCCCCGGGGGCAGCGGGGACCACGGCACCTCCCGGCCGGTCTCGCGCCGGTGCAGCGGGTACAGCCGTGCCCGGGCGAGGGCCGCGCCGTCGGGCGCGTCGTCGCCGCCGGCCGTCGCGACGGCGAGCTGGGTCCCCGGCGGCACGCACGCCTCCACGAACACCCGACCCCACTGCTGCCGGTAGGACCGGCTGTCCAGCGCGGCGGTGTCGACCGTGCCCTGGCAGCCGTAGCGGACGCGCTCCCGGACGGCGGCCCGGAAGCCGGTGCCGGTCGAGAAGCCGATCCGCCCGTCCGGGGTGCGCACCAGGCCGCGGCCGTCGTAGCCGCGGGCGCGCAGCGGGATGCCGGGGGTCAGCGCGTCGCGGCCCGCTGCCCACGTCACCAGGTCCCCGCCGGGCGGGCCGGCGACGACGACGCGCCCGGCACCGTCGATCTCCAGCTCGGTGCCGCCGGACACCCGCAGCGGCGCCGGACGCGGCGTCCCGAGCGACACGATCCAGGCGTCGGCGTCCTGGCGCAGCAGCAGCCACGGCGTGCCGTCCGGCGCGACGGCCAGCCGGGACGGCCGGGCGCCGGGCGGGATCCCGGCCAGCGCGCCGGGCGGCAGCGGCCGGCCGACCGGCGCGCCGATCGCGTCCAGGTGGGCGATCGGGGTCCCGCGCGACCCGGTCAGCACGAGGACGGTGCCATCGGCACCGACGGCGAGGTCCACCGGGAGCCGGTCGAGGACGACGGTGCGCAGCAGGTGCCCGTCGGCCAGGTCGAGGACGGCGACGGTGCCGGTGCCGCCGTCGAGCACGAACAGGTGGTCGTCGCGGTCGGCGGCCAGCGCCCAGGCCCGCAACGGGCGCCGGGGGTCCGCGCCGCTCGCGACGAAGCGGCCCCGTCCGGGCGGGGCCACGGTCACCTGAGCCGGACCCTCCAGCAGGTCCACCGGGGGCTGCCGGTCGGGCCAGGGGACGCGCTGGACCTGTCCCCGCTCCGGGACCCCGCGGTACAGGCACCCCCGCGCGTCGAACGCCAGGCCGGCCCGCTCCGGCGCGGCCGCGGGCACCGGGGCGGGCGCCGGAGGGCAGCCCGCCGCGCCGCCGGCCGGTGCGGTCGCCCAGGCGGGCGGGCCGCTCACGGGCTGCCGCTCGAGGACGACCTCGCCGGTCTCGTCGTCGATCTCGGTGCCGGAGTGACCGCTGCGCCGCCAGTCCGGGCCGGACACCGGCGCCCACCGCCGGAGGCGACCCGGCGGTGCGAGGTCCGGCGACGGCGTGGACATCAGCACTCGTCCCTGGGCACGGGGACGGGCACCGGGGCAGGAGCCTGCGGCGAGGGCGGCGGCAGCGGCCCGGGCGGGCCCGAGCCCGCGGCCGGCGGGGGGCCGACCACCACGGTCACCGAGCGCAGCTCGGGCACCTCCCAGCCGGCCAGCGCGACGGTGCCCGGCACCGGCGCGTCTCCGGCCAGGTCGGCGACCAGCAGGTCCTCGACGAACTCGACGCCCTCGACCTGCAGCACGGCGGCCTCCAGCTCCGGCCCGTGCACCCGGCGCCCAAGCGGCCAGCCCCGCCCCTCGGGCCCGTAGGGCGGCAGCGGCGAGAGGTACTGCCGCAGCACCAGCTCCACCCAGCGGCGCACCCCGATCTCGCTGGAGCCGCGCTTCACGGCCAGCCCGACCGAGACCGCCACCGGGTGGTAGGTGGGGGGCACGACGTAGAGCTCGGTGGTGACCAGGCGCCGCGCGTCGAGGCGCTCGCACACCGCGCGCAGCAGGGTGGCGTCCGCCGACGGCGCGTCCGGGTGCCGGGGGTCCTCGGCCGGCCACACGACGACGGTGACCACGCCCGCCGCGCCCGTCGCGCGGCTGGGCGGGTGGAACCGGGGCAGGCACTCCGCGCGGCCGACCCCGGGGACGGTCGCCAGCTCGCGGAAGTCCTCGGCGACGACCGCCCGGTCCTGCCGGGCCAGCTCCCCGGGGATGCGCTCGAGAGCGCGGGTGATCGTCTCCGCCTCCTCGCCCCCGGACGTCGGCAGCGGGTTGCCGACCTGCACCGCCGGCACGTCGACCACCCGGTCGATGGCCCTGGGTGCGACGTTGCCGACCCGGCCGCCGCCGTGGTGGTAGCCGGCCGCACGCACCGCGGCGCCGAGCGGCAGGACCCGGCCGCGGACGGCGTCCCCGCAGCGCAGCCGGCCGGCCACCGGGTCGAGCGCGAGCACCCGGTCCCCCGGGCCGGCCGCTGCGAGGGAGTCGACCACCTCCCAGGGCACCCAGGTCCCGTCGTCCTCGAGGACCTCGACCCGCAGCGTGCCGGGCACGACCGGCGCGTTGGCCAGGGGCAGCTCCTGGGCGCTCAGGCCGTGACCGGTCCCGAGCAGCTCCGGCGGCGCCTGCGCCACCTGCTCGACCTCGGCGGCGTTCAGGCCCACCCACAGCAGCCGGCCGATGTCCGGCACGCCCTCGCGGGGGAAGGCCCGCAGCCAGAAGAGCGGCTCGGGCCGGTCGCCCAGCGCCGGAGGCGCGTCGCCCACCCCGGCCAGGTCCGGGTCGTCCGGCTCGGCGGGACCGATCTCGGCCAGCCGCGCCGTCGGCAGCTGCAGCGCGACGACCCCACTGCCCCGCAGCCCGTCGGTGGTGTCGCGCACGACAGCGGCGGCGGCGTAGCCCCCGTCGGTGACGCCGACCTGCCACACCAGGCTGGAGTCGACCCGGTCGGCCGGGCCGCCGGGGCGCTCGGCCCCGGGCGCCACGGTCGATCCGGTCCCGGCGAACCCGGGCTCGCCGGGGCAGGGGCCGACGTCGTCGATGGTCGGGCGGTGGGTGTCGATGCCGATGCCCAGGACCAGCGGCCGGCGGGCCAGCGCCCCCTGGGGGTCGAGCAGGGCGCGGCGCTGCTCCTCCGGGGTGCCCGGGGCGCCCTCGGACGCGGAGACCGCCACCCACAGACAGCGGTCGGCGGCGACGCTGACGTCCAGCGGCTCGAACCCGGCGACGGAGGGGTCGGGTTCGAGCACCACCGCCTCGTAGGGCTGCGCGCTGGCGAGGTCGAGGCCGGCGGCGTCCAGGACGGCGTCGAGCTCGTCGCGGAGGATCGGGTCCTCCGGAACGGGCGCGATGGCCTTGACGACGCCGGTGGCGGTCACCGGGAACACCGTCACGTCGTTGCCCACGCGGAACGGCACCGCCCCGGCCCGGACCTCCGAGCCCAGCGGCACCTGCGCCGGGGTGCCGTCGGCCCGCTCGGCCCGGAAGGCGACCAGGCCGGTGGCCCGCCGCGGCGGGTACGGCGGCACCTGCAGCAGCCGCAGCAGCCACAGCCGGGTCTGGTCGGGGATCTGGTTGAAGCGGAACAGCAGCGTCTCGCCGAGGTGGGCGACCAGCTCCAGCAGCGTGATCCCCGGGTCGCTGGGTCCCAGGTCGCTCCACTCCGGCGCGTAGACGGGGATCCGCGACCGCAGCTCGGCCAGCAGCTGGTCGTAGTCGCGGTCGTCGAGCACCGGGAGCGGCAGCGTCACGTCACCCTCCGGCCAGCGTCAGGGGCACCGACAGGCCGCCCGGGCTCTGGTCGCGCACGTGCGCGTAGGAGATGGTCACCAGGACGGTCGCGAGGTCGTCGGTGGGGACGACGTCGACCTCCCGCAGCTCGATCCGCGGCTCCCACGTCCTCAGCGCGGCGTCGACGTCGCGGGCGATCGCGGCGCGGGTGGCCGGGTTGTTGGGCTCCATCAGGTGACGACGCAGCCCGCAGCCGAACTCCGGGCGCATGACCCGCTCGCCCGGCTCGGTGTCGAGGATCAGCAGGATCGACTGGCGGACCAGCGCGGGACCGGAGCGCATCGACAGCGCGGCGTTCTCGGGCACCGGGGGGAACGCCCACCCCCGGCCCAGCGGATCGGGTGACGCGGTCACGGGCGCACCACCTCGGCCCGGGTGACGCGGGGGACGAAGCGGGCGACCTGCGGCGGCGCGGGGGTCTGCCGCAGCGCGCCGCGGCCGATCCCGGCCAGGGTCGAGGCGTCGAGCGTGTCCGGCGGCGGCGCGCCGCGCGCCTGCTGCAGGGCGGCTGCCAGCGACCGGCCACCGGACCGGGTGCCGCCGAACAGGGCGGCGAGGGCCGCGGTGAAGCCCGGCCGGGCGACCACGTTCCCGGCCAGGCCGGCGTCGATGTCCAGCCCGCCGCCGAGCGCCTCGAAGTCGGCGACCAGCCCGGCGTCGATGGTCACGTCCGGGGGCAGGCAGAACCGCAGCGTCAGGAGGAACCACAGCTGGAAGACGAAGACGACGATCGGCAGGAACAGCTGCAGCACGAAGAACGCCACGATGGTGATCAGCGGGATCGCGAACGAGCAGACCTGGAAGCGGTCGTTGCTCATGGCGCCGGGGGCCCTGGCCGCCTCCAGGTCGTCGGTGGTGAAGGACAGCTCGGAGTTCGGCGGGGTCCGGAAGCGCACCCCGCCGGCCCCGCCGGGCCCCAGCCGGAACGCGTCGGCCTGCAGTTGGCGCAGGTCGGGCATCTGCACGGTGACCGGTCGGTTGCTGCTGCCCTCCAGGTCGAAGTGGCCGGCGAGGCGGTAGGGCTCGGTGGGCTCCGACCAGGTGACCGGGCACTCGCAGTGCCGCCCGTCCCGAGGGCACTCCGGCCGGTGCCGACGGGCGAAGCAGCGGATCTCGTACTCCTGCTCGTCGTCGAAGCGCGCGGCGCCGGTGAGGTCCACGTCGGCGGACCCGGTGGGGACGACGCCGAAGTAGACGACCTCGCCCGCCGCGTCGTGGTCCGGGCGGGTGGGGTCGGGCACGAGCGGGACCAGCGGATGGGCGACCTCGGTGACGTCCAGGGGCAGCTCCTCGACCGGGACCCACGCACCGCGGCCGGCGAGAGGGGTCCGCTCGTCGGCGGGCTCGGTCATCGGCGCCGGCCCGCCGGCGGCGTCCGCACCGACCGGCACCCAGCCGTGCAGCCGGCGGATCGGCCCCGCGGCCAGCGCCGCGGTCGCGTGCTCGCGCACGGCCCGCTCCGCGCTCGCCGCGCTCGCCGCCGCCGCCACGAGCCGGCGCTCGAGCACGCTCCGGCGCAGCGGTCCGGTGCTGCCCCGCAGCCGCTGCTCGAGGGCCCGCCGCCGGCGCCGGGCCACCGCCCACGCGCGCAGCGCCGTCGCGGCCGGACCGCCCGGGCCGCCCGGCAGGCTGCCCGTCCGGTGGCGGACGACGAACCCGGCCTCGCACACGTCCTCGCGGCGCACCCGCGGCAGGCCCGCGCCGTCGCAGTGCAGCGAGCAGACGACCAGGTAGTGCCGGTGGTGGCTGGGCAGGTACAGCTTGCGCGGGCCGTCGGGCACGCGGGTGGGCAGCGTGCCGAGCCCCTCCCCGGACAGCCGGGCGATCCGGTCGGTGGCGTCGACGAACTCCAGCCGCTGCTGCGGATCGGCGAGGAAGGTGTTGACCAGGTCGGGGCCGTCGTACTTCTGCAACACCGGGGCGCTGACCCGCACGGCCCGGCGGTCGGCCGGGTCGCCCGGCGGCGCGGCACCGTCGAGCCGGGGCCAGTGCCACCAGGGCGCGATGATCCGCCACTCCTGGGCGGTGCGGGTCTCGACGGTGGTCACCAGACGTTCCCCGCTCCCGGGCTGTAGCTGGGGGACACCACGGCCACCGAGGTGACGACGTTGGTGCAGGAGATCATCCCGTCGAACACCGCCGTCGGCGCGTGCACGTTGAGCGCCGCCGCGGTCACCTCGACCGTGGCGTTGGCGCGCAGCGAGATCTGCCCGCTGGGGGTGAAGGTCACGGTGGAGCCGTCGGAGTGGGTCACCTGCAGGCTGCGTCCGCCGTCGTCGAGCACCACCCGGTGGCCGTCGCGGCTGACCAGGGTCACCTTCGGGGCGGCGGCGTTGTCGTCGAACTCCAGCACCGCGCCGGTGCGGGACTTCAGGACCCGCTTGTCGTTGGGCCGGGTCGGCGTCACCGGCATCATCTCCCGGCCGTTCCAGCAGGACCCCACCACGTACGGCCGGCGCAGGTCGCCCGCCTCGAAGCCCACGACCACCTGCGTGCCGACGGCGGGCAGCGCCACGAAGCCCTGGTCGTCGTCGGCGTAGGGGCTGAGCAGGGTGGCCCAGGAACGCACGTCGGCCCCGGCGTCGCCCAGCCACGGGAAGCGCACCTGGACGCGGCCCAGGCGGTCGGGGTCGACGATGTCGGTAACCAGGGCGGGGTACAGCCCGAAGAAGCTCGACCCGGTCCAGTGCGGGGGGTGCGCGGCGCTGTCGAGCATCTGAGTCCTCCGGTCAGCCGGCGTTGACGGTGGGGCGCTCGGCCGCGAACCGCGTGCGCAGGCCGCGGGTCAGGTCGAAGCTGTGGTGGAAGCGGGTGACGTAGTAGCCGCCGCCGTCGAACGGCCGCCCGCAGCGGGCGAGGGTGACCCGGCTGCCGACGACGAGCTGCGGCGTGCCGGTGGTCGTGCCCTGCAGCTGCACGAACCGCCGGGACCGGCGCAGCATCTCGGCGCGAGCGAGGGCGCGGGCCTCGGCCTCCAGGAGCGGGACGTCGCGGACCCGTCGTCCGGCCACGTCGCCGAACGCGCGGCGCAGGGTCTGCGGGCCGGTGCGGCCCCCGGTGGTCTCGGCCTCGACCGTGGACGCCGGGGCCTCGGTCTCGATCGCCGAGCGGGTGGTGGCGTCGTAGCCGGAGACGTGCACGGAGGAGCACTGCTCGGCGAGGTCCGCGCGGGCGGTGACGTCGATGAGGTCGCTCCCCCGGGTCAGGGTGACGCGCGACCCGGGCCGCCGGTCGCGGGTGGCCAGGTGCAGCTCCCGGTCCCCGGCCCACAGCTCGGCCTGGATCCGGCGCGCCCGCTCGCGCAGGAACGCCAGGTCGCTCTGGTTCAGCTGCTGCACCACGTCGTAGGTGGGGCCGGCCGCCGCCAGCCGCGGCGCGAGGCCGTGCCGGCGGGCCACCGCGGCCGCCACGTCCTCGTCCGAGGACCGCAGGTAGGTCACGCTGCGCTGGCTGAACCGCAGCCGCATGAGGTCGTCCTCGGCGAACACCCGGACGGCGGGGACGTCCCCCTCGGTGAACCGGATCTCCAGCGCGGAGATCGAGCCGGTGAAGACGACGCGCTCGTTGCCCGGCGGGCCGAGCGAGACCTGCAGCCGCGCGCCGAAGTCCAGCACGTCACCGTCGAGGTACTCGACGACGTCGGTGCTGGACCGGCGCCGGGGAGCAGCGGCCAGCAGGTGCGCGCTCAGCGTCCGCAGGCCCTCGGCGTCCTCCTCGACGTCGAGGCGCACCAGGTCGCGGGCCAGCTCCGGCTGGCGGGTGCCGCCGACCGTGAAGACCGGGAACGCAGAGGCGAAGGCCGGCTCAGCCATCGAAGCCACCGCCGGCGGTGCGGGCCCGGATCCGGGCCTCGTCCTCGGCGAGCTCGCGGTGCCGCTGCCGCTCGTCCCAGCCCGCCGGGCGGTCCGGCCCCGCCGGCGCCGGCCGCTGGGGGGGCACGCCCTGCAGCTCCACCGAGCTGCTGACCTCGCCGACGTGGACGGTCATCGGGGGCCTCCACAGCAGCTCCGCGGCCCCGCGGCGGCGGGGCCGGCGTCGGGCGGCAGCGCCCGCCACCGCGGCACGGTCGGGTCGTCCGTCTCCGGCGGGTGCAGCCCCCCGGCCGCGCGCCCGGTGGCCCCGGGTGGTGCCGTGCCCCGCCCCGCCCCGGTCGTGACCAGCGCCCGGCGGGCGACTCGCCCGGCGCCCAGCCGCGGCCGCAGCGGCACCCCGAAGCCGTACCCCAGCGCCCGCGGATCCGGCGCCGGCCGGGCCGGGACCGGGCTGCCCGGATCGGCGGGCGGGAGGGCCGGGTCGGGACCGGGCGCGAAGGCGGACCGGGTGGCCGTGGCAGCCGCCGCGGCGTTGGCGGCGGCGGCCCGGTCCAGCACCACCGCCACCCCGCCTGCCGCGGCCAGCGCCGGCCCGTCGACACCGACCGCCGGGGGGACGGCCGCAGCGGGCGGCCCGGCCGGGGGCGCGGCCGGCGGCGCGGCGACGGCGACGCCGAGGCCGGCGGCCGGGGTGAGGGCCGCGGCGAAGTCGATCCGCAGCCCCGCGGGCAGCTCCCGGGGGTCGGTGATGCCCTGCAGCCCCTTCCAGGCGCGCGGGTCGAGCCCCATCCGGCCGGCGAAGTCCGGCGCGCTCTCCCCGGCGACGGCGGTGCCGGTGCGGTCCGGCGGCGGGAGCGGCGCCCCTCCCCCGGCGCCCGGCACCGCGGACCCTCCGGGGGGCACCGGCGGCACGGCTCCGGCGCCCGTGTTCGCGCCCGGCCCGGCCAGGGTCGCGTCGAACTCCGGCTTCTGCTCCTTGATCGTCACCGCGCACTTGGCCCGCAGCGGGACGCCGTTGGCGGCGAAGAAGTCGAAGTCCTGGTTGAGCCCGGTCATCACGCCGATCACGGAGAACGAGCCGTAGGTGAAGCGCAGCCGAGGCGGCACGGCCTTCGGCTGCTTCATCGCGGGGAGCACGAACCGCTCCAGCCGACGGGTGCGGGCGCGCACGTCGACCGGCTGCTCGGTGGTGCCCTCGTCGGCCGTGTCGAAGACGAGGTCGAAGGAGAGGGTCGACGTCGACCCCTGGTACTGGACCTTCTGCCGGCCGGTGTCCTTGCCGAAGTCGACGGTGCTGGCCATCTGCAGGCGCAGCGTGGCCGGGTTGATCTGGACGACGATCGGGTCCCCGACCCGGGCCGGCGCGGCGTCCGGCTTGGTCGTGACCTCCTCGATGGTGGCCTTGACGAACTCCATCACCGCAGCTCCAGCCGCAGGCCCTCGTGGGCGATCTGCAGTTCCTCGACGGCCACCTCGCCGGTGCGGGCGTTGAGCTGGGGACCGACCACCTTGGCCGGCAGCCCGCGCACGAACGTCCAGGTGGCGACGGCGGCCCGGTCCTCGTCGAGCACCTCGACGGTGCCGTCGTAGCGGCGCAGCGGCCGCACCCCGTCCACGACGTCCTGGAACCAGCGCCACAGGGCGGGATCGACCGACCCGCCGGCGGGGTGCAGCATGCCGCGGCGCAGGACGATGCGGGCGACCTTCGCCCGGCCGGCCCGCTGGACCACGCCGTTGTTGCGGCCGCCCTCCACGTACTCCCCGACGTCCATCTCCAGGTCCAGGCCCGAGCACTCCTGGAAGGCGCCGTTGCCCAGCGGCGGGCCAGCTGCCGGCGCCGGCCGGGCACCGGGCGGCGGCGGCACCGGCGGCGACGGCGAGAGGGTCACCCGGAAGCGGAAAGTGCGCGCGAACAGGTCGGTCACGTCGGCACCCCCTGTCCCCGGCCCACGTCCAGGTCGGCCTCGATCGCTCCCCGGGCGTCGAGGACGACCCGGAGCACGAGGAACTCCAGGGGCT
Source organism: Geodermatophilus sp. SYSU D01176 (assembly GCF_054050015.1). NCBI lineage: Bacteria > Bacillati > Actinomycetota > Actinomycetes > Geodermatophilales > Geodermatophilaceae > Geodermatophilus > Geodermatophilus sp. SYSU D01176. The sequence goes on along the minus strand of NZ_JBJGYN010000001.1, from coordinate 314,242 downwards.
CGGACGGCGCGACGCCGACCCGCACCAGCAGCCGGCCCGGCCCCTCGGCCTCCGGGTGGCCGACGTCGACGAACCACGACTCCTGCGGGGTCGCACCGGCGAACGCACCGCCGTCCGCGAGGTCGCCGAGCAGCTGCTCGAGGTGCCGGCGCAGACCGGCGCGCAGCGCGTCCCCCATCGGCTCGAACACCGTCCACGCCAGCTGCCGTCGCACCGTCCGCTGCAGCATCGACAGCAGCCGGCGGACCGTCAGCTGGCGCAGCCGCGGATCCGCCGACAGCGTCCGCGCGCCGGTCAGCCACACGCCACCGGGCCCGACCCGGAAGACGTCGACGCCGGCGCGGTGCAGCTCCCCGTGGGCCGGCTCCTCGACCCGGTCGAGCACGTCCACGACGCCGGCAGCGAGCTCGTTGGCCGGCCCACGGCTGATCCCGGCCCGCAGCTCGCAGCGCGCGAGGATGCCCGCGGCGACGGCGGACGGCGGCAGCCGCTCCAGCGGGCCGGCCGGGTCCGGGCCGGGCACGCGCAGCCAGGGGTGGTAGCCCGCGGCGTACGACGAGTCGAACGCCGACCGCCACCGCAGCACCTCGGGGGCCCGCACGCCCGGCGGGACGTCGAGCAGGGCGACCAGCCCGAGCCGCTCGGCCACCTCGACCAGCCGGCCCTGGCGGCGCACCACCTGCTCGAACCCCGCGCAGGTGGTCGGGTCCAGGGCCAGCCCGTCCAGCCGGCGCAGGTCCCGGCGGGTCGGGGCGGGTGCGGGCGGACGGCCGGCGGTGTCGCCGCAGACCCGGAAGTCCGGGCTGCCCGGCACGGGTGGCGGCGCCACGCGGACCGGCGCATCCGCCGGGGCGTAGAGGTCCGGGACGACGACGCTGGCCGGCTCGGGGACGTCGAGCAGTGCCTCGACCCCCTCGGTGCCCGCGGTCTCCTCGCCGCGGGCGCCGGCGAAGAGGTCCTCCTCCCGGACGAAGCGCCAACGGTCCCGCCCCCGCACCTCGGGGGGGCCACTCGCCCAGTCCCCCAGGTCCGGCGCCGGCTCGTAGCCCCGCGGCGTGCCGGGCAGCGGCGCGAGCAGCCGCGACTCCCGCTCGACGACGTCGGGCAGGAACCTCGGGTGCGCCGGCTGCAGCCCCAGCCCGGCGAAGCGCTCGCGACGGGGGCGCTCGGGGTCGCCGTCGAGCACGGTCAGCTCCCCCTCGACGAGCTCCACGACCGCGGCCGCCGCCGCGTCGTCGTCGCCGGGGGGCGCGACGACCCGGTCGAGCACCGCGACCAGGTCGCGGCCGCCGGTCCCCGGCCGCGGCACCCGTTCCAGGCGGGCCACCACGGCGAGGGCGTCGGCCCGGCCGGGCACGCGGAGCCGGAGCAGGGCACCGACCGGGACCGCGGAGCCCGGTGCCGGCACCACGACGGCGCCGGGGACCGCGTGCCGGGGCAGGCGGGCGCCGGGCCGGATCCGGGCGGCGAGCGTCCGCGGGACGAAGCGCAGCCGGATGGCCAGCCGGTTGCCCCAGGTCCCCTCGTTGCGCGAACGCAGCGCCAGCCCCCCCGGCAGCAGATAACGCGCGCAGCCCGGTGGGCGCGCCACCCGGCCGCGCGGCACACGGCGGACGATGCGCACCACGTAGGCGCGCCGTGCGCCCTGCGCGAAGTACGCGGCGACCGCGTGCGGCAGCAGCCCGGGACCGTCGAACCCGCCGAAGAGCTCCTGGTACTCGTCCCAGCTGTCCACGGGGACGGCGACCGACGGCGCGAGGCGGACCCCCTCGCCGACCAGCGACGGATCGCTCACCGGTTCGTAGGCCGGCCCGCGCGGGGCCACGCCGACGAAGGCGGCGACGTCCATCGGCTCCGTGGCCGTCCGCGGCTGCGGCACCGGCGGGGCCAGGTAGACCCCGGGGGCGCCGAGCACCACTCCGGCGATGCTCATCGGTACTCGATGCCCTCGTGGACCAGGTGCAGCTCCTCCATCGCGACCTCGCCGCCCCCCTTGGCCGCGAGCGTCGGACCGAGCCACTTCTTCGGCTGCGCCCGGGTGAGGACGATCTCCAGCGCGGGGTCGCCGGCCTCGTCGAACACCACGATCGTCACCGACCGCGGCTGGTACCGGCCCTCCCGCACGGCCTTGATCCAGGCGAAGATCTCGGTCGACCCGACCAGGCCGCGCTTGAGCGTGACCTCGTCCAGCTTGAACGTGTTGGGGATCTTGCGGACGGTGTTGGGCAGGTCGGTGCCCTCCCGGTACTCCGAGTAGTTGATCTCGTTGCCGAGGCCGGAGACGTCCGAGAAGCCGGCGTTGATCGCACCGCCGCCGTCCACAGGACCGAACTCGACCTTGAACTTGAAGGCGCCGTACGGGTTCTGGCGCACGATCGCGGGCATGTCCTGCTCCTCTGCCTTCGCTCGCCGGTCAGCCGCGGGCGTCGGCGGTGAACTGACCGATGCGGAAGATCACGAATTCGGCGGGCTTGACCGGGGCCACGCCGATCAGGCAGATCAGCCGCCCGTTGTCGAGGTCGTTCTGCGTCATCGTGGAGCGGTCGCAGCGCACGAAGTAGGCCTGCTCGGGCGTGCTGCCCAGCAGCGCGCCGTTGCGCCACTGCACGTCCAGGAAGTCCTCCACGGTGCGGGTGATGATGCGCCAGAGGGCCTCGCCGTTCGGTTCGAACACCGCCCACTGGGTGGCCAGGTCGATCGAGTGCTCGAGGAAGATGAACAGCCGGCGGACGTTGACGTAGAGCCACTCGGGGTCCGAGCTCAGCGTCCGCGCGCCCCACACCCTGTTGCCGCGGCCGGGGAAGAACCGCAGGGCGTTGATGTTCTCGGGGTTGAGCACCTCCTGGCGCCGCTGGTTGATCGTCGACTCGAACCGGGTCAGGCCGAAGACGACCTCGTTGGCCGGCGCCTTGTACACGCCCCGGGTGACGTCGTTGCGCGCGTAGATCCCGGCCACGAAGCCCGACGGCGGCAGGAGCAGCTTCTCCGTGGGCACCCCCGGAGCCACCGGGCCGCGGGGGTCGAGCACCTCGATCCACGGGTGGTAGAGGGCGGCGTACTTGCTGTCGTAGTTGCCGCGGAACGCCCGGATCTCGTTCATGGAGGCGTTGCGCGGACCGTCCACCACCGCGATGCGGTACCGCGTCGCCTCGGCGTGCAGGATGAGGTTCTGCGTGGCGACGAAGCGCTCGTCCTCCTCGGCGATGCCCCCGACGTCGGGCGCGGCGACGATGGCGACGTCGTCGACCTCGGCCAGCGCCGCGAGGCCGGTGGCCTTGGCCGTGGCGACGTCCGGGTCGGCCTCGCGGCCCAGCAGCCCCTCCGCGGTGAGCGGGCGGCCGTCGCTGCCACCGGTGAGCCGGAACCGCCGGCGTGGCTTCTCCTCGCCCACCAGCCCGCGCAGGACCTCGATCGGCGTGGCGCCGGTGGCGGTGTCCCGGTCGAACCAGACGACGCAGTTCTCGTCGAGGGGGTCGTCCCGGTGCAGCACGCGGTCGATGGCCCGCGTGCCGTCGGGGGCGAGACCGAGCCTGGGGTAGCTGTCGGTGCGCTCGTCGTCGACGTGGACGTCGACGGTCACCTCCACGGGCAGCAGCCAGTCGGCGACCGCGGGCGGGCGAGGGTCGCCCCCCTGGTCGATGAAGGTCTGGGTGCCGTCCGGGGCGATGCTGACCAGCCGCAGGGAGGCCGGGTCGATCGGGGCGTCCGGCTCGGGCTGCTGTCCCGGCGGGACCACCTGGAGCAGGGCGCCGTTCCGGACGGCGGAACTGACCTGGGCGACCGGTTCCCGGTGCAGGCCCACGTCCCCGCCCCGGACCGCGGAGACCTCCACGGTGACGTCGCCGTCGACGCCGGGCCACCGCGCGACGAACAGCGCTCGCCGGGGCTGGGTCTCCGTGGGCACGGTGATCTCGGCGCGGGACACCCCGGTGGAGTCGTCGCCCCGCTCGTAGACGCGGGAGACGTAGAGCCGCTGCCCGCCGTTGAGGAAGAACGCCCGGGCGGCGTGTGCCAGGTACGGGAGGTTGCCGTCGGAGAACGGCGCCAGCCCGCCGTAGACCCGCTCGAACTCGGGATAGCTGGTCACCAGGCGGGGCTCGGTGGAGAGCGGCCCGTCCGGGTGGCGCACCGGCCCGTATCGGGTGCGGCCGGCGAAGCCGGTGGTCGAGGTGGGCACCCCCGCGATGGACTTCGCGCGGTAGCTGACCTCTTCGACGAAGACGCCGGGAGCCAGGTACTCGGGCATGGCCGCCTCTCTCGGTCGCGGTCAGGGCAGGAGGAACGGATCGGCGCGGACGACGGACCCCCGGCGGCAGCGCACGGTGCCGGTGGTCGTCGTCGTGTAACCGGGCGGGAGGGCGGTCCCGGCCGTCACCGGGTCCCCGGCGAGGTCGGTCACCCGCTCCACGGGGAGCAGCCACAACGGGTCGACGCGGGAGCCGGTGGGCGAGTCGACGGGCTCGCCCTCCCCTGGCCGGGTCCGGGCGTGCACGCTCAGGTCGACGTCGACGACGCCGGACAGGGAGATCGCCTGCAGGCGGTCCAGCGGACCGATGACCAGCAGGAACTCCCCGCGGTCGTCCCCGTGCGCCCACCAGGTGGTGGTCGGCGCGCCGGCCGAGCGGCCCTCCACCCGCACCCACTGGGCAGGAGCGCCGTCGGCCTGCCAGAACGCCTGGCCCCGGATGGCGGTCGCACCGGGGGCGGTGCCGTAGGTGACCGACGGGAACAGCGCCGGGCGGCATCCGCGGGCGGGGAGGGCGCCCGCCGCCTCGCCGGCGAGCACCGTGCCGAGGTCCGGTGCGGGAAGGGACAGCCGGCGCGGCACCTGACGGCGGGACCGGTCGACGATGCGCACCACCAGGCGGTCCGGCCGGTCGGTCGCGGGCGCGCCGAACGCGACGGCGAAGCGGCCGGTCGGGCTGCGCCGCAGCGCCGGCAGCCCGACGTCGTCGGGGACCCGGCCGGTGTGGTCCACGCCCCGCGGCAGGGGGTGCGGGCGCGGCACGTGCTCCAGGTGCACCGCGGTGCCGGGCGGGCGTCCGCGCGCCCCCGGCTCCGGGTCGAGCGCGTCGACGGGCTCGATCCCCAGGCGCAGCCGCACCACGCCCTCGGCCCAGACCGGCGGCAGGAACGTGTTCACGGCCCCGCTCCCGGACGCGCGCCGCGGATGGAGGTGAGCACGTCGCCGTCCGGCGAGCCCCCGCGCGTGGAGACGACGACGACGCGGGCGAGGTAGGGGATGCTCAGCCGGAACTCGCAGCGCAGGCTGTCGAAGGTCCGCATCAGGTCGTCGGTCGGCATGTCCTCGAGGTACAGCTGCACGGACTCCGCGACCGACCAGTCGCCCCCCACCTGCAGCTGTGGCCCGGTCAGGCCGCCCAGCTCCTCCAGGATCTGCATGGACCGGCCGATCACCCGGTGCTCGTCCTCGGCGTTGTCCCCCCACGCGGTCAGCAGGTAGTGCAGGTCCAGCGGCAGGTGGACGTTCCCGTCCGCGGCGCTGGCGACCGCCCACGCCGGTCGCAGGGCCTTGGTGAAGTCCACCCGGTAGAGCAGCAGCGACAGCCCGGGGCGGGTGACCGACGGCGCCGGCGGGTCGAGGTCCTCGGTGCGCACGAGCCGCGACTTGGTGTTCGAGCCCGGGACCGGCTCCTGCACGGCGTACCCGGCGTTGAGCACCGATTCGATGCTCTTGCCCACTGCGGCGATGCCGCCGAATCCCGCCACGCCGCCGAGACTGGCGGAGGGATGTCACCCGGCCGTCACTGGCTCCGCCGGCATCGTCAGCCCACGGCCAGGGTGGGGAGAACGGCAGGTGTGCGGGAGCACCACCCGGACGTGACCGGCCCGCACGAGGCGGCGTCCGACCACGCCGCCCTCTGGGCCGACGTCGACGTCCGGGCGCACTGACCGGGGACCGCCGCACCGACCGGCTCAGGGGACACGGCGTCGGCAGCTCGCCACGTCCCACCGGCGGCGGGGCTCAGCCCGGGCTCGTGTCGAGCGTGGCGTACACCACGACGTTGCTCAGGTAGGTGCGCCGGTCCCGGTCGAAGTCCCCTCCGCAGGTGACCAGCCGGAGCACCGGCTCGACCGTCGGGCCGTAGACCGCCTCCGTCGGGAACTCGCTCTTCGGATGGGTGCGCACCGACTCCACGACGAAGACGACCGTCGTCCCGTCCTCCCGTCGGACGGCGATGTCGTTCCCGCTCTCCAGGGCGCTGAGCCGGGAGAAGACCGCAGGTCCCTGGTGCCTGTCGACGTGCCCGAGCAGCACGGCCGGTCCCGGTTCCCCCGGGGGGACCCCGAACCGGTACCAGCCCGCGGGGGCAGCCGGGTCCGCCGGCGGCACCGTCACGGTCCCGTCCGCGTTCAGGCCCACGGGGACCACCGGGGTGTCCACCCCGATCCGGGGGATCACGAGCCGGACGGGAGCCGGGGCGAGCGGGCCTCCGGTACCCGGCTCCGCGGGCGAGCCCGTCCCACCCGGCGTCGGCACGGACACCGCGGCCGCCGACGCGGAGAACGGGGTCGTCTCGGGCGCGCGGACACCGATCATGAGCAGGCCCACGCCGACCCCGGCGAGGGCGGCGGCGCACCCGGCGGCTGCCCGGGCGGAGACGGTGCCGGATCCCTGGAGGCACCCTGTGGGTGACGACCGGGCCGCGAGGCCCGGAACGGTCCCCCGGCCCGGACGGCCCTCACCCACGTCGGGCCGGTCGCCGTCCCGCGGCGTATCCGGCGCACCCGGACGCCACGAGGAGGACGGTGCCACCAGCCACGACCAGGACGACGTCGACACCTCCCGGTGCCGCCCCGACCCCGGTCTGCGGAGCCCCGACGGGGGTGGGGTCCGCCGGGCTCTCCTGGTACGGGCTCCCCGTTCCGCCGGCTCCGGCCGCTCCGGGTGGGCCACTGGGACCGGCAGGTCCGGGAGGACCGCTGGGCCCAGCCGGGCCGGGGGGACCCGGCTCACCGGCAGGACCCTGCTCACCAGCTGGTCCCCGCTCACCCTGCGGACCGCTGGACCCGCCGACAGCCGGCATGATCAACGCGAGGAGCACTGCCAGGATCGACAGGACGAGCGCCAGGGCGGCGAGGAGACCCGAGTTGGCCTTCGCCCGCCAACCGGAATGGCCAGGCCCTGGCGGTGCCGGTGGGGTGACACCCCCGGGGTTCGGCATGCCGGGTCTCCTTCCTGGAGAGCCTGGACCGCCTCGCGTCGACGGCCCGGGGACGTCGCCGACCTGACCCAGCCGTCCGCTGTCCGGCCGGTGGTTCGTGTGCCCGATCGTCGCCGGGCGGCGTCACGCCCTCGTCACGAGGTGCGATCCTCCGCGTGGGCAGGCCCCGACGCCCCGTCGTCGGTCGACTACCCGGCGAGCCCGAGCAGGTACCCGACCAGCGTGGCGACCAGCAGGAGCCCGGCCAGGATCGCCACGACCGCGAACGTCCAGGCCGACACGGTCTCCCGTCGGCGGCCCGACGCGCCGCCGTCGGCTCCCTGGTCCGGCGCGGCGGCGGCCGACGGCTCGTGCACGAAGGGGATGCTGGCCAGGATGTCCTGGTACTGCTGAGCGGCGTCCTGGACCGACAACCGGCCGAACTCGAGCCGGGTGCGCAACCCGTCCAGCATGACGCCGGCCGCCTCCGCCGCGCCGATCCGGGACCTCAGGTCCTGCGCCTTGTTGAGGTTCGCGGAGACCGCCGCGGTCACGGACACCACGACCGCGCCCAGGCACAGCACTCGCCACACGGTCGACGACTGGCCGAGGTCCAGTCCCCCCTGCACCCTCTCGGCGAAGGTCGGGCCGCCGGCCGCCGGGCCCAGCGTCAGGGCCGCCGCCATCGAACTGCTGATGATGCTGATCGTGGACAGCCGCGTGCTCGCCGGCTCCTTCTCGTGGACGTAGGCCTCGATGGCGCGACGCCGGTCCCGGATCGTGTCGATCAGTCCCGCCCGCGTGTCAGTTGCCACGTCTCCCACCTCTCCAGGACCTGCACCGTCGAGCGCACCTCCCGGGGCGCCCGGTCCGGCCGACGGACGCCCAGCGCCGTGGTGCCGCCCGGACCCGGAGGCGGAGGCACGAGACCTCGCCCGGCGGGCTCGGCCCGCTCGGTGTGGGCGCCCACCAGCGCCGCGAGATCCCGCCCAGGGCGCAGGCCCAGTTCCCCCGCCAGGATCGAGCGGTAGGCCTCGAAGCAGCGTCGTGCGGCGGGGACGTCGCCGGCAGCCAGGAGCGCCTCCACCAACACCCGCTGCGCGGTCTCGCGCAACGGGTCGACGGCGACCGTGGTCCCCGCGACCTCGACGGCCTCCGTCCAGCGCCCGGCCCGGACCAGGAGCCTGCTCAGCGCCTCCAGCCCGTGCAGCGATCTCTGGCGCAGTCGTTCCCGCTGGAAGACCACCCACTCCTCGTGCCAGCCGGGGAGGAGCTCCCCGGAACAGCACCGCCACGCGGCGGTCCGCAGATCGTCGTCCCGTGGCCGGCCCTCGATCAGCCGCGCGGCCCAGTCCGAGACGACCCGGACGTCGACGACCGTGCCCTCCCTCATGCGCAGGTAGTCCTGGTCGGCCTCGATGAGGTCGATCCCCGCGCCTCTGAGGCGCCAGAGCGCCGAACGCAGGTTGCCGCCGGCCCGGACGTCGTCGCCGACCGGCCACAGCGTCCCTGCGGCCACCCGGCGGTGGACCGGTCCCCCGTGCAGCGCCACGAGGACGATCAGGTGTCTGCTGCCCTCCGGCAGCTCCCTCCGCTGTCCGCGGACCACGACGTAGGGACCGTCGATCAGGTGCAACGAGGGAGCGTCACCGGCTCCCCGGGACGCCGCCCGTCCTGTGGTCCGTCCTGAGGTCATGTGCTCCCCCGTCCGACGGCCGGATGCACCCCGACCGTAGGAGCGCGGGCGTCACCGTCTCGTCACGGGCCGGTGACCCGGGGTCCCGCTGCTGCGCGCGACTCAGCTCCCCTGCCGGACGAACGCCTCGAGGAAGTCGTGGACGCGCCCGACCGCGGTCGCGATGCTCGTCGTCACGGCCCTCCGCTCGCCGAGCTGGTCCTCGACGTCGACACGCGCCGTCACGGTGATCCGCAGCCCGGTGGCCCCGTCGGCCTCCGCGCGGACGATGCACACCCCCGTCCGCACCTCCTCGGGTGCCGTCACGTCCCTCACGTCCCACCTCCAGGAAGCCCGAGGGCGATGACCACGGCCGCCCGCGCGGCGTCGGACGACGAACGGACCCGACGGACCTCCAGCCGGTCGGCCGGGTGCTCGATGCCCGCGTCGGCCGTGCCGGCTCGGTCGAGGTCCGTGCGCCCGGCCACCACGCGGCGCCCCACCGCTGCCAGCGCTCGGTATCCGGCCACGTCGAGGATGCTCGCAGGCCGCCGTCACCCGGCCGTTGCGGGGTGACCGCGCCACCGGGCGGTCACCGGGACGGCTGTGCAGCCACCCGCGGCCGCCCGGCCGGTCCGCCGGTGCCACCGCTCGGGAGATCCGAGGCCGGCCGCGGCCGGGGCAGGTCCACCGCGCGCCGCCGGCTCTGGGTCGCCACCAGCGCGGCGAGGCCCCGGCCGGGCCGGACCCCGAGCTCGCGGCCCAGCAGCCGGCGGTAGGTCTCGAAGGCGCGCACCGCCTCGGCGGGGTTCCCCTCCGCGAGATGGGCCTCGCAGAGGACGTGCCGGGCGCTCTCCCGCAACGGGTCGACCTCGACCGCCGCGAGACCCGCCTCCACCGCCTCCGCATAGCGGCGGGCGCGGACGAGCAGCCGGCAGAGCGCCTCCAGCCCGTGCACCTGCCGCTGTCGCAGCCGTTCCCGCTCGAAGACGACCCAGTCCTCGTCCCACCCGGGCAGCAGGTCAGGGGGGCTGGTGCGCCATCCACCGGTCCGCAGGTCGTCCTCACCGGCCCGGCCCTCGGTGAGCCGCGTCGCCCAGTCGGAGAGCACCTGCAGGTCCACGACGGTCCCCGCCCTGAGCCGCAGCGTGCACGGGTCCGCGTCGACCAGGTCGACCCCCGCACCTCGCAGCCGCCAGAGGGCCGACCGCAGGTTGCCGGCCGCCCGCACGGCGTCGCACTCCGGCCACAGCGTCCCGGCCAGGGCCCGCCGGGAGACGTCCCCGCGGTGCAGTGCCACGAACACGAGCATGCGCTTGCTGCCGTCCGGCAGCTCCCTGCGCCGACCCTCGACCGTCACGTACGGACCGGCCAGCAGGTGCAGCACCGCGTCCTGCCGTGCCGGCGGTCCCTCCCGCGCGACCACCCGCTGCACGCTCATGTCGACCCTTCGCCTCCGGCGGTCCCGGAACCTAGGGATGGCTGCGTCACCGGTCCGTCACGGGCGCGGCGACCCGGGCGACTCCGCGCCCCCGTCCGGTCCGGAGCCGTGACGCCCCGGTGACAGGGCCGGCGTCACCGTGTCCCCGGCCGGGTGGACGCACCGTCCGACGGAGCGCGGCCGGCAGGTGGGACGCCCGCGGGCGGCCTGCAGTCGCGCGCGGACCCTGGCACGGGAGGTCGGAATGGCGGACCCACTCGCCCGGCGCGGCGTCCGGGGATCCGCGGGGGGACGGGCGCTGCCCGGCTGGGGACGGTCGGGCGTCGCGGAGGGCTCGACGTGACCGCTCCGGGCGACGGGCCGCGCACCGGGTCAGGGTCGACCTCCGCCCGCCGGCCGGTCCACCCCGCCTGGCGGGAGGGGACGTGGACCCGCGCCAAGGAGATCGAGTCGCTGTGCGCGTGGATCCGGCAGCGCACCGACCGGGACGGCTCGGACGTGCTGCTCGCGTCCATCGGCGTCCACCTGCGGGCGGCGGAGGAGGCGGCCCTCCCGCCGCCGCGTCGCCGGATGCGGGACCAGGCCCTCCTCGAGCGGGCGATGAGCAACCTGGACGCGGCCGAGGCCCTGCTGCTCGACGTCGCTCCCCCCGAGTACGTCCTGGGCCGGCTCCCCGGCGTGCTCAACGACGCGGTGCGGCACCTGGGTCCCACGGACGTCCGGCGTCTCCACCTGGAGCACATCGCCCGACGGGCGGGCATCGGGAACACCACCACGCCGCTCTCCGACGACACGTCCACGCCCAGCGTGGAGGACGCCCTGCGCCTGGTCGAGCAGGAGCGGCTGACCATCGCGACGGCCTACCGCGCCGCCAGCTCGGCCGCCCTCCGCGAGCAGCTCCGGGTCCGCAGCTTCCGGAACGTCCTGCTCGTCACCACCGCGCTGCTCACCGTGCTCGCCGTCGCCCTGGCCGTGGCCGGTTTCGTCGCCCGGACCGCCATCCCGGTGTGCTTCGAGCCGCAGGTGGACGGACGGACCGTGGTGGTCTGCCCGACGGCCCAGTCGCAACTGCTGCCCACCGGGATCGAGGGGGGGCCAGCGTCGCCGGACATCGACGACGCCGTCCGCGACACCGCTCAACGGGCGGACATCCTCATCATCGAGCTGATCGGACTGGCCGCCGCCGCAGTGGCGGCGGCAGCGGCGATCCGCGGCATCCGCGGGTCCTCCGAACCGCACAACCTCCCCGTCGCGCTCGCGCTGCTCAAACTGCCCACCGGGGCGCTGACGGCCGTGCTCGGGTTGCTGCTCATGCGCGGCCAGTTCATCCCGGGGTTGACCGCCCTGGACTCCTCGGCGCAGATCCTCGCGTGGGCACTGGTGTTCGGGTACGGCCAGCAGCTGTTCACCCGGCTGGTGGACCAGCAGGCGCACACCGTGCTGAACCGGGTGCGCAGCGGAGGGCTCGGCGACCACCCCACCCCGCAGGGTGAGGCGAGGACGTCGTCCCCACGGTGAGGTCTCGCCGGACCGGCACCCGCTCCCCGCCCGGCCGACCTGGGTCGACGACGTCCGGCCGGTGCTCATCCGGCGCCGCCCTGCAGGTGCGCGAACCGCTCGCGCTGCTCCGGGGTGAGCAGCGCCAGGAGCCGTGCGGAGCCGGCCACGTCGGCGTCCCTCGCGCGGTCCAGGAGCCCGGACGAGTCGCGGCTGCGCCCCGCCCCGCGGCCCCGCACCGCGCTGTACTCGGCCAGCACGCGGGCGTACTCGGCCTCGTTCTCCTCCGCCACCGTGGCCACCGCCCGCCGTTGGTCCTCCGTGAGGTCGAGGACGTCGGCCAGGGCCTCGTCCAGGAGCGCGTCACCACCCCTGACCCGCCACGACAGGCGGCGCAGACGGGCCGCTCGCTCGCTCCCGAGCAGTCGTCGGACCTCCCGTTCGACCTCGTCCCGCGCCCGCTGCGCGGCGGGGTCGACGGACGGCGGACGCCACCCGCCACTCGCGTAGACGTGCCTGAGGACCTCGCGGTAGCGCCGGTCGATCTCCGCCGCCCCGGCCACCTCCTCCCCGGACATCCCGAGGAGGAGGTGCACGTCCGGGCTGACGAGCAGGGTCACCACCTCACCGGCCGCGGCGTAGCCGTCGCCCGTCACCCGCAGCTCCCCCGCCTCGGGGTCGTCGACGCGCAGCTCGCCGGCTCGGTAGGCCATGCCGTCCGGTCCCGTCAGAAGTCGCCCGTCTCGAAGTCGATCCCCGCTCGCGCGGAGTCCGCGGCATCGGCGAGGCCGGCACCGAGCAGGTCGGGCCGGTAGAGGGTGACGTGTTCCCGGATCCGGGTGACCTGACCCGCGGAGAACTCCGTCATCCCGGCGTCGTCGGTGTAGTCCATGTAGTTGGTGGTCGGGTCGTTCCCGCTGTCGTTCGGGCACGTGTCGCGCCCCGGGGCGGCGGGCCCGATGTTGGGGCTGGCCTCGAACGGCGTGTCCGCGATCTCGTCGCCCGGCGGCGTGCAGCCACCCTGGAACGTGTGGTAGAGGCCGAGCCAGTGGCCGACCTCGTGGACGGCGGTCAGGCCGAGGTCGTACGGGCTCGACGAGCCGCCCGGGAGGGTCGAGTAGAGGACCACGACGCCGTCCCTGACCGGGTCGCCCGCGAAGTCGGTGGGGAACGTGGCCCACCCGAGCAGGTTCTCGCCGATGCCCGCGGTGTAGAAGTTCAGCGCCCGGTGCTGGTCCTTGCCCAGTGCGGTCTTCGCCTTCCGCTCGGCCGCGCTGTTCATCGTCATCCGGAACCACACCGGGTCGTCGGTGCGGTCCACCGACGCCCGGGTGAAGACGATGTCGTGCGGCTTGAACCGGTCGTTGAGCACGTTGAGCTGGGCCTCCAGCTCCTGGTCCGTGAGGGCGCCCGTCCCGCCGTCGTGGATCACGTGGAAGTGGACCGGGATCTCGACACGGGTCACGGCGGCGGCGTCCATGCCGTTCGCCCGGGCGGTGCGGAGGTGCGCGCGGACGCGCTCCCTCTGGAACTCGTTGAGCTCCGGCGTCCCGCAGCGCCGCCCGCTGCGGACGAACGCCTCCTGGCTGTCGAACTCGCGTTGTCCGATCACCAGCTTCTGCATGACTCTCCTCCTCGGCTCGGACGTACCGGAGGCAGGCGACGTGCACCCGTCCGGGCGAGGGGTCTGTCCCCGGCACATCCCGTGGTGGTGGAGGAGAGGCTCGCGGTCGGCCCGTCACTCCCGCGTCACCCCCGCATCATGCGCGCGGTCGGAGCCCTGCGTCCGCTGCGGTGCCGGGCACCGTCCCGGGTGGCAGCGGCCCGTACGGGGTGCCGCCGTGACGCCGTGGTGATGCCGTGCGGACAGGCTGCCCTCGGTCGGGGCGCCGGCAGGGGCGGAGGGCGTACCACCGAGCCGCGGACGGAGGTCGACGTTGTTCCGTACCCGAGGCGACGTCGCTGACCCCGACGCCGGCGACGCCGGCCGTTCCCCGCCCGTGCCGCGCGTCGACCACGCGGCCCCGTCCCGCCCCAGGTGGATGCCATGACCGCTCCCTCCCCGCGCTCCCTGGCCGGCGGCGCCGCCGCCTACTCCGTGGACGTCGGCCGCGTGCCGAACCCGCAGGGGCCGCCGCCGCCGTTGCCGGACGGGCTCCCGTTCCTGGCCCGCGACCACCGCGCCGGCCTGGGCGACGCGAGCGACAGCGGACCGATCACCCCGACCCGCACGCTGCGGGGTGGCTGCTACTACGTGCGCTACACCCCCCTCCAGGCCTCACCCACCCGCCCCGGCGCGATCCACTACCTGGGGACGCTCCGGGTCCAGCGCGTGGGGACCACCCTCACCATCAGCGGTGACCTGTACCTCCGCCACGTGTCCAGCGTCCCCCCGGCGGACCCTGCGGGTGAGCCGGACCCGGCCGACGGCATCCCGGTCTTCCCCCGCGCCGACTACCGGTACTACGTGCGGGCGACCGGGGTGTCTGACTCCCCCGGCGCACGGGAGAGCTTCACCCTGACGTTCGAGCTGTTCCGGTTCAACGCGGCGATCACCGCATGGACCAACGAGGGCGTCTCCACGGTCCGGCTGTCGTGGACGACCGCGCCGCCGGGCTACCCCTCCGGCGCCGACTACCTCACCGGGGACGTCGAGAACGCGTCCGGCTCGGTGACCGGGGCGCTCTCGCTCGGGTGGGTCTCCCCCTTCCTCCGCCGCTCCACCCTGGAGGTCGACCGGGTCCCGGGAGGTGTGGCGCCGAGGACGAACGGCTCCGACGGCTACGGCTGGCGGCAGGTCTTCGAGCCGGTGGGATGGGACCTCACCGTGGCGGAGAGCGATGACACGGTCGCCGAGCCGAGTGGCGAGTCGTGGGGTGACGCCGAGATGCACGCGGCCATGCTCGAGTACCGCGACCGACGGGAGGCCCTGCTCGACGTGGAGTGGCGCTACCACCTGCTGTGCGTGCGGCGCCTCGACGAGACCGAGCGCGGCATCATGTACGACAGCGCGGCCGTCGACCTGAACAGCACGGCCCGGGAGGGTGTCGGGATCGCCTCCGACTGGGTGTACGAGCAGGACGAGCCCACCTGGGGAGCCCTCCGGGGCACCCGGTTCGGGGACGACCCGACCACCTACTTCCGGACCGCCGTCCACGAGCTCGGCCACGCCATGGGGCTCTACCACAACGCGTCGGACAACGGCTTCATGAACACGACCGACGTGATCGCCCGACGCGCGCACTCCGGACGCCCGTTCCCGCAGAACATCCGGTGGGCGTTCCACCCGGACGACGAGAAGCGGCTCCGTCACATGCCCGACGTCTGGGTGCGCCCCGGTGGCATCCAGTTCGGCGAGGACTACTCCGTGGCGCCGATCGCCGCCGACGACCTCGTCGAGCGGCCCCCGGGGTTGCGACTCGAGGTGCGTCCCGTCGAGGAACTGCTGCCGCTCGGCGCACCGGCGCGCGTCGAGTTCGCTCTGGTCAACGGGTCGACGGCGGCGGTGCGCGTGCCTGCGTCCCTCGGCCTGCGCGGGGGCACCGTGCGGGGGAAGGTGATCGACCCGGCCGGGACCGTGCGCACGTTCCTCCCGCTCGTCCCGTGCGTCGAGAGCCAGCCCCTGCGCGTGCTCGAGCCGGGAGAGCAGGTGTCCTCCTCGGCGACCGTCACGCACGGGCCACAGGGCGCGCTCCTCCCCAGCGCCGGGCTGCACCGCATCCTCGTGGAGGTCCGGTGGGACGACGGGGGTGTACCGCGTGCGCTCAGCGGCTCGGCCACGCTCCTCGTGACGGCGGCGGCATCGGTCGGGCAGGAGCGGGCGGCGTACGGGATCCTGTCGACCCCCGACACGCTGCTGGCCATCGCCGCGACCGCCGACGTGGGCGGCGGTTTCACGGCGATCGAGCAGGCGGCGGCGGACCCGACGCTGGGCCCCCACTACGCCTGGCTCGACGCGAAGCGCGCGCTCCGGCGTGGGGCGACGACCGACGAGCCGTACCGGCGGGCGCTCGAGCGGCTCGCCGGCGGCGACGTGGTCGTGAGCTCCGCCGAGCGCCGCCGCGCCGTCGAGGCGCTCGGCCGCGTCGAGGTGCGGTGTGCGGTGCACGAGGAGGCCGTCCGGCGGGACGAGGCGACCGGGACGGACGACGCGCCGGACGTCGGATCGCTGCGGCAACTCGCCGCGGCCGCTCGTCGGCGGATGGCCGACGGGGGACGGCCGCGGTGACCGGCGCCGGATGGCCCAGACTCTCCCCGTGAGCGGCACCGGCGTCACCCTCGGCGAGCTGGTCGGGCGGTGGGGCATGGTCGACGACGGCGGGTCGACGGCCCCCTTCCCGCGGGAGATCGAGTTCTTCCCGGACCGCACCTACCGCGCCACCGGCGACGGGGTGCGCCGGCCGGTCTGGGACGAGGCGTCGTTCGACGTCCTGCGCGACGGGTCGGTGCGCATCCGGACGGCGGACGACCGCAGGGAGACGTACGCGGCGAGCCTCACGGGCGGACTGCTCACCCTCTCCGCCGGCGACGACCGGGTGACCTTCCGACGGGTTCGGTCCCGGCCGCACGACCGCTGAGCTGCCGGCGCGCGCTGCACCACGGTCACCGCAGGTCGGCGCACGCGGGCGCTCGGACCACGGGCCGCACCGCCGCGTCTCCCCGGACCCACGGGCAGCTCTCGAAGGCGGTACCGAGCGCTCGGCGCCCGACCACGGTCCTGCCCCGGCCCGGAGCGGTGACGTTCCGGTGACGCCGCAGCGGAACGCTGGGTCGTGACGTCGGTCGGACCGCCAGGGGGTGCCATGCCGAGCTGCTCCCCGTCGTGGGGCTCCCGTGCTCCGGTGGCCGTATACCCGGCCGCGCCCGTCAGGGCGGTCCCGAGGGCGGGCGGCGGTCGTGGGGACGTCGCCGCTCCACACGTCGTCACCTCTGCCGCTGGAGGTTCCTGTGGTGTTCCGACACGCCCCCGCCGTCCGGGACGACGTCCTCGACGAGCGGGCGCTGCAGCGCATGGACAACCGGGAACTGGACCTGCTGTTCCGGAGCAGTCCCGCGGGGGACATCCCGCGCGGACGCCTGCCCGGGACGGGGTTGCTGTTCCCGGGGACCCCCGTCTGCCCGCCCCTGGCCCGGCTGGTCCACCTGCTGGTCTGGCAGGGCAAGGAGACCGAGGCCTCGGGCCGGTCGCTGCGGAACCTGGTCTCGCCGTTGCGGATGCGGTCGATCCGTGCGCTGCTCTCCCACGACCGCAGCTGGGTCGACGGCGAGGAGTGCGTCCTCATCGACTACTCGAGGACGTCCGTCGTGGCGCGGATGGTCCGCGACGAGATCCGTCTCGTCGCCCCCGGCCTGTACCTCGGCGTCGTCTGGTTGTGGAGGCGCCGGGCCGGGTGGTTCACCCTGCGCCAGCCGTAGCCGTGGCGGCACCACCCGACGTCGGCCGCGGGCCGGCGACGGCTCCTCCTCCTCGCCGATCGACGGCCACACCTCCGCCCCGACCTCCTGATGCGCGGGCCGTGTCGTGAACCCCGCAGGCCCGTTCACGTACTTCGTCCTCCGCCCGCTCAGCGACCTGTTCCTCTGGGCCTGGCGGCTGGAGCGGCGTCTGGAGTTCCTGTACCGGGCGCAGTTCGACCGGTGGCTGCGCCCACCGCTGTTCGCCCTGCTGCAGGGCCTGCAGAACCGCCTGCGCGAGGACGAGCACCTCGCCCTGGCGCAGGAGAAACCGCTGCCGGACGAGGAGCGGTACACCCAGGAGATCATCGACGAGATCAGCGCGTTCACCCGCGAGAACTGGCTGCCGGGCGCGGCTCAGCGGTTCGGCAACACCAAGACCTTCGGGGTGCTCCGGGGTGAGTTCACCGTCCTGCCCGACCTGCCGGAGCACCTGCGGCAGGGGCTGTTCGCCGCGCCGCGCAGGTATCCCGCGTGGGTCCGCTTCTCGGGGCCCGGCCCCTTCGCGCCACCCGACCTCGAGGACCTGGGCCAGTGTTCGGTCGCGATCAAGGTCATGGGCGTGGACGGCCCGAAGCTCATGCCCGACGAGGAGCGGACGCAGGACCTGATCCTGGTCTCGCCCGCGAGCTTCGTCACGCCGGACATCCGGGAGAACTCACGGATGCAGAGGTGGGTGCGCGCCAAGGCCCCCCTGGGCTACCTGCTCGACCCCCCGGGCCGCCACCTGATCCACCTGGCGATGCAGCTGCTGTACAGCCCCATGCACGCCAACCCGCTGGAGGTCCAGTACTACAGCAACGTGCCGTTCCTCCTCGGGGAGGGCCGCGCCGTCGAGTACTCCCTGAAGCCCCGGCAGAGGGGGCGGACCAGGATCCCGGCCCACCCGACCGAGAACTACCTGCGGGAGGCCATGGTCCGCACCCTGGCCCGGGGCGACTGGGAGATGGACTTCATGGTGCAGGTGCAGACCGACCCGCACCGGATGCCGATCGAGGACGCCACGGTCAAGTGGCCGGAGCGGCTCTCCCCGTACGTCCCCGTGGCGCGGCTGCGGCTCCCGGCCCAGCGCTTCGACTCCGACGCCCAGCTGGCCTTCGCCGACGTCCTCCGCTACAACCCGTGGCACAGCCTGCCGGAGCACCGGCCCCTCGGGAACTCCAACCGGGCGCGGCGCCGGATGTACGCGGAGCTGGCCCAGCTGCGCCAGTCGATGAACGCCGTCCCCCACGTCGAACCCGACGGCAGCGAGGTGTTCCCCGACGGCGACCGGCGGCCGGAGCGGCAGCGCCGGGCCACCGTCGCCGATCACCGCGCCGTCTCCGAAGGCTGATCGGAGGACCCCGTGCCCGAGCAGTCCGCGGTGACCGTCCTCGCACCGGTACCGGCCGAGCACCACGACCGTGCGGCGGCCGCCCTGGCGGACCTGGCCGGCCCCGACCGGGCGATCCTGGCCTTCGACCGGCTCGTCGGCCTGCACTTCGCCCGGCTGATGCTGCTGGAGGACGCCGTGAGCCCGTCCGGCACGAGGGTCGGGCCCAGCATGCTCTACACCGCCGACCTCGACGGCCCGGCAGACGCCCACCTCCGAGCGCTGGCCGACGTCTCCGGGCCCGGCCTGGACCGCGCGTTCTCCTGCTGCACCGACTACCCGACGCGGCCGGATCCGGCCGGCCGGACGGCGTGGCTGCGGGCACACCGTGTCCCCGAGGCCGCCTTCTACGTGAACACCGTGGGACGCGGTGTGTCGCAGGTGCGGACGGAGGCCCGGCTGCGGAGCGGTCTGGAGGCGTACCTGGACGAGCACCGGGAGGATCTCGTCGACCTCTCGCCGGCGCAGATCCACGCGGTCCTGCGCCGGCACGCGCTCACCGACCCGGACCTGCGGGCCGGGGTCGTCCCCGCGCGGCGTCCTCCGCTGTGGTGGCGGGCCAGGGAGCTCGCCCACCTGGTGGCGGTCCCGGCGGTCCTCCTGCCGCTGCTCCCGCTCGTCGTCCTGGCCCTGCCGTTCGTGGCCGTCGTCCTGCTCCTCCACGAGCTGCGGGACGTGCCCGACCGGCAGCGCCCCGACCCGGCCGCGGTGGAGCGCCTCCGGGCCGGTGAGGACCACGTCGCGCACAACCCGTTCGCCGCCGTCGGGTTCCTCAAGCCCGGGCCCTTCCGGGCCGCCCTCACGCGGACCGTCCTGTTCGCCATCAGCTACGCCGTCCGGCACGTGCTCAACCGCGGCAGCCTCGCCGGGGTCACGACCATCCACTTCGCCCGGTGGGTCTACCTCTCCCCCGAGCGGATGGTCTTCCTCAGCACCTACGACGGCAGCCTCGAGAGCTACATGGACGACTTCATCGACAAGGTCGCCTGGGGTCTCAACGCCATCTTCAGCAACGGCCTGGGCTATCCCCGGACCGTCCTGCTCCTCTGGCGCGGCGCACGGGACGAGGAGCAGTTCAAGAACCACCTGCGCAACCACCAGGCCCTCAGCCACGTCTGGTGGTCGGCCTACGAGGACCTCACCGCGCTCAACGTCGGCTCCAACGCCGCGATCCGCCGGGGGCTGGCCCGCCGGACGATGTCCGACGACGAGGCACGCGACTGGCTCGCCCTGCTCTGACGACCGCAGCACCCGCACCTCCGGAGGGAACGGACATGGCACCGACCCGCAGCGCGGCGCCTCCCCGGCTCGACCGCGGCGCCCGGGGACCGGCCGCGCCCGCCCCCGGCCCCGCTGGCCGCAGCGGGCGCGGCGTCGACCAGGCCGACGTCCAGGGGATCGTGGGGAGCGGGTACGGGCGGCTCCCGGAGGCGGTGTTCCTGGGCCTGCGCGTGGACGACGGCGCCGCAGGACGCGCCTTCCTCGCCGACCTCCTCCCCCTGGTGACCAGCATGGCCGCCGACCACAGCACCCGGGCCCTCAACGTCGCCCTCAGCCACCGCGGCCTGGCCCGGCTGGGGCTGGCGCAGGCGGTGCTCGACCAGTTCTCCCTCGAGTTCGCCGGCGGGATGACCACCCCCACCCGCAGCGCCTTCCTGGGGGACGAGGGCGAGCACGCGCCCTCGACCTGGGCGTGGGGCGGCCCCACCAACCCCCGCGTCGACGTCCTGCTCCTCCTCTACGCGGCATCCGACGTAGAGCTCCGAGCGCACACCGAGGCGGTCCGCCGGCTGGTCCCGGCCGACGGGGTCGAGGAGGTCGTCGCGCTCCCGACCACCACCCTGGCCCCGCGGGACCACCTCGGTTTCGCCGACGGGATCTCCCAGCCCGCGATCGCCGGCCTGCACGGCAGAGGCGCCGCCGGCGACGTGGCCCTGGGCGAGTTCCTGCTCGGGTACCCCAACGCCTACGGCAGGCGCACCGGCCGCCCCCTCCTGCCCGCGGCGGCCGACCCCGGCCGGCTGCTGCCCCCCGCCCCCGACGCCGAGACGCCCAGCGTCGACCTCGGGCGCAACGGCACGTACCTGGTGGCCCGGACCCTCACGCTGGACGTCGCCGCCTTCTGGGACCACACCCGCCGGTGGGCGGCCCGGACCGGGCTGCCGGCCGAGCAGGTCGCGGCCAAGATGGTGGGACGGTGGCCGAGCGGCACGTCCCTGACCGTCAGCCCCGACCACGACATCGAGGACCGGCCGGTCGACAACGCCTTCCGCTACCACCGGGACGGCGACGCGCTCGGACTCGGGTGCCCGATCGCGGCGCACGTCCGCCGGGCCAACCCGCGGGACTCCCTGGACCCGCGCCCCGGCTCGGCGGCCTCCGTCCGGGTCAACGACCGGCACCGGCTCCTGCGCCGCGGCCGGCAGTACGACGTCCTGCCGCGGGACCGGGACGCCGGCGACGGGGCGGAGGCGCACGCCGAGCGCGGGCTGCACTTCCTCTGCGTGAACGCCAACCTCAGCCGCCAGTTCGAGTTCGTGCAGCACACCTGGCTGAACAACTCGGCGTTCGCGGGCCTGCAGGACAGCCCGGACCCGATCGCGGGGAACCACGCCCCGGACGGCGGTGTGTTCCCCCTCCCGGCCGACCCGGTCCGCCACCGCCTGCTCGACCTGCCCCGGTTCGTGCGGCTCCGCGGCGGCGGCTACTTCTTCCTCCCCGGCGTCCGCGCCCTCCACTACATCGCCGCCGCACCCTCGGCCGACACGGAGGTCCCCCGATGACGTCGAGCGCCGACCTCCCCCGCGTGCTGCTCGCGGGGGTCCGCCTGACGATGGGGACGGCGGGCCTGCTCGCCCCCGGTCTCGTCATCCGCCGGCTGGCCATCGACCCGGCCACCCAGCCAGGCATGCGCTATCCGCTGCGGATGTTCGGCATCCGGACCGTGCTGATCGGCGCCGAGCTGCTCGACGGCAACCCCCGCCGACGGGAGCGTGCCGAGCAGCTGGCCCCCGTCGTCCACGGCAGCGACACGGTCTCGGCGTTCCTCGCCTGGCGCCGGGGCGACCTGCCCCGGCGCGCCGGGGCGATGACCACCGCCATCTCCGCGGTGAACCTCGTGCTGGCGCTGGCCAACCTGGGCCTCCGGCGGCGCCGCCCGCCGCGCCGACCGTTCCGTTCCCGCTGACCCGCCCCCGGCCCGCCGCACGCCCCGGCGCGGTCCGAGAGAAGCCCAGGAGGCGCACATGGAAGCGCAGGTCCAGGACGCCGTCATCGCGCGGGTCGACGTCGGCCGGATCGACGTCGGCCGGGTGTCGCTGGGCGACATCGTCGTGGGGCAGCTCCGGGTGGACGACACGCAGGTCGCCATCCGGTCCGGCCAGGCCCTGCTGCGGGACGTGGTGGTCACGATGCGCCTGGAGATCAGCGTGGACTGGTTCGTCGACGTCGGGCTGTTCAGCGATTCGGGCACCGAGGAGCTGGAGATCGTGACCATCCCCTTCGCCCTCGGCGACTTCGAGATCCCGGGCCTCCGGGACATCGACCTCGACATCGCGACGCTGACCGGCTCGAACGTGCAGACCCGCGCCGACCCGATCCCCAACCTCCGGATCGGCGGGCTCGCCGCGGAGGACGTGCGGGCCACCGGCGTGGTCCTGCCGACCGACGGGTTCACGCTGGCCGGTCTCGACCTGACCTCGCTCACCGTGGCCGATGTCGACGTCCCGGCCGCCGCGGTCGACCGGGCCACCGTCGGCCGGGTGAGCGGCGACCCGATCACCCTGCCGAGCCTGCGGCTGCGGGGACTCGCGCTGCCGGGTGCCGCAGCCGGCGACATCCGCAGCGGTGCCGTGGACATCCCGCTGCAGCGGCGGGAACGGATCCCGCTGGGGGGCTTCAGCCTCGGGTTCGTCGGCATCGAGGTCTTCGCGCGCCCAGCGGTGGGGACGCAGGTCTCGCAGAT
Source organism: Geodermatophilus sp. SYSU D01176 (assembly GCF_054050015.1). Lineage (NCBI taxonomy): Bacteria > Bacillati > Actinomycetota > Actinomycetes > Geodermatophilales > Geodermatophilaceae > Geodermatophilus > Geodermatophilus sp. SYSU D01176. Next base: position 291,673 of record NZ_JBJGYN010000001.1, on the reverse strand, counting down.
GCACCTGACCGGCGTGCGGGCCTCCCTGGCCGCCGGCCTGGTCGAGCTCGGCACCGTGACCGTCCCCTACACCGTGCACAACCTCACGCTCGCCGACCTCGGCGTCCACACCATCGACATCCCGACGATCACGGTGGCCCAGCCATGAGCGGAGAACCGGTCGACCTCACCACGCCCCAGCCGCCGGTCTCCAGGGAGCGCCCCGCCGCTCCTCCACGACCACTCGGGGAGCTGGGCTTCCAGGGCCTGCTGGACCGCATCGCCACGTCGGCCACCGCGCGCGCCGCAGGAGCCCGGGACGCCGACGAGGCGCAGAAGCTCGAACGCGTGGCGCGGTCGGCGCGCGAGCTCGCCGACGCGCTGTCCGACGTGGGGGTGAGCCGTGGACCCGGCGGATCCGGGCCGGCGTAGCGAGCCCACCCCGCAGCGGGTGGGGATGGTGGTCGCCGGTGCGGGCGCCCGGGGCGCCTACGAGGCCGGCGCCCTGTCCGTCATCGTCCCGCGGCTGGCCGCGGCCGGGGCTCGGCCGCGGGTGTTCGTCGGCACGAGCGCCGGAGCGATCAACGCCACCCTCCTGGCCGCCGGCGCGCACCTGCCGGCCGACGAGCAGGCCGCGGCGCTGCTCAGGGTGTGGCGCCGGATCGGCCCACGCGACGTGTTCGCCCCCTTGCTGGTCTCCACCCCGCGGACGGCCGGGACGTGGCTCGCGCAACGGCTCGGCATCGGGGGCGTGCGGCTGGCCGGCCTCGTGGACACCACGCCGCTGTCCCGCACCGCCGACGCGGCCGTCGACTGGGGGCAGCTGCGCACCAACGTCGATGGCGGGGACTGCCAGGCGCTGGCCGTCGTCGCCACGTCCGGCCGCACCGGCCGCACGGTCGTCTTCACCGACCTGGCGCCCGGCTCGACGCTGCCGCCGACCGACGAGGACCGGGCGCTGGACTACGTGGCCGCCCCGGTCGGCAGCTCGCACGTGCGGGCCTCGGCGGCCATCCCCGTCATCTTCCCTCCCGTACAGGTGACCGAGCCGCCGGAGCGGACCGGGTGGTACCTCGACGGCGGGGTCCGTCTCAACGCCCCGCTCAAGCCGGCCCTCGACCTCGGCTGTGACGCCGTGGTGGTGGCCGCGACCCACCCGGACACGTACGCCGTCGACCCCGGCACCGCCCACCACGACCGGCCCGACGTCGACGACGCGCTCGTCATGCTGCTGGACGCCGCCTTCGTCGACCGCATGGTCGAGGACCTGCGGACGCTGACCAGGGTCAACGAGCTCGTGGCCGCTGGTGGCCGACGCAGCAGCAGCGGACGGCCGCAGTCCGTGGTGCCGCACCTCTTCGCCGGTCCACCGGAACGGGCCACCCTCAGCCGGCTGGCCGCCGACGTGTACCGGGACCACTTCACGGGGCTCCGGGGCGCGCTGCGCACCCTGTGGGAGCCCGACCTCCCGCTGCTGGCCCAGCTCCTCGGCGGGGACGGGCCCCGCCGCGGGGACGTGCTGAGCTACCTGCTCTTCGACCCCGAGTTCATCGACCGGGCGATCGCGCTCGGCCAGGAGCACGCCACCGCGCTGTTCGCGGACACCCCGACGACGCGGGTGCCGTGGCGCACCGAGCCGGGGGCGCCACCGACGGACCCGGCGCCTCCCGGCGGACGGACCGCGGACGCCGGCGCCGGGGACGAGGGCCCCGTCCCACAGCCGCGACCGGCACGGGCCGGCGCACCGACACGCCCTGGAGGTGCCACGTGAAGGCCTCGCTCCCCTCTGCATCGGTCGCCACCCTCTCCGTCGGCTCGGTCGACGTCCGGGAGGTGGCGGTGGGTCCGCTCGAGGTGGGGCGGCTCGTCCTGGACGCCGTGCACGTGGACCTCAGCACCGGCGCGGCGGTCTTCCGCGACCTGCGCGTGACCGTCGACCTGGACCTGCAGCTGGACTGGCGGGTGACGGTCACGATCCCGCTGGCCGGCAGCTACAGCTGGGACGGCACCGTGAAGATGGGCAGCCACTCGCTGACCGTCGGGCTGGGGGACGTCGAGGTCCCCGGCCTCCGCTCGGCCGACCTGGTCCTGCCGACGACGACGGTGGAGCGGGTCCGCGCCGTGGTCGGGCCGCTCCGGGACGTGCGGCTCGGGCCTCTGGTGGCCGAGCGGCTGCGCCTGCGGGAGGTCACCGTCCCCGTCCCCGACTTCACCCTCACCGGCCTGGGGGTCGGCCGGATCGGCCTCACCGGCCTCGGCGTCCCGGGCGCCACGTCGGCCGACGCGACGGTCGAGCGCCTGCACGGCCAGGCGCTGCCCCTCGGCCAGGTGACGATCCCCGACCTGCGGGTCCCCGAGGCGTCGGCCGGACGGGTCACCAGCGGGCCGGTCGACGCCTTCGGCACCTCGAACCCGGTCCGCTTCGTCGCGGACGCGGGCGTGCTGACGCTGACCCTCCGCGCCGTCCCGGCGGCGCGCATCCGGGTGCGGGAGCTGGTACTCGACAACCTGCGCACGGGCCTGTCGATCGGAGCCGTCGAGCTGCACGACGTCGTGCTGCCGTACGACCTCCTCGGCCTGACGCTGTCCGACCTCGGCATCGACCGCATCGACGTACCGACCATCGAGGTGGTGTGACATGACCGGACCGGACCAGCCGGACGGCGACGTCGTCCGCGTACCGACCGAGCAGGTGGACGCCGTCATCAGCCTGCAGGACGTCCTCGACCGGGTCCGCGACGGGGCCGCGGCGCGCGCCGCGCAGGCCGACGAAACCGGCGCCGCGAACCAGGACGCGCTCTCGCGTATCAGCGACCTGGCCGCCCAGCTCTCCCAGGAGCTGGCTCGGCTCGGCCCGCTGGACCAGTGAGACACCACGGCACCGCACGAGGGAACCGCGCACGCCCCGAGGAGGCCCCCATGACCGAGACGTCCACGACCGAGCCACCCCGGAGCGGGATCACCGGCGACGGAGCACCCCGCACGACGGCGCAGCCCGGCGCCGTCACGTCCGGGAAGGGCTACCGGCCGGGCCTGCCGTGGCGGGTCTACCGCGGGGCGGCCCAGGCGCTGGACCGGGTGGTCGGCTGGGACCGGCTGCCGGTGCCGCTGGGGCTGGCGGTGCTCGCCGGCCTCCGTGACGCGCTACGCCGGCACAACCTGCACGACACCGGCGCGCTGCCGACCACGCAACGCCCGGCCGTCCCGCCGTTCGACCCGCAGGTCCTGACCTCGCGAACGGTGGACGGCAGCTACAACGACCTCGCTGTCCCGTCCGCGGGGACGTCCGGCTCACGGTTCGGGCGCAACGTCCCGCTCGTCGCGGCCGGCCGGCCGGCACCGGCCGAGGTCGTCGAGCCGAGCCCCCGCGAGGTCAGCCGGCAGCTGATGACCCGGAACGAGCTCATCCCCGCGACGTCGGTCAACGCGCTGGTCGCCCCGTGGCTGCAGTGGATGATCCGTGACTGGTTCAGCCACGGGAAGAGCCCCACCGAGAACCCCTGGCGGGTCGAACTGGCCGACGACGACCCGTGGCCCGAGCGCCCCATGCTGATCATGCGCACCCCCGAGGACCCGACCCGCCCGGACACCTCCTCACCGCGGACGTCGGTGAACACCTGCACCCACTGGTGGGACGCCTCGCAGATCTACGGCGTCACCGCCGAGCAGCAGCGGGAGTCCCGGACGTTCGAGGGCGGCAAGCTGCGCGTCGAGGCCAGCGGGATGCTGCCGACGCCGAGGAGCAACCACCCGACGCTCGAGGAACCGGGGTTCTGGCTCGGCCTGGTCCCGATGCAGACCCTCTTCACCCGCGAGCACAACGCCGTCTGCGACATGCTGGCCGACGAGTTCCCCACGTGGGGTGACGAGGAGCTGTTCCAGCGCGCCCGGCTGGTGGTCGCCGCGCTGACCGCCAAGATCCACACCACCGAGTGGACCCCCGCCGTCATCAGCCACCCCACCACGGTCACCGCGCTGCGGGCCAACTGGTGGGGCCTGGCCGGAGAGCGCCTCAGCACGCTGTTCGGCCGGCTCAGCGACAGCGAGCTGGTCAGCGGCATCCCGGGGTCGCCGACGCGGGACTACGGCGTCCCCTACTCCCTGACCGAGGAGTTCACCGCCGTCTACCGCATGCACCCGCTCGTGCCGGACCTGTTCGACCTGCGCTCGCACGAGGACGACCGGCGGTACCGGGCGGAGCCCTACAGCCTGCGCGAGCTGGCCGGCCCGAAGTCCCTGGCCCTGCTGGACACCGTGCCGGTGGCCGACCTCCTGTACTCCTTCGGCACGGAGCACCCCGGGGTGGTGACCCTGCACAACTTCCCGAGGTTCCTGCAGGAGTTCGTCCGGCCGGACGGGCAGGTCATGGACCTCGCCGCCGTCGACATCCTGCGCCACCGCGAGCTCGGCGTCCCCCGGTACTGCGAGTTCCGGCGGCTGCTGCGGCTGCGGGCGCCCGCCGGGTTCGAGGAGCTGACCGGCGACCCCGAGCTCGCGCGGCAGATGTCCCAGCTCTACGGCGGGGACGTCGAGAAGGTCGACCTCATGGTCGGGCTGTACGCCGAGCGTCTCCCCGAGGGGTTCGCGTTCAGCGACACCGCGTTCCGGATCTTCATCCTCATGGCCTCGCGCCGGCTCAACAGCGACCGGTTCCTGGCCGAGGACTTCACCCCGGCGGTGTACACGGTGCCCGGCATGCGCTGGCTCGCGGACAACACCATGGCCTCGGTGATCCTGCGGCACTACCCGCAACTGCGACCGGCGATGCGCTCGGTGTCCAACGCCTTCCTGCCGTGGCAGCGTCCCGGCGTCCGGAGCTGAGGAGGGCACCGCCATGGTGATGACCGGCGTGGACGACCGGCTGCGCGCGATCCGGGAGCGGTGGGAGGCCAGCGGGGACCAGCGCGCGGCCGCCCGCAGGGCGGTCGACCGACGGGACCTGAGCCTGGTCAACCCACCCGAGGACCTCCGGAAGCGCCGGGACCGGCTTCAGCAACGGCACCTGCGGCTGGAGGGCATCGTCGACCAGGACGACTCCGTCTGGCTGAGCTTCTTCGACTGCGGGCTCCGCGCGGCCCGTTCGGTGGGTCGGGTCATCGAGACGCCGCGGCGCCAGCCGGTCGTGCCCATCGGCACGGGCTCGCTGGTCACCGACCGCCTCCTGCTGACCAACCACCACGTCATCCGGACGCCGGACGAGGCAGCGGGGATGGCCGTGGAGTTCGCCTACGAGTACGACGAGGACGGCGAGTCCCGGGACGAGGACCGGTGGCCGCTGGCCCCGGGCGACTGCTTCGTCACCGATCCCGACCTCGACTTCACCGTCGTCGCGGTCGCCCTGCGGGACGGCCGGCCGCCCGGCGAGACGTACGGCTCCATCCCGCTCATCGGACAGACGGGCAAGGCCGTCATCGGCGAGGTGCTCAACGTGATCCACCACCCCGCGGGGGAGCGCAAGCGGGTCAGCCTCCGGTTCAACCGCATGGTCGCCGAGGACGAGCACTGGCTGCGCTACGAGAGCGACACCCGGGAGGGCTCCTCGGGCGCGCCGGTCTTCAACGACCAGTGGGAGATGGTCGCGCTGCACCACGGCGGGGTCGCCGCGACCGACGACGAGGGCTTCGAGCTGACCCGCGACGGGCAGCGCTGGACACCCGACATGGGGGAGGACGCGGTCGCCTACGTCGGCAACGAGGGGGCCCGGGTCAGCCGGATCGTCCGCAGCCTCCGCGGCGCCGACGTCCCGCCGGAGCAGCGACGCCTGCTGACCCCGATCCTCGGTGAGGAGCAGTGAGATGGGCGCACCCACGCTGGTCTTCCTGCACGGCCGCGGACAGGAGTTCAAGAAGCCGGAGCACCTGCTCCGCCGGTGGCTGGCGGCCCTGAACGCCGGGCTCACCGCGGCCGACGCCGACCCGTTGCCCGCCGACCGCGTGGTCCTGCCGTTCTACGGCAACGTCCTGTACCAGGTCACCGCGGCGTCGGCGGGCAAGGCCCTCCGGCTGGAGTCGACGCGGTCGACGGACGAACCGGGGCCGTTCTCCCCCGCCACTCCGCCGGAGACCGGCGCGCTCGAGCGGGAGCTGCTCCTCGACATGGCCCGGGCCGCCGGGATGGCGGTCCCCGACCCTGACGAGCCGCCACCGCCGGTCGAGCGGACGGGGGGCAGGGGGCGGCTGCGCGAGGAGGGCCTGCGCGACCGGATCCTCTCCTGGGGCCCGGCGCGCGAGCTCCTCGTCTCGCTCGCCAAGCGGTCGCGGGTCGACCAGCTGGTGATCACCGCGCAGCTGCGCGACGTCGCCCTCTACCTCAGCGACGGCCGGGACGAGGTCCTGCAGGTGGTCCGGGAGGGCGTCCCCGCGGAGGGGCCGCTGGTGCTCGTCTCGCACAGCCTGGGCACGGTGGTGGCCCGGGACCTGCTGCACGACGACGACGTCCGCGAGCGGACGGCCCTGTGGGTGACCGCGGGGTCACCGCTCGGCCTGGAGGCGGTGCAGAAGAACCTCATCGATCCGGGCCACAGGCACCCCGGGGTCGAGTGGCTGACCGCCTACGACGTCAACGACGTGGTCGCTCTGGGACACCCCCTGGAGAAGTCCTGGGGAGCGCCGCTCACCGACCTCGAGGTGGAGAACGACACCGACCCCCACTCGATCTCGCGCTACCTGGCGCAGGCGGGGGTCGCCGGCCCCATCGGGACCGCGGCGGCCCGCTCGCACTGACGCAGCCGCCGGCCGTCCGCCCCGGGACGGCTCCGCCGCACGGTGGCCCCGGTCCACCGCGGGCCCTCGAGCAGCCCACCCGCCCCGCCGGCGTCGTCGTCGAGGGACCGGCTCGTCGCCGTTGACGGCTCGGTGACGCCGGCCGTGGTGTGCTGCTGCGGAGGCGGTCCGCGCCTGGCGACGTCGCGCCGCCCGCCGGATGTGCGCACGGGAGGACCGGTGTCACCCGTCGGCGAGCCGCCTCCGAGCAGAAGGGGCTCGCGCATGCCCGGAGCGTCCGTCCGCCTCCGCCGGATCCGGCAGACGGGCACGAGCCGCGCCGACGGCGGTCCCACGGGGCCGGGCCACCGGGCTCTCAGGGGTGTGACGTGACGGACGGCGGGGGATCCGGCCGGTCCTCTGCCGCCTCGACGGCGCCCGGCGGCCACCGCCTCGGGCTCGTGCCCGCCGAGCCGACGGGGTGCGACGGGCAGCGCGTCGAGCACCCCGAGGGCCGGTCGACGCACCCGGCCCGGACGCCTCCAGGGCCGGGTGGGCACCGGGCTGGGAGCCGGCCGGACCCATCGCGCGGCCCCGGTGTCGCGGGCGCCGGTCCGGCCCTCCCCGACCTGACCCGGACCCACGGTCCACTCCCCGATCGGTCAGCCGGCGTGCTCGGTGCGCGCGTAGCTGCGCGCCCCCCACCAGCCCCACTCCTCCTCGTTGGGCGGCGTGCCCATGCGCGCGTCCACCACCCAGCCGTAGAGGCGGAACAGGAACCACTTGATGTCGTGGGCGTAGCCGGCGAGGTTGGCCGGCCGGTTCACGACGTCGTAGGAGACCCACCACAGCCGGTCGAGGTCGTCGGCGGCGGCGAACTCCCGGACGGCGTCCGCAGTCGCGTAGTGGTCGGGGTGGTCCGCGGGGTTGAGGGCGCGGTCGTGGTCGGCGGTGTTGACCCACGGGCGCATCGTTCCCCGCTCCGCGGCGACGATCCCTCGGACGGTGGTGACCAGGTCGTCCCAGCTGTCGTAGCCGGTCGACCCGTCGATGGCCGCCAGCGCGGGGATCTCCCCGCGCTGCAGCTTGCCCAGGGTGCGGAGGCCGGTGGACTGGAAACCCTCGCCGGTGACGTTGCCGTCGGGGAGCCGGAGGGCGTACAGGGCCCAGGTCGGCCCGGTGTGGCGCTGGATCGGGTGCCCGTTGACGGTCACCCGGTCCGACGCCGGCGTGCCGGGGGTGAGCGTGCCGGCCAGCGACTCGATGCACGCCGCCTCGTGCGCCTCCCACCAGCCGTCGGTCCGGCCGGCGTCATCCGCGGTGAGCAGGACCTGCACCGTCGTCACGCCCACGGTGTGCAGGTCGGTGAACAGCCCCTCGCCACGGAAGAGCAGAGCGTCGTCGGTGTGGGCGGTCACGTAGAAGACCACGTCGGACACGGCCGCCTCCTCCGTTCGGGCCCCTCCTCGGAGACCACGGGGGACGAGCCTGCCCGCATCGCCGCCGACACGCCCGGACCGGGCGCGTGGGAGCCGACGCGGACCTCCCGACGGAGCCGGCGGCCCTGGGCCCGGACTCACCGGGAACCGTGCGACCCGATCGCACAGCGGTGCAGCAGGACAGCCACCCCGATGACCGACGGCGCCTGGCACACGGCCGGACGCCGTCTGCACGTCCACGAGAGGAGACCCGCGTGTCCGAGCTGAGCGTGAGCCAGTGGGCGTCGGTGACGCCGGCCGCCGGGTGGGTGTTCGACGCCGGGCCCTTCACCGACGGAGCCGGGAGTGACCTCTTCGGTTACCACCCGGGCAACGGGACGCTGTGGGTCGCGGAGAACCGCGGGGACCGGTTCGCGTTCTCGGACCCGTGGGCCACCGTGCACCCCCCGGACGGGTGGCAGTTCGTCGTCGCCGACGTCACGGGTGACGGCCGGGCGGACGTCGTCGGCTACCACCCGGGCAACGGTGCCGTGTGGGTCGGCGAGAACCGCGGGGGGAGCTTCGCCTTCGCCCGGTGGGCGGACCTGGCCCCGGCGGCCGGCTGGCGGATCCACGGCGGCCTGTTCACGGGCCGGGCGCGAGCCGACCTGCTCGCCCACCACCGCGACAGCGGCTCGCTGTGGGTCGGGGAGAACACCGGCTCCGCGTTCGCCTTCCGGGGCACCTGGGCCACGGTGACGCCGGGCGAGGACTGGCGGTTCGCGACCGCGGACGTCATCGGCAACGGGACGACCGACGTGGTGGGGTACCGGCCGGACGACGGATCGGTGTGGGTCGGGGAGAACCGCGGATCGTCGTTCACCCTCACCCGGAGGGAGTCCCTGACACCGGCGCAGGACTGGACCATCCGCACCGGCCTGTTCACCGGACGGGACAAGGCCGACCTGCTCGGCTACCACCCCGGCAACGGGACGCTGTGGATCGCGGAGAACACCGGCGTCGGGTTCGCCCTCCGGGAGCTGTCGCCGCCCCTGCGCCCGGCCGAGGGCTGGCAGGTCGTCACCGGCAGTGTCAACGGCGACCTGTGGGACGACGTCATCGCCTACCAGCCGGGCAACGGGTCGGTGTGGGTCGGGGTGCTCCCCACCCGGCCGATCGAGGGGTACTGCTGGCCGCTCTCGGCGCGCCCGGGCGAGTCCATCTCGTTCCACCTCTCGCACGAGGGCGAGGCGGTCGCCTCGATCCGGCGGCACACCTCCACGTCGGAGACGGTCGACTCCCCCGAGGTCCGGTCGACGGCGTTCACCGCGGAGCACCAGGTGGCCCCGGCGGCGGCGTGGCGCGACGGGTGCGGCTGGGACGAGACCTTCAGCCTGACCGTGCCGCCGGAGTGGAGCTCGGGCATCTACTCGGCCGCCTGCACCGACTCCACCGGTGGACGCTGCGACATCACCTTCGTGGTGAAGCCGGGCGAGGACCGGCGCTCCCGCATCGCGGTGCTCGCGAACGTGAACACCTGGCTGGCCTACAACGGGTGGGGCGGCCGGTCGAAGTACTCCGGCGCTGCCCGCACGAGCTTCCTGCGCCCCATGCCGCAGTCGGCTCCGAACGGGGACACCCACCTGACCCGCGGCGAGCTCTGGGTCCTCGGGTGGCTGGAGAGCCAGGGCCACTCCCCCGACGTCGTCACCGACATCGACTTCCACGACGCCGGGTGCGACCCCGGGCAGTACCCCCTGCTGGTGGTCGGCACCCACCCCGAGTACTGGACGCCGCAGATGTACGACCGGCTGGCGTCCTACCTCGATGCCGGCGGCAGCCTCGCCTACCTCGGTGGCAACGGCGTCTTCGAGGCCGGGGAGTACGACGACGACCGGACGGCGATGGTCTTCCGGCTCGGCGAGGAGGGCGGGCACCGCGAGCACGCCCTCTTCCGGGTGCTGGGCAAGCCGGAGCGCTCGCTCCTCGGCGTCGCCACCGAGCGCTGTGAGGTGCCCGGGTCGGCCTACGTGGTGCGGTCCGCCGGTCACCCGTTGTTCGAGGGGACGGGCCTGTCGAACGGCGACACCGTCGGCGCCGTCGGCCTCAGCCGGGGGCACAGCGGCGGCAGGGGCAACGGCGCGGCGAGCGGATGGGAGGTCGACACCAGCCGCGGCCCCGGCGCGACCGGCGTCCCGGGGGCCTGCGACCTCGACCAGGCGAAGCTCCCACGGACGGGAGTGCCGCCCTCGGCCCTGCCCGCCGGCCTCGTCGTCCTCGCCCAGGGCGTGCCGGACGGGACCAGCCCGGGAGCGGACATGACGTACTACGACCACCCCGGCGGCGGTTTCGTCTTCTCCGCCGGCTCGCTGACGTTCGGCGGCAGTCTCGTCGTCGACGAGGCACTCAGCACGCTGGTGCACAACGTGCTCCACCGGGCGGGCATCCCCTGAAGCGCGGGCACGGCACGTCCGAGACCTCGTCACCTCGCCGACCGGCGGTGCACCGGTGGGCAGGCCGAGCCCGGGCCTGAGGACTCTCGACGGCGGTCGGTCGCTCCACGCCGGTCGAGCGGCTGAGGGGGGCGGCCCGAGGCGGATCGTCCTCCCGCGGAGGGGAGGTCTTGTCGACCCACGACCACGAGAGGAGAATTCCGATCGGAGAGGAAAGGCGATGACCGCGGACGTGTGGAACTTCCGTGATTTTCGGCCCATCTCCGCCGGGGACGTGGATCTCTCCGGTTTCGAGGTGATGGGTCGCGATGGTTCGATCGGTGTCGTGGACAGGGCGACCAACACGGTGAGTGCCAGCTATCTGGTCGTCGACACAGGTGACTGGCACCCCGATCACCAGGTCATCCTCCCGGCCTTCACGGTCGAACGGGTGGATCCCGAGAAGAAGGTCGTCTTCGTGGACCGCACCCGCAAGGACATCGAGGACGCGCCGGACGTCACGCGCGCGGACATGCGGACGGCCCGCTTCCAGGACCGACTGTCGGGCTACTACCACGGGTTGTACGACACCGGACTCTGACCATTCCCCCGTCAGGATCGGGATCGCCGGCGGGTCGATTCCTGATGACGCACGCCGTGCGACACCAGGGCGCGGGACGAACGGCTTCTCCCCCTTCCGGTTCGCTCCTCGACCGGACCGGCGGATCGGCTCCCACAACACGCAGTCGTGAGCGTGTGCAGCGAGTCGCCCGTCGGACCCCAGGAGGGCCCCGCGGTCGCCGTGACCGCAGGACCCTCGTCCCATGAGAGCTGCAGGGGGATCCGGAGTGCAGTCCCTGGTGGCGCGGCGCGCGTCATCGCACGAGCGGCCGACGTGACAGCGGCGGAGGACGACGACCACCGCCGTCGGCCTGCCATCATGACTGCCGACGGAGCGACCGTCGCCCGTCGCGGTGGCCGTGAGGCGGAGCGGCCAGGGACACACCATGGATGGGGCCATGGACGGCGCCGCGGACCCGGCTGCGGCCCCGGCGTCGTCGCAGGATCCGGGGACGGGCGGCCTGCGCGTGCGGCTGTTCGGGAGCCTCGACCTGCGCCTGGGCGAGACGCCGATGCCCGCACTGGGATCGAACCGCGCCGAGTCCCTCCTGGCGTACCTGGTGCTCCACCGGGAGCACCCCCAGTCCCGCGAGCACCTGGCCTTCCTCCTGTGGCCCGACTCGACCCGCTCCCAGGCACGGACCAACCTGCGCCACGTCCTGCACCGGCTGTCGCACACGCTGCCCGAGCTGGAACGGTTCCTCGACATCGGTCCGCGGACACTCCGGTGGCGCCGGGAGGCGCCCTGGTGGTCGGACGTCGCCGAGTTCGAGCGATCACTCGCCGAGGGCCGACTGCGGGAGGCGGTCGAGCTCTACTCGGGAGACCTGCTGGAAGCCAGCGACGACGACTGGCTGGGCGCGGAGCGCGAGCGCCTGGCCCAGCTGCACCGGGACGCCGTCGACCGGCTGGCGCGGACGCTCGGGGCGGAGCGCCGCTGGGCCGAGGCCCTCCGATACGCCGAGCGCCTGGTGCGCCTGGACCCGCTGCGCGAGGAGTCCTACGGCCTGCTCATCCGGCTCTGCGACGCCGCCGGCGAGCGCACCCGGGGCCTGCGCGCCTACCACGCGTGCGAAGCCACCCTGCAGCAGGAGCTGGGCATCGCACCGTCGGCCGCCACCCGCCGGGCCTACGAGACGCTGCTGCTCGCCGGCGCCCAGCCGGCGACACCGGGAGGGCGGCCGGCATCGCCCACTCGGCCGCCGCTGGTCGGCCGCGCGACCGAGCGGGCCCGGCTGACCACGGTGTGGCGCTCGGCGTGCAGCGGGCGGGCGCAGCTGGCCCTGGTGACCGGTGAACCCGGCGTCGGCAAGACCCGGCTGGTCGAGGAGCTGAGCGCCTGGTGCGCCCGGACCGGCGCAGTCACGGCGGAGGCCCGGGCCTATCCGGCCGAGGGCACGCTCGCCTACGGCCCGGTCGCCGCCTGGCTCCGCGCGGAGGGGATCGCCGCAGGCCTGCCGGGGCTGGACCGGACCGACCTGACCGAGCTCGCGCGGCTGCTGCCCGAGCTCCTCGCGGAGATCCCCGGCCTGCCCGCCCCCGGACCGCTCCCCGAGGGCGAGCAACGCGCCCGGCTGTTCCGGGCTCTGACCCGCGCCGTCCTCCCTCCGGGGACCCCGGTGCTCCTCGTCGCCGACGACCTGCAGTGGTACGACCAGGAGACGCTGCAGTTCCTCCACTACCTGCTGCGCACCCAGCCGGACGGCCGGCTGCTGGTGGCCGCCACGGTGCGGCACGAGGACGTCGATCCCGGCGATCCGGTCCGCCGTCTCCTGGTCGCGGTGCAGGCCCTCGGGCGATCGGTGGAGATCCCGCTCGTCAGACTGGGCCCCGAGGAGACGGCGACGCTCGGCGAGCGCGTCGCCGGCCGCCCGATGGCCGCCGCCGAGGCCGAACGCCTCTACGCCGTCAGCGAGGGGAACCCGCTGTTCGTCGTCGAGGCCCTGCGCGCGGATCCCACGGGCAGGCACCCCCCGCCGCCTGGATCGCGGGCGCACGCGGTGATCGCGACCCGGCTGGCGCAGCTCTCCGAGCCGGCCGCCGCCCTCGTCGGTGTCGCGGCGACCATCGGCCGGGAGTTCACCGCCCCGCTGCTCGCCCGGGCCGGTGGGATGGAGGAGGCCCAGTTCGTGCGCGGGCTGGACGAGTTGTGGCGCCGGGGCCTGGTCCGGGCCTTCGGCCCCAACGCCTACGACTTCAGCCACGGGCAGATCCGCGCCGCCGCCTACCGCGCCCTCAGCCCTGCGCAGCTGCGCGGCCACCACCTCCGCGTGGCCCGCGCCCTCCAGCACACCGCCGGGGACGGCGACGTCCCCAGCGGCCGCATCGCCGTCCACCTGGACCGTGCGGGCGCCGCCGCCGAGGCCGTCGCGGCGTACGAGCGGGCCGCTGCCGACGCCCGCCGCCTGCACGCGAACGCCGAGGCGGTCCGCCTCCTCGAACGCGCCCTGGAGCTGGCCACCGACCTGCCCGCGCGCCCCTCCACCGACGCCCTCCGGCTCCGGTTGCTGGCGGCACTGCCGCCGCCGCTCATCGCCACCGAGGGCTACCTGTCGCCGCGGGTCACCGACGTCCACGCCCGCGCCCTCCCGCTCGCGCGGACCCTGGGCGCCGAGCCGATGGCGCCCCTGGTGTGGTCGCTGGCGATGGCGACGCTCACCCGGTGCGACTTCGCAGGGGCCCGGCCCCTCGGCGAGGAGCTCCGCCGGCGCGCCGAGCGCGACGGCGACGACGTCCTGTGGGTCCAGAGCGCCTACCTGCTGGGCGTGGCAGCCTTCTGGCAGGGCCGGCTGGAGACCGCGCGGGCGGAGTTCGAAGCGGCGGTCGACCGCTACCGGGCCGATCAGCGTGCGACGCACGTGCAGCGGTACGGCCAGGATCCGGACGTCTTCTGCCGGATGCGCCTGGCCTACACCCTCTGGCTGCTGGGACACCCGACTGGAGCGGAGCGGGCGCGGGAGACCGCGCTGGCCATGGCCGAGCGGACCGAGCACCCGTACACCCGCTGGGTCGCGCACATCTGGAGCGGCCTGCTCGCCCTGGACCAGCGGGACACCCTCCGACTGCGGCACCACCTGCACGCCCTCCAGCCGGACGGGAGCGTCGAGCAGCCGGGGCAGGTGCTCCTCCCGGCCGCCGCCTTCGCCGGCCTCCTCGCCGTGCTCGACGGCCGGCCCGAGGCAGGGCTGGACCGTCTCCGCCGCACCCTGGCCGAGGCACGCGGCGGGCCCCCGACCGCTCCCGGCGTGAACGGCATCCTCGGGCTCGTCCTGGTGCAGGCCCTGGACGCTGCCGGCGAACCGCGGGCCGGCCTGGCCGCCGCCGACGAGGCGCTCGCCCTCGGCGAGGGAGCCCAGCTCTGGGAGCCCGAGCTGCGCCGGCTGCGCGCCCGGTTCCACCGCGCTCTGGGTGCCGAGCGGCGGGCGGTCGAGGAGCTGGAGCAGGCCCTGGCCGTCGCCCGCCGTCAGGGCGCGCGCACCGTCGAGACGCGCATCGAGGCCGCTCTCGCCGGGCTCCGCACCGCGGGAACGCGCTGAGGAACGCTCCGGGAACGGGCCGCCCGACACTCTCCGTCCCGTACCACCTCGGGGAGGAGACCGGTGATGTCGGTGGACCAGGTCGTTCCGTCCGGTGCCGTGCACGCGACGGCGTGGGCCCGGCTGAGGGCGCGGTTCCGCGGGGCGCTGCTGCGCCCCGGCGAGGAGGGCTACGACGACGGGCGCCGGGTCTGGAACGGGGCGGTGGACCGCCGGCCGGCGGGAATCGCCCGCTGCGCGGGCGCTGATGACGTCACCACCGCGGTGCGCTTCGCGCGCGAGCACGACCTGCCCGTCGCCGTGCGCGGCGGCGGTCACTCGATCGCCGGCCACGGCGTCTGCGACGGCGGCCTGACGATCGACCTCTCCCCCATGAAGGGCCTCCGGGTCGACCCGGCTGCGAGGACCGCGCGGGCCGCCGGCGGTGTCCTGTGGGGAGAGTTCGACCGGGCGACCCAGCCGTTCGGCCTGGCCACGACCGGCGGGATCATCAGCTCGACCGGCATCGGGGGGCTGACCCTCGGCGGCGGCCTCGGCCACCTCATGCGCCGGCACGGCCTGACCGTGGACAACCTGCGCGCGGTCGACCTGGTCACGGCCGACGGCACCCGGCTGCACGTGGACGCCGACAGCGAGCCCGAGCTGTTCTGGGGACTGCGCGGCGGCGGCGGCAACTTCGGCGTCGTCACGGCCTTCGAGTACGACCTGCACCCGGTCGGTCCGATGCTGCTCGGGGGACCGCTCTTCTGGCCGCTGAGCGAGGCCGGACGGGTCCTGCGCGTCCTGCGCGACTACGCGCCCGAGGCGCCCGACGCGCTGGGGATCACCGTCGGGATGGCGTCCGCTCCCCCGACCCCGTTCACCCCTCCGGACCGCTTCGGCACGCCCGCCCTCGGGCTGGTCCTGGTCTGGGCCGGGGACCCCGCCGAGGGCGAGCAGGCGATCGCGCCGTTGCGCCGGATCGCCACCCCGTTCGCCGACGGCATCCGCCCGACCCCCTACCTCGCGCTCCAGTCGATGCTCGACGGCGGCGCGCCGCACGGCCGGCACTACTACTGGAAGGCCCACCGGCTGCCCGTACTGGCGGACGCGGTCATCGACGTCCTCCTCGAGCGCATGAACGCGATGACGACCCCGTTCGCGCAGATCAACGGCTGGGCCGTGGGCGGCGCGGTCGGCCGCGTCGATCCCTCCGCGACCGCGGTCGGCGACCGCGAGGTGGGTTTCGAGCTCAGCCTCACCGTCGGCTGGCCGCCCGCCGACCCGGACGGTGAGCGGCACCGGCAGTGGGTCCGCGACGGCTGGTCCGCCCTGCAGCCGTACAGCAGCGGTGTCTACGCCAACTTCGTCTCCGACGAGGGAGCCGCGGGCGTCCGCGCCGCGTACGGCGACCGCATCCCCCGCCTGACCGCGCTCAAGGACCGGTACGACCCGACCAACGTGTTCCGGCAGAACGCCAACATCCCGCCGACCGAGGGAGGTCTGCGATGACCACCGACTTCGACGCCGTCGTCGTCGGCGCCCGGTGCGCCGGCGCCCCCACCGCCATGCTGCTGGCCCGGGCCGGCCACCGGGTGCTGCTGGTGGACCGCGCCCGCTTCCCCAGCGACACCCTGTCGACCCACTACATCCACCAACCCGGCGTCGCCGCCCTCGCCCGTTGGGGTCTGCTGGACCGGGTCGCCGGCTCCGGCTGCCCGCCCATCCGCAGCCAGGTCCTCGACGTCGGCCCGCTCGCACTCACCGGCGCGCCGCCACCGGTGGACGCGATCTCGCAGAGCTACTGCGTGCGCAGACAGGTCCTGGACTCCATCCTGACCGCCGCGGCCGCGGAGGCCGGCGCCGAGGTGCACCAGGGGCTCTCCGTGCAGGAGGTCCTCGGTGACGGCGGACGGGTCACCGGCATCCGCGGCCGGGTGGACGGCGGTCCCACGGTCACCGGGACCGCGCGCATCGTCGTCGGTGCCGACGGCGTCCACTCCCTCGTCGCACGGGCCGTCGCGGCCCCCACGTACCGCGAGCACCCCACCCTGACCTGCGCCTACTACTCCTACTGGGCCGGTGTCGAGATGTCCGCCGCGGAGCTGTACCCCCGCCCCGGCCGGTCGGTCATCGCCGCGCCCACCAACGACGGCCAGGTGATGGTCATCGTCTACTGGCCACGGGCGGAGTTCCCTGTCGTCCGCGCCGACGTCGAGGGTCACGTCCAGGCCGCGCTCGACGCGGTCCCGCAGCTCGGCGACCGGCTGCGCGCCGGCCGGCGCACCGAGCCGTTCCGCGGCACGGGGCACCTGCCCAACCACTTCCGGCGACCGCACGGGGAGGGCTGGGCGCTGGTGGGCGACGCCGGATACCACAAGGACCCCATCCTGGCGCTCGGCATCAGCGACGCCTTCCGGGACGCCGAGTTCCTGGCCGAGGCCGTCGACGCCGGACTCACCGGCCGCATGCCGATGTCGGCAGCCCTGGCCACCTACCACCGGCGCCGCGACGAGGCCGCGGGGCAGGGCTACGACAACAGCGTCCAGCTCGCCGCCCTGCAGCCGCCGCCTCCGGACGTGCAGCGACTGATGGCGGCCCTGCAGCACGACCCCGAACAGACGGGCCGCTTCTTCGGCACCCTGATCGGCACCGTGCCGGCAGCGGAGTTCTTCGACCCCGCCAACCTGACCCGGATCCTGGGGCGGCTGCCGGCGTCGCCCCGGGTCGCCGCGCCGGTCCCCTGAGCGGAGCCCCACCGGCAGCGGCAGTACAGCCCCGGTCGGGTCGGATGCCGGGGCCGCTCAGGACGTGTCGTCCGCCAGGAACCCGAGCACCTCGGCGGCGAACAGCTCCGGTGCGGTCAACATCGCGACGTGGCCCTGCCCCGCCATGGTCACCAGGCGGGCACGGGGCAGCGCCGCGGCCAGCAGGGCTGTCGACCTCGCCTCCGACGGCGGGCTCTCCGAGCCCGCCAGCAGCAGGACCGGCACGCGCAACGAGCTGAACCGCTCGGGTCGCAGCCGGTAGGCCTCGAGCGCGCGTCCCTCCCGGACGACGGTGTGGGCCGCGGCCACCCGGTTCGGCCAGGACGGCAGCGTCTTCATTCGGGCCAGCTGGTCCGCGGTCACCCCGGCGGCCACGGTGAGCAGTTCGCTCACGACCTCCTCACGCCTGCCCTCGGCCAGCAGGTCCGCCAGCTCGTCGACCAGGCGGGGATCGATCGACCCACCCGCGTCCGCTTCGTACAGGACCGCCCGGCGGACCCGGTCGGTCAGCACCAGGGCTTCCAGCACGCACGTGCCGCCGTAGGAGTGGCCGAGCACGTCGACCGGACCGCCGGTGGCGTCGGCGATCGCGTCGACGACGGCCGCCACGTCGGCACCCTCGTCCTCGATCCGGTGGTCCGCGGCGTCACCGCTGCCGCCCCGTCCCCGCCGGTCCATGGCGTGGACGGTGCGGTGCGGCTCGAACAGCGGGAGCACCGTCTCCCACCGGGAGTGGTCGGCCGTCACCCCGTGCACGAGGAGCAGCGCCGGCCCCTGTCCGCTGCGCCACCAGGCGATGCGGACCCCGTCCCGCGACGTGGTCGTCAGCGGGGTCGCCGTGTGGACGTCCATCCTGTCCCCCTCCCACCGATCCGATCCCGTGGGTGCAGGATGCTCGGTCGGCCGGCGCCACGGCAGCGGGCGATCGCCTCCGCCCCGGCCATCCGCCGCCGGGCGCTGCCTCCCGTGCGACGACGACCGTTCCAGGTCACCGGAGGTCGTGGGTCAGCTCGGCGTGGCGCTACCAGACGCTCTCTGCGCCGGATCGACCGGCGGTCCCCGCGGTCGGCCAAGGCGCCGCGACCGCCTCGCCGACCGGCGTCGATCAGGTCGCCGGGACCTCTTCGCCGGCGCGCTGCATCTCCGCCATGGCCTTGATCATCTCCGCGAACTGCTCGGAGTCCGGCGGGACGAAACGTTCCGCGGTGGGGACCTGCTCCAGCACGCGCAGGAACTCCTCGAGCGCCGTCCCACTCGCTGCCGGCAGGTGCGAGGAGAAGATCCGCCGAGGCTGGAGCCGGCGCACCCGATCGAGGATCTGACCGAACTCGGCCGGGTCGGTCATGTGCACCCACGGCGAATCCGACGTGGCCCAGCCGATCATGCCGCCGGCGAGGGCCTCCGGAGCGACGTCCGAAGCATCCTGCGTGGGCTCCGGCAAGAGCGCCCCGAAGGCATCGACGGTGAACAGCGCCCCGGTGGAGCGGTCCAGCACGCCGATGGACATCGGATTGTCGAACAGCGGCGGGGCGACCGCGGTGAGGGTGCGGTCACCGACGTGGATGTCATCGCCAGACCGGATGGCGTGCACCCGGTCCATCGGGACGGGCCACCACGTCGACATGCGCAACGCAGCGAACCCGTGGGTCACGAGCTTCGCGTTCGGCGCCAGGTCCATGATCCGTTGGATGTTCCCGGTGTGGTCAGCGTCGTCGTGGGTGAGCCAGACCCACTTGAGGGTCCCCAGGTCGATGATCGAGCTGACCGCGTCGACGAACTGGTCAGCGTCGACGGCCACGCCGCTGTCGATGAGAACGGGCTCCTCGGCCAGGATCAGGTAGGCGTTGATCGGCAGGACACCTATCCCCGGAAGGGAGATGTTGGTGGGCAGGACGTGGACGTCGGCCGATCCTCGGTAGGGGTTGTCCATCGGGAGCCTCCGGTGGTCGCACTCGTTGGCGCGCCGAAGCTAGGCGCGATGCACGGCGCCCGACCAGGGCCTTTGTCCTCCGAGTCGCGGGGTCCCCGACGACCGCGGGCGCGCCGGTGACGTGGGGCCGCCAGGCCTGACCTGACCGTCTCCCGTCGTTCCCGGACCGGAGGACCGGACGTGACACGAGGTCCACTGCACGGCCACACTCCCCCTCCATGGACCGCCGGGACCTGGAGCTCCGCAACCGGAGCTACCGGCTGTTCGTGGCGCTCGGGCGAGCTCCGTCGGCCGAGGAGGTCGCCGTTGCGACGAGGTCGACCGCCGCCGAGGTCCGTCAGGGTTGGCGGCGGCTGCACGATGGCCACGCGCTGGTGCTCGACGCCACGGGCTCGGAGATCCGCATGGCCAATCCCTTCTCCGCCGTCCCGACCGCGTATCGGGTGCGGGCGGCCGGGCGCTGGTGGTACGGGAACTGCGCCTGGGACGCCTTCGGCATCTGCGCTGCCCTGCACACCGACGGCCGGATCGACACCACCTGTCCCGACTGCGGCACCCCGGTCTCGGTCGGCGTCCGCGGTGAGGAACCGGACGAGCCGTCCCTGCTCTTCCACTGCCTGGTGCCGGCGCGTCAGTGGTGGGACGACATCGTCTTCACCTAGAGCACGATGAACCTCTTCCGGTCGGAGGAACACATCACGCGCTGGCTCGGGATCCGGCCCCCGGGCGAGACCCTGACGGTGACGGCGCTGAGTGCGCTCGCACATGCCTGGTGGGGCGACCGGCTCTCGCCTCGGTGGACCCCGCACACCCGGGAGCAGAACCAGGCCATCCTGGGGAGCCTGGGACTGGTCGGCTCCTTCTGGCAGCTCGGGTGACGGGGAAGCGGACGCTGATCCGGCCCCGGAGCCTGCCCGAGGCCGGTCCCAGCCGGCGGCCCGAAGCGGTGATCGCTACGTCAGCGACCCCAGTTCGGCAGGCGTGTGCAGGAGCGTGTCGCCCCTCGGACACGGCCTCCCCCCGGGAACCTGACGGTCAGGATCCCGGGGCATCCCCAGGTCCGGGTGACCCCCGCAGCGCGTCGGTCAGCAAGGCGACCAGAGCCTCGAGCTGCACGTCGGCCGACGAGGAGACCTCCTCGTCCGACCCGTCGAGGGCCCGGGCGGCGAGCCCGGCCTTGCCGTCGATCAGCTCGGCGATCCGGGCGTCGATGGTCTGCGCGGCGATGATGCGCCACGCGGTGACCGGCTCGGTCTGCCCGATGCGGTGGCTGCGGTCGATGGCCTGGGTCTGCTCCGCGTCGGTCCAGGACAGCTCGGCCAGCACGATGTTCGAGGCGACCTGCAGGTTCAACCCGACACCCGCCGCGGTCAGCGAGCACACGGCGACGGCGACGTCCGGGTCGTCCACGAAGGCGTCGACGTTCGCCTGCCGCGCCGTGGGCGTCTGGTCGCCACGGATCGACGAGAAGCGCACCCCCTGCCGGGCGAAGAGCTCCTCGGCGGCGTCCATCACGTCGACGTGCTTGGCGAAGAAGACGACCTTGCCGGCGCTGCGGGCGAGCTGCGCCGCGTAGTCCGCGGCGAGCTCGGCCTTCGCGCGGCCGATGCGTCGCATCATGCTGAACACGTTCTCGCCGGACTGCGCGGCCGTCGCGTCCTTCAGCTCCGACCGGGCCACCCGGCGGACGAGGTCCGGGTCGATGCCGCCGTCGATGCCCTCGGCGACGGCGTCGGAGGACCGGTTCGCGAGCGCGGTCTCGTACCGGGCCACCATCCGGCGGGCCAGGTCCCGCTCGGCCGCCCGGATCGACCGGCCGACCGGTCCGTCCAGCTCGACGGGGAGGTCGGCGATGCGGCGGGCGGGGATGTCGGCGGCCACGTCGACCTTGCGGCGGCGCACGATGCCGAGGTCGATCACGCACTGGCGAGCCGCGGCGGAGAAACCCCGGTCGGCGGGCGTCAGACCGGCGTCCTCGAGCGCGTCCATCAGCTCGTCCGTGGGCGTGTCGTCGTCGATCCAGCCGAGGAACTGCCAGATCGCCCGGAAGTCCTCGATGTCGTTGATCAGCGGGGTGCCGGTCAGCGCCATCAGCAGGGGCCGCGGGGTGCGGAACCGGATGCGGTCGGAGAGCGCGAGGACGTGCTGGGAGCGCTGGGAGGTCTTGTTCTTGATGAAGTGGGCCTCGTCCACGACCATGCCGCGGAACCCGAAGTCGCCGAGCCAGCCCACGTGGCGGTCGAGCACGTCGTAGTTGACGACGACGACGTCGGCGAAGCCGTCGACCGTCTCGCCGTCGCCCTGCACCACGGTGGCCCGGCGCTGCGGCGTCCAGCGGGCCGCCTCACGGGCCCAGTTGGTCTTGACGACGTTCGGCACGACGACGAGCAGTGGATAGGCGTGCGCCGCCTCCGCGGCGAGCAGGGCCTGCGCCGTCTTGCCCAGACCCGGCTCGTCGGCGAGCAGGAAGGTCCGGTGGCCGGCGGCGGCCGCGGCGACCAGCCGCCCCTGGTGCGGCATCAGCTCCAGGCCCGCCGGGGTGAACCGCTCCGTCGCCGCCGGGAGCGCCATGCACGCCGGGGCTCCCGCACCGGCGCGCTCGAACGAGCTCAGCAGCGGGCCGAGCAGCTCCCAGCCGGCGAGGCGGCGCGGCCGGGACGTGGCCTGCGGAACGGCGGAGAAGTCCGGGGCGAGGAAGGGGTTGGCCAGCTGCCGGGAGACCACCGACTGCGGCACGACCCGCCGGTCCGGCCCGGCGGGAACGGCCGCGGGCGCTGCCTGCGGGACCTCGTCGGGCGTCGGCTCGATGCCGGCGTCCCGCAGCAGCTCCCGCTTGAGCGACCGGGCCGCGTCGGAGACGACGGCGTCCTCGGCGAGCAGGGCCAGCAGGCCGGCGTCCCGGACGGCGGTCGTCGCGAGGATGGTCGCGATGCCGTCCAGGCGCTTGAGCTGCTCGGCCCGCTGACCGTCGCTGCCGGCCGCCGCCTGGACGCGGGCGCGCTCCTCGCGCAGCAGCAGGGCGACGGCCTGGAAGGTCGTGCGCACGGTCGGCGTCACGCGGCCGTGCCGGGCGGCCGCCTCGACCTCACGGACGGTGCGGGCGAGCACCGAGACGACGTCGCCGCGGTGGCGGACACGTCGCTGCCTCCGCGGGGCGGTACGGCGAGCGCCCGTCTGGCGCTGGCCTGGTCGGACCACAGACTCCTCCTCTGGTGCCGGGCACGGTGGCCGCGGCCGCATGCTGCACGGTCCCGCGCACGGGGCGGGGAACGTCCCGGGCGTCCGGCCCGGTGCTCGGACGTCGAGCCGGCTCGCGGATCACCCGGGTCGACGTCGCCGGGCTCGGCACGACGCCCTCGGGGACCCCGAGCCGCCGGTGGACGGGCCGGTACACGGCAGTGGATGCCACGGTCCGAGGACCGGGCGCGGTTGCCGGGTCGGTGCCTCCCCTGTGTCAACGCGTCCGAGGCTGCACGATTCCCGGCCCGTTGCCCGCTCCGACGGAGCCGGCGCCGGGGGCGGTGAGGGCGACGCGACCCGGGCACTCCGGTGAGTCGAACGGATCGGCTCACACGGCGAACCCACGGCCGGGTGCGAATGTACCGGGTCGCTCCTCCGGACGTGGCCGTCGAGGAGCGCGGCGGGGCGGTCAGCCGCCCGACCGCCCCGTGCCGGGGCCGCGCGTGCTGGTGGGCGGCCGGCCGCACCGGCCTCCAGGTCACGGCACCGCGGCCCGACCGGTGCCCGGACGTGTGCCCCGCTGCAGGTCGGCCGTGATGGCACGCAGCGCTCCGCCCAGAGCGGCGATGTCCGCCGGCGAGGTGGCCGAGCTGCAGCTGACGCGCACTGCTCCGGGGAGCCGGTCGTGCAGGCCGGCCCGAGCGTCGCGGTGGAACTGCGCCACCTCGCCCGGGCCGAGTCCGAGCAGGCGGGTCATGTAGGGGTGGGCGCAGAAACACCCGCTCCGCACCCCGATGCCGTGCTCCTGGGCCAGCCGGGCGGCGACGACCCCGTGCGGCACCCCGCGGACGACGAAGGCGGCCACGGGGAGGCGGTCGCCGCACGCCGGCCCCAGGCGACGGAGTCCGGGGACGGTGGCCAGTTCGTCGTCCAGCGCGCGGACCAGCGCCGCTTCCCGGACCCGCTGCCGTCCCCGGTCGGTGCGGCGCAGCTCCTCGGCGGCGGCGGCGAGGGCGACGACACCGACGACGTTGGGCGAGCCGGCCTCGTCCCGGTCGGGGGTGTCGGCCCAGACGACCTCCTCGTAGGACACCGCCGCCACCGACCCGCCCCCGACGAGGAAGGGCTCACCCTCCGCGAGCAGGCGTCGGGGCGCGACCAGGCACCCCGCGCCGAAGGGCGCGTGCATCTTGTGGCCGGACCAGGCGAGCACGTCGATCCCGAGTGCCGCCATCTCCACCTGCCGGTGCGGCACCAGCTGCGCGCCGTCGACCACGACCTGCACCCCGCGTTCGCGGGCCGCGGCCGCGAGCGCCCGCAGGTCGGGCTGCCAGCCGGTGACGTTGGACGCACCGGTCACCGCCAGGACGCGCGGGACCGGTCGCTCGTCCAGGGCGGTGACCACCGCGGCGATGTCGAACGTGCCGGACTCGTCGACGTCGACGACACGCAGCCGGGCATGGCGCCGCCAGGGCAGCAGGTTGGCGTGGTGCTCGACCGCGGTGGTCACGACGACGTCGTCCCGGGTGAGACCCAGCCGGAAGGCGATGAGGTTGAGGGCCTCGGTGGTGTTCCTCGGGAACAGGGCCACGTGGGTCGCGGCGTCGGCTCCCACGAACCGGAGCAGGGTCTCGCGCGCCTCCTCGTACCGGGCGCTGGAGAACTGCGACTTGGCCCCGGCTCCCCGGTGGACGCTGGAGTACCACGGCAGGAACTCCTCCACGGCACGCAGCACGGCCTCCGACGCCGACGTGGTGGCCGCGGCGTCGAGGTCCACGTAACGGCGTGGCTGGCCGCCCACGGAGACGTGGAGGTCGGCGCCGATGAGGTGCTCCCGGCGAGGAGCGGGCACTGCCCCGCGTGACGACGTCATCGCCATCAGGCTCCAGTTCCGGCCCCGGTGCGGCGTCCGTCCGGCTGCTCCGGCTCCCGGCCGTTCCTCGGGAGGGGTTCGCGACCGGGTGGGGGTGGGGCTCCGTCGACTCAGAGGCCCGACTCGCGGGCCCTGATACCCCCGCGTGGCCGCCAGGGGATCCTGGGCGGGTGACCACCCTGCGTGTCCCCTCCCGTGCCCGGCTCGTCACCGAGGCGCCCCGGGCCGGACTGGACCTCGCCGCCCTCCTCGCCACCTGGCCGCTGCTGGCGACCGCACGCCGAGGCGACGGCCATCCCGTGCTCGTCCTGCCGGGGCTGCTCGCCGGTGATCCCGCCACGCTGCTGCTGCGCAACGTCCTGCGCGCCCTCGGGCACGACGTCTCCGGTTGGAGCCTCGGCACCAACCGGGGCAGCACGGTGCGGGTCGTCCGGGAACTGCGCTCGCGCGTGGACGAGTTGCACCGGGCCTCGGGGCGGCGGGTGAGCCTGGTGGGCTGGAGCCTCGGCGGCCTGTACGCCCAGCAACTGGCCAGGATGGCCCCAGGGAGCGTCCGCGGGATCGTCACCCTCGGGAGCCCGGTGGTCCGCGGGGCTGCGTGGCTGCGGGCCGCGTCGCGGATCGTCGACCGGGCGGCCCCCCTGGTGCCCAGCGTGGCGACGCTGCCACGGCCGTGGGCCGAGGCGGGTCCCCTCCGCGTGCCCGCGACCTCGGTGTACAGCCGGGCCGACGGCATCGTCCACTGGTCGTCGTGCACGTACGACCTCCGACCGCGACGGGAGAACGTCGAGGTGCGCGGCAGTCACCTGGGCCTGGCACACAACCCGGCGGTGCTGTGGCTGCTCGCCGACCGGCTCGGGATGCCCGAGACGGCGTGGCGCCCCTTCCGCCCGCCCCTGGCCCTGCGCCCCTTCTTCCCGGGCCGCCGCTAGCCCGCGGAGGTCGATGTCGACCGCACGACGGCGACCGGCCGGGCCGCCGAGCGGCGACCGGAGCCGAACCCCTGGTCAGGACTGTGACCCGGGTCACACCATGACGGGATGACTCAGCCCTCGCCCGCGGTGCCCGGCTGGGCGACCCGCGCGCTCTCCACGGTGTTCGACCCCTGCTGCCGGGAGAAGGGCATCTCCGTCGTCGACATGGGCCTGCTCCGGTCGGTCGCCGTCCACGACGGGCATGCCCGGGTCGAACTGCTCCTCACCTCGGGCTGGTGCCCGTTCGCCGCCCGGGTGGTCGCCGACGTCGAGACGGCGATCCGCCGGCAGCCCGGCGTCGAGACCTGCGAGGTCGAGGTCGTCTGGGACGAGGTCTGGACGACCGACCGCCTCTCGCCCTCGGCCGCCCGCCGGCTGCGGTTCCTCCCCGACCCCGTCGCCGTCCCCGACCGCGACGCGTTCCTCTCCGCCCACCGCCCCTAGCCGCTCCAGCTCCAGCCCAGGAGGACGACCATGATCGGCGACGCATTCGTGTTCGACGGGGTCGCACACCCGTTCAACTTCACGCCCAAGAACGCGTTCGGGTCAGCGGGGCAGATGTTCGCCAACCACCTGTACGCCTTCCACGCGACGCTGACCCCGGACGGCGAGCCGAAGCTCTCGGCGGAGGAGTTCCTCAAGGAGTGGACGCCGGCCGACATCCGGCAGATGGTCTACGACCAGTCCGACACCGACATGCTGGTCGCGATGCCGCTGCCGCTGACCGACCTCTTCCGCGACGGGCTCTCGCCGTGGGAGACGTGCGCGGAGCTGGCCCAGCGGGACCCGGACCGGACGGTGTTCTGGGGCTCGGTCAACCCGCTCGAGGGACGGCGCGCGCTGGACCTGATGGAGCGCCAGGTCGGCGAGTTCGGCGCCAGGGCGTTCAAGTTCTACAACGTCCGCTACGACTACGGCTCACCGTTCCCGTGGCGCATGGACGACCCCAAGGTGGCCTTCCCCGTCTTCGAGAAGGCGCAGGAACTCGGCGTGAACCTGATCGGCGTGCACAAGGGCGTGCCGCTGGGGCCGCAGCCGATCGAGGCCACCCAGACCTGGGACATGGACGGCGCGGCGGCGAACTTCCCCGACATCAACTTCGTGATCTTCCACGTCGGGCTGCCGTTCCTGGACGAGACCTGCTGGCAGCTGATCCGCTACCCGAACCTGTACGCATCGCTGGCCGCCACCATCAACTTCGTCGTCCGGGCGCCGCGGCTGTTCGCGGAGATCCTCGGCAAGCTGCTGTTCTGGTGCGGCGAGGACAAGATCGTCTACGGCTCGGAGGCGCCGATCTTCCACCCGCAGTGGGCGCTGCGGGCCTTCAGGGACTTCTCGATCCCGCAGGACCTGTGCGAGGGCTACGGCTATCCCCAGCTCACCGACGTCGCGAAGCGGAAGATCCTCGGCGAGAACCTGCTCGGCCTGCACGGGATGGACGTCCGGGAGACCACGGCGCGGCTGGGCCGCCCCCAGGCGCACTGACCCCGGACCGTGGCCAGGGCCGGCGGGTGGAGCACCCGCGCCGTCGGCACCCGCGGCGCTCCGGGCCCGCCGGTGGATCGTGCGGCGGGGGCGCGTCGTCACCCGCCCCCGACCGGGGTCCGCGGGCCGCACCGCCCGGCACGGCCGTCCGGGATCCTCGCGGTGAGGAGGCAGAGGTCCACCGGGCCGTCGAGTGGCCGGGTGCTCAGCTCACCGAAGCCGGCCGCCTGCGTCCACGCGCTGTAGTCCTCGGTCGAGTACACCCGGCCCCGCTCGGTCCGCAGCAGCAGCCCCAGCTCGTAGAGCGCCAGCCGGGCCCGGGCCGCCGGGTCCGCGGACGGGAGCACGTCGATGACCGCCAGCGTCCCGCCGGGCGTCAGGACGGGGCGGAGCCGCCGCAGCAGGGTCTCGTTCGTCGCGGGGTCGAACAGGTGGCACACGTTGCCGACGAGCACGAGGTCGTAGACCGATTCCGGGAGGGTCGCCGTGAAGACGTCCCCGGGGAGGTAGTCGAACCTCCCCGACAGCCCCGCGGCCGCGACCGACCGGCGCGTCTGCGCCAGCACCTGCGGCAGGTCGAGGCAGGTGACGCGCACCCCGGGCGCCGCTGCCGCCAGGGCGGTGCTCCACGGGGCCGCGCCGGCACCCACGTCCAGCACGCGTCCCGCGGACGGGGCGAGCAGCCGGGCGGCCGACGCGGCCGCCGTCGAGAACACGTCCGCGAGGCGGGGGACGACCGCGGGGTAGAGCTCGGCGGCTCCCGCGGCCGTGTCGGCACTGACCATCGGCCGACCGGTACGGAGGCAGACCTCCAGCGACGCCCACGGGGCCGCCATCGCCGTCGGCCACCGCGCCACGTCGGCGACGGGTCGGAAGCGATCGGGCGGGACCGGCGCGAGGACCCCCAGCTCCGCCAGGGCCGTGAGCAGCCGGCCGGTCGGTTCCGGCGCCAGCCCGCACGCGGTGGAGACCTCCTCGGCCGACGCAGCCCCGGTCCGGGCGAGGAACGCGGCCACGCCGGTCCGCTCGGCGGCGCGGACCACCTCGACGGTCGCGAAGGCCTCGAGGAGCCGGGCGATCACCGCCCCGGCGGAGGCCTGCGGCGAGCCGTCGTCCGCCGGAGCGGTCCCGGCGCCCGCGCGCGCGGCCGCGGTCACGACAGCACCCGCACGGTGCCGGTCCCGCCGTCCACCGTCACCAGCTGGCCGTCCCGGAGCAGCGAGGTCCCGTCGCCGGTGGCCACGACGGCCGGGACGCCGAACTCCCGGGCGATGATCGCCGGGTGGGACAGGGTCCCGCCGGCGTCGGTGACCAGGGCACCGACGAGCGGGAAGAGCACCGACCAGACCGGCGAGGTCATGGGGCAGACCAGCACGTCCCCGCCCCGCAGCCGGTCGAACTCCGCCTCCGTCCGGATCACCCGGACCGGCCCGGTGTAGGTCCCCGCGGACGCCGGGATGCCCTGGACAGCGGTGGCCGGGCCGCGCCGGGTCCACTCGCCGTCCTCGGTCCCCATGATGCGGTCCAGCGTCCACAGGAAGCGTTCCATCGTCCGCCGGGCCGGAGCGGGCAGGGCCGACAACGGCGGCGGTCCCGCCGGGGCCCGGCCGTAGCTCGGCGGTCCGGGATGGGCCAGCACCCACGCCCGCTCGCCACGCCGCCGGGCCACGAGGGCCCGCCGGTCGGTGCCCTCCCGCAGCGCCTCGAGCAGCTCGCCGGGCTCCAGGTGGAAGACGTGGTCCGGGCGGTCGAGGAGGCCGCGCCGCGCCAGCCGCGAACCGGCCTCGAGCACGGCCCGCCGCACCAGCGCGAAGGGGGCGCTGATCGTGAAGAACTCGTTGTCCTCGCGCACCGGGTAGGCCGCCAGCCCGCGCCGCAGCGCCGACTCGAAGCGGTCCCGGTCCGCCGGCAGGCGGCCGGTCAGCCGGGCGCGCGCCTCCTCGGCCGCCGCGGCCCGTCGCCGCGCCGCCGCCTCGTCGTGCCGGGCCGGGTCGTACCCGGTCGCGAGCTGGTCGCGGAGCAGCCCCAGCACGAGCTCGGGCCGCTCGTCGAGCGACTCCTCGGCCAGTTCGTAGCTGAGCGCCCGGCAGCCGAACTCGCGCTGGTAGTCCGCGAACCCGGCGGCGACCTCCGGATCGGCCGCGAGCAGCTGCGCACCGGCCGCTCCCCCGGTGATCGACCGGCACAGGTCCGGGTGCCCGGCCACGGTCGCGGCGAGCCGGGCCAACGCCCGCCCCGGGGCCGTCGAGGTGGCCGACGTCCCGGCGACCAGGTCGAGCCACCGCCCCTCGTCGGTCCAGCCGAGCAGCTCCCGGCAGGTGGCGGCGAGGTCGCCGAGCACCATCATCAGGGCCCCGTGCAGCCGGAAGTGGACCAGGTAGCCCTCAGCGGTGAGGTCGGTCGTGGCCTGCACGTGCGCCTCGAGCGCCGCGTCGTCGAGCGCCGGCAGGTCCACCCCGCGCAGCGCCGCGAGCCGTCCGGCGAACTGCGGTCGCCACTGCTCCGACCAGCGTCGGACCAGCTGCATCGGGACGTCGTCCCGGGCGGCGGCGGCCGCCTGCCGGTTCCGGCGGCGCACCGCCGGGACCACGCGGAACGCGACGGGGAGCGCCCGGCGCGGCAGGGGCGGCGGCTCCCTGCCGCCGAGCGGGACGATCCGCAGGTACTCCCACCCGCCGATGTCCCGCACCGCCACCCCGTCGCTGAGCAGGCCGAGGTCGTCGACCATGGCCCGCAGCGCGGCGTTGCGCGGCTGCAGGACCTCGCGGGTCATCCTGGTCCAGGGCAGCGGCGCGTGGCTGGACTCGCGCACCCAGTGGCCCTCGGGGACCTCGACCGGCACCTCGACCGGGGTCGGCGGGGGGTCGGGCAGCCCGGTGACCGGGCGGGCCTGGAGCAGCCAGACCCGGTCCCCGACGGCCGCCCACTCGACGTCCTGCGGCCGGCCGCCGCGGGCGGCCTCCACCCGCCGCGCGAGATCCGCGACGGCCGCGGCCAGGGCGGGGGTGAGCACCGGTCCCGGAGCGCCCGGCCGCGGACCGGAGTGCTCGGGACCGCCGCCACGGACGGTCCAGCGCTCCGGTGTCTCCGCCCCGGACACCAGCGCCTCGGCGGTACCGGGGACGGCGTCGATGACGACCACGCCGCGCTCCCCGGTGACCGGGTCCGCGGTGAAGGCCACGCCGGAGGCGACCGGCCGGAGCATGGGCTGCACGAGCACCGCCATGACCGGCCGGTGGCGCTCCTCCCGCACCTGGCGGTAGGCCGCCACCTCGCGGGAGGACGCCGACTCCCAGCACCGGCGCACGGCGTCGAGGAGTGCGGCCCTGCCGCGGACGTCGAGGACGGTGGTGTAGAGGCCGGCGCAGGACCCCTCGGCGCCGTCCTCGTCGACGGCGGAGGAACGGACGGCGAGCGGCACGTCCCCCCACCCGGCCACCGCCGACGCCAGCGCCGCGCCCACGTCGTCGGGCACGCGCACGCCGCCGGGGTCCGGCTCGGCTCCGGCCGCGGCCCGGCGGGAGGCGGTGGTGGGCAGGACGACGCCGGGCGGCACGGGGAACCCGGCCGCGGCGAGGACCCCCAGGGTCGCGGCCTTGCGGCCGGCCAGCCGGGGGTCGGTGGCCTTCTCCAGGGGGAGGACCGGGTCGGGTCCGCCGGTCGCGGGGACGCCGTCCTCCTGCGTTCCCGCCGGCCGGCCGGTCGTCGTGGTCATGGTGGCACCTCCGGGTGGGTGCGCCCACGATGGCCCGTTACGTAGGGGCTCCGACATCGGCGGAGTTACGTATCCCGTCCGCCGTCGCGTCCGGCTCGGCCAGCTCCCGGTCGACGTAGCGGGTGAGGGCCGCCCTCGACCGGAGGCCGAGACGGGCGTAGACGTGCTGCAGGTGGGTGGTGACCGTCCGCTGGCTGATGAACAGGCGTCCGGCGATCTCGGCGTTGCTCAGTCCGGCCGCGACGAGCCGCGCCACCTCCTCCTCCCGGCGGGTGAGCCGGCCGGTGCCCTGCGGACCGGCGGCGGGCGGAGGGGTGCGGTGGCCCTGCGACCGCAGCAGCCTGCGCGCCCGGTCGGCCTGGGGCTTGGCCCCCAGGCGGTCCAGCAGGCCCAGCGCCGCCGCGGCCTCCGCGGCGACCTCGGCACCGGCCGGGGTGCCGGGGCCGGCGGCCGAGCCGGCCAGGAGCTCCGCCCGGTCCACCCGTGCCACCGCCGCCTCGTAGTGGACCCCGAGGCGGGTGAGCGCGGCCACCGCCGACGCCAGCAGGTCCGGGTCGCCGCGGAGCCGCCCCCCGGCCCAGTCGGCCAGGGCACGCGGGTACGGCGCAGCGGGATCGACGTCGGCCAGCTCGGTCACCGCGGTCCGTGCCGCGTCCCGGTCGCCGGCCGCCGCGCTCGCCCTGGCCAGCACGAGCAGCGCCGGCAGGCGGGTGAAGACCGGCTGCGCGCTGCGGCGTGCGTGCTCGGCCGCCCGCGCGTACCGCCCACCGGCGAGCGCGATCTGCGCCTTGGCGAGCTCCAGCAGGTCGACGACGTGGACGTCGGGGGTCGGCCTGGAGCCGAGGCGATCGGTCGCTTCCGCGGCCCGGCGGGCGGCCTCGTCGAGTCGACCGCGCTGGGTCAGGACCATCGCCTCCACGGTGAGCGAGATGGTGGCGCCGCGGGACAGGCCCGTGCGCTCCGCGAGCTCGAACGCCCGGGCGAGGTCGTCCAGCGCCTCGTCCCAGCGGCCGGCCAGGAAGCCGGCGTAGCCGCGGTCCACTAGGTGCATGACCTCCAGGGTCGGCACACCGGTCGACCGGGCGAGGCGCACGCCGGCGTCCGCGTGCCGGCAGGCGGCGGCCACGTCGCCCCCGGTCAGCGCCGTGAGGGACGCCAGTCGGTGTGCCGCGCTGCTGACCACCGGGTCCCCCAGCGCCTCGGCCTGCGCCAGCATCCGCGGCAGCTGGTCCATGGCGTACCGCAGGCGTCGCTCGGTCCCGGCCAGCTGGAGGTCGAGCATGCCGGCGACCACGCGGGCCCGCGGCGAGCCGGTCACCGCCACGATCTCGGCCAGCGCGGCGGCGTAGCGCCGCTGGGCGGCTGCGTCGCCGCGGCGGAGCGCCAGCCGGGCCCTGGTCTCCAGCACGGACACGTGCACGGGACCCGGTGGGTGACCCGCGAGCGCCGCATCGGCCTCATCGAGGTCACGCAGGGCCTCCTCGAACCGCCCCAGGTCCCAGCCGGTGAGCGCGGCACGGTGCAGCCGCCGTGCCCGCTCGACGCCGCCCTCCCCCGCGGCCCCGGTGTCCGCCGCCTCCGCGGCGGCACGCCAGGCGGTGCGGGCCTGCGCCAGCCGGCCGGCCAGCTCCTCGCCCTGCGCCACCCGCTCGAGGAGGGGCCCGCGCAGGTCGTCCCGGGAGAACGCTGCGGCGACGGGGAGCGCCGCGCGGGCAGCGGCGACCGCCTCCTCACCGGCGCGCCGGGACAGCGCCTCCCCGCTGGCGCGGAGCAGGACGTCGAGCGCGTACCCCGCCTCGAGTTCGTCCCCGGCACCGCAGACGTGGAGGGCGATGGTGCCGAGGTCCTCGGGGGCGGCCTGCTGCCAGGCGCGCGCCGCCGCCGCGTGTCGCCGTCGTCGTGCGGCCGCAGGAAGCAGTTCCAGGCCGACCTCGGCGAGCATGGGATGGGTCACGCGATGGCCCACCCCCCTGTCCGTGAGCTCCTGGTCGGCCAGTCCCCACTGGGAGAGCACGTCGAGGCCGGTGGACATCGCGGCCCCGTCCACGACGGCGGCGAGGACGCCGACCGGGGCCCGGCCGCCGCAGACGGCCAGGGCGTCGAACGCGGTCCGCGCCGGCCCCGGCAGCCGCTCGATCCGCGCGCCGAGCAGCGACCGCACCGCGGCGGGTACCGCGTCGTCGGTGTCCGGTCCCAGGACCCACCGGCCTCCGGAGCGGAACAGGGTCCCCTCCTCGACCAACCTGGTGATGACGGCCCCCACGAACAGCGGCACCCCGCCGGTCCGCTGCGTCAGCACCGCCACGAGCCCGCCGGGCACGGCACCGCCGAGCGTGGCCCGGGCCAGGGCGTCGACCGCGTCCCCGTCCAGGGGGCGGAGGGGGAACTCCGTGACGCCGACGCCGCACCGCAGGGCCGCGGCGAGGTCGCGCAGCGGGGTGTCGGCCTCGGCCTCGCGGAAGGCCAGGAGGAACAGCACGGGTCGCCCGGTCAGGCCGCGGACGGCGTAGTGCAGGAGAGCCAGCGACGCCGGGTCGGCCCAGTGCAGGTCGTCGACCACCAGCGCGAGGGGGCGTTCGGCAGCCGCACGGTCGAGCAGCCTGGTGACGGCCTCGAACAGGCGGGTGCGCTCGAGCCCCAGGTCGGCCAACGGCGGGGGCGGCACGAGCGGCAGCCCGTCGAACAGCCGCGCCAGGTCCGACAGGCCCTCCACCAGGGCCTCGATCCGGGCCCGCCCGCTGGGGCCGGCTCCGCGCAGCAGCGGGCGCAGCGCCTCGACCAGGGGTGCGTAGGAGAGGTCGCGCTGCAGCGGACCGGCCGTGCCGTGCAGGGTCAGCACCCCACGACCACGAGCGACGGCCACGGCCTCCTGCAGGAACCGTGACTTCCCCAGGCCGGCCTGGCCGGTGACGAGGACGACGGCGGGGTGCCGGTCGACGAGCACGCCGTGCAGGACCTCGGCGAGGCGGCGCAGGTCGTCGGCACGCCCCACGAGAGGCGCACCCGTCGGCAGGACGCTCACCGGGTCCGACCCCTCCCCTCCGCCGTCCCCACCGTGGCGGGCGGGAGGACGACGGTCGGCCTGTGGGCACCGCTCCCGGGGCTGGGGGCACCGGGTGGATCGCCGCGTCGAGATCCACGGGCGCGCGGACGTACGCCGTGACGTGACCACGGAGGGCGCCTGCGGGACAGGGCCCGAGGTCCGGGACGTCCGGTGCTCGCGAGCTCTGGGTGGGCTCGCCCTGCCCGGGCTGTTCCGCCGGTCCTGGTCCACCTCACGCCGGCACCCCCGCGCAGCAGTCCGGGACGTCGACCACAGGGGCCCCGGAGCGTCGCCCCGGTGCGGTCCCTGGTCCGCTGCCCGTCATCTCGCCTGGTCGCCGGCGGCGTCGAGCAGCCGGACGGTGCCGTCGCCGTAGTTGGTCACGAACAGGCGGCGTCCGTCCTGGGTGGCCGAGACGCTCGTCGGGTCGACACCGGTCGGGATCCGCGCCGTGACGACGCCGGACTGCACGTCCACCACCGCCACGGTGCCGTCGTCCACGTTGGCCGTGTAGACGTGGCGGCCGTCCGGGGCGTAGGTGACGTCCTGCGGCCCGGCTCCCACCGCCGGCACGGTGCCGACCACGGTGTTGCTCGCCGGGTCGATGAACATGACGTCATCGCTGATGTAGTTGACCAGCGCGATCCGCGTTCCGTCCGGCGAGACCTCCAGGCTGTGCGGGCCGTCCCCCACGGGGATCGTCGTCACGAGCCGGTTCTCCCCGAGCTCCAGGACCGTCACCACGTCGGAGAAGTGGTTCGCGATGTAGACGAACCGTCGGTCGTGCGTGAAGGCGACCCAGTGCGGTGACGGCGAGACCGCGATCCGATCGACCAGCACGCCCGAACCCGTGTCGAAGACGTCGAGGTGGTCCTCGTCGAAGTAGGGCATGTAGAGCAGACGCCCGTCGAGGGTGGTGGCCGCGGCGTAGGGGCCTCTCCCGACCGGCACGGCGCCGATCTTCGTGTCGCTGGCGGTGTCCAGCGTGACGAGGAAGTTGACGGTGAAGCCCTCGTCGTAGGCGGAGACGTATGCCCGCGTGCCGTCCGGCGCGAACGTCACCAGCTGCGGCGGCGCCTCGGGGACGGGGATCGTGGCAACGGCCGTGCCCGAGGCCGCGTCGAACCGGATGACGGCACCGGCGGCAGGATCGGCGACGTAGGCGAACCGGCCGTCGGGTGAGATCTCCAGGTGGTGCGGCGCCTGGCCGACGGCGACCGCGGGCCCCGTCCCGGGGATCGCGGCGCTCGACCACGAGGCCGGTGCAGCCGGGCTCGACGGCGTGGCGGCGGTGTGCTCCTCGTGCGCGGCGTCCCCGGTGTCCGGCGACGCGGGAGCCGCACCCGCCGGCCCCTCGGAGGAGGCCGAGCCGCCGAGCCAGGCGAACACGCCGACGGCGGCTCCGGCGAGGAGCACGAGCGCGATCCCGATCGCGATGCTCCACGGGCGGGTTCGCCTCCGGCGGTGCCGACCGTGGGCGACCGTGTGGTGCTGGTCCATGGCGCCTCGGTCCCGTCCACTGTTCGGAGGTGCATCGTCGAGTGGTCCGCGGTCCGGGACAAGGGGGCGCCGCCCGACAGGTGGGGAGCCCCGGCCGGGGGTGGGTCCGGTCGCTGCGGCAGGTACCCCTGCGCACCGTCCGCTGCCGGAGGTCGGCGAGGGCCGGGTGGTGCCGGCCGAGTCGGGTGACCGCGCAGCGCAGCACCGGGCAGCCGCCGGCCCGGGCCGCTCCGGTGGCGACTGCCGCCCCGTCGGCGGCCACCCAGGTCGCCGGCACGACCCGTGCCCGGCGTGCCGCGTGGGGGCGGTGTGCAACGGAGGGCCCGATGGGGGCGGGTCGTGCACCGCACGGCCTGCCTCCCACGCCCGCGCAGCGACGGCCGTCACACTCCGGGGCATGCGCTTGGCCGTGTGCTCCTCCAAGGGAGGTGTCGGCAAGACGGCGACCGCCGCCAACCTGGCCGTCGCCCTCGCCCGTCGCGGTCGGGTCCTCGCGGTCGACACCGATCCGCAGGACAGTCTCGGCCGGGCGTTCGGGGTCGTCGCCAAGGGCCGGGACGACAGCCTGGCGGCGCTGCTCGAGGAACCGGTCACGGAGGGGCGGGCAGCCATCCGCCACGACGTCGTGCCGGGCCTGGACCTGCTGCCCGCCCACCCGGCCCTGGAAGCGGTGTCGGTGCAGTTGGCCGGCACCGGTGGCCTGGTCACCAGCATCCGGCGCGCACTGCGCCCGCTGCTCGCCGAGTACGACCACATCGTGCTCGACACCCGGGGAGACCTGGGCGGGCTGACCCTGGCCGCGGTGTGTGCCGCGGACAGCGTGCTGACCGTCTTCACCAGCGACCCGGGCTCGGCTCTCGGCGTCGTCCGCGTCGCCGCGTTCCTCGACCAGCACCGCACCTACGAGAACACCTCGGCCGTCCTCGTCGGCGTGGCCTGCGCGGCGTGGGACAGGGGCGGACGTGCTGCCAGGGAGGTGGCCGGGGCCCTGGAGGGAACCGGGCTGCCGCTGCTGGAGACCCGCGTGCCGATGTCGCGACGGGTACCGACGAGCACGCTGGCCAAGCGCCCCGTCGTCCTGTCCACTCCCTCCAGCCCGGTCGCCCGCGCCTACGTGGCGCTGGCCGACGAGGTGCTCGCCGCCGCAGAGAGGCTCCCCGCATGACGACCGACGACCGACCTCCCGCCCTGCGCGGGTCCCGCCGGCGCACGATGCAGGACGACCTGCTGGACGACCTCCGCCAGGCCACCCCCGTGCCCGTCGCCCCGACGGCCGGGGAACGGGCGCCGGAGGACCCGGTGGCCCCTGGCGGGCAGCCGTCGCTGCACCTCGAGGTGACGCTGCAGCGGTGGTCGTGGCCCCGCCTCCGGGTCCTGCCCGGCGGGTCGGGCCTGTCCGTGGGCATCGGTCCGGTCCGCGTGTCCTGCGCTCTGCGCGGACGCTGACCCCGGCCGGGCGTCACCGGGAGCCCGGTGCCCGGTCCCCGGCGCGCGGCGGTGGCGACGGGGCGCCCGCCGGTCCGGCCGGTGCGCACCACGTCCCTCCCCCGGACCTGCACCGCCGCGTGCGCGCAGCCGCCCCGGGCGCCCCCTGCCCTCCCTAGCATGGACGGCCGTGCGGGCCCGGGGCACGTCGCAGCAGGTCGGCGCTCTCGCCGGCCGGCTGGGCCGGGCCGGGGAGCGGACCTTCGTCGGTCGGGCCGAGCAGCGGGAGCTGCTCGCCGGGGCGCTGGCCGCCGGGCAGCCGGGGTTCGCGGTGCTGTTCCTGCACGGTCCCGGTGGCATCGGCAAGACCGCGCTGCTGCGCCGCCTGTGCCGGGATGCCGAAGCCGCCGGCGCGGCCACCGTGCTCGTCGACGCACGCACCGTCCCCGCCACCCCGGCCGGCTTCACGGCGGCCGTCGGCGCGCAGCTCGGCGTGCCGCCGGGCGGGGACCCGGTGCCGGCGTTGCTCGGCGGCCCCCGCCCGGTGCTGGCCGTGGACACCTTCGAGCAGTGCGCCGGGCTGCAGACCTGGCTGCGGCGGGACTTCCTCCCGCGGCTGCCCGCCGACACCGTCACCGTCGTCGCGGGCCGGGAGCCGCCGGAGGACGCATGGCGCTTCGACCCGCTCTGGCAGGACGCGCTCCGCGTCGTGGCGTTGCGGAACCTGGCACCGGCCGAGGCGCGCGCGCTGCTGGCCGCCCGCGGTGTGCCGGAGGCGACGCACGAACGGGTGCTGGCCTTCACCGGCGGCCACCCGCTCGCCCTGTGCCTGGTCGCGGAGACGGGCGCGCACCAGGGCCGGCCGGAGACCCTGCTCCGGCCCGGCACGCCCGACGTCGTCCGTGTGCTGCTCGAGCGGTTCGTCGACGAGGCCCCCTCGCCACGGCACCGCGCCGCCCTGGAGGTCAGCGCGCACGTGCGGGTGACGACGGAGTCGCTCCTGCGCTCGGTGCTCGGGGACGACGCGGGAGAGCTGTTCCGGTGGCTGCGCGCACGGTCCTTCGTCGAGGAAGGCACCGAGGGGCTCTACCCCCACGACCTCGCCCGGGAGGTGCTGGACACCGACCTCCGGTGGCGGGACCCCGACCGCTACGCCGACCTGCACCGGCGGATCCGCGAGTACCTGCTCCCGCGCCTGTCCGTTCCCGACACCGACCGGTCGCGGGCCTGGCGGGACCTGATGTTCCTGCACCGACGGAATCCGGACTTCGCGCCGTTCGTCAGCTGGGAGACGGAGTGCAGCGTCTACGAGGACGTGCTGCGGCCGGACGACGTGGACGCCGTGCTCGCGGCGGCCGAGGAGGAGGAGGGCCCCGAGTCACGGGCCGTGGTCCGGCGCTGGCTGGACCGGGACGCCGATGCCTTCCGGGTCTACCGGCGGCCGGGGCGCGCGGAGGCGGCGGGCTTCTCCGTCTGGCTGCGGTTGTCCGCACCGCGGTCCGCCGACCTGGAGGCCGATCCGGTGGTCGCCCGCGCCTGGCAGCACGTGACCCGCTCCGGCGGCCTCCGCTCCGGCGAGCACCTCGGGGTGCTGCGGACGTTCATCGTCCCCGGGGCCTACCACCGGCCCTCCCCCGCCATGGACCTGGTGCAGGTCCGCTGCTCGATGGAGTGGACGTCGCCCGGCGGGCCCGCGGTCTCCGTCCTCGCGATCGCCGAGGGCGCCTTCTGGGCACCGCAGATGGCCTACATCGACCACGCCCGGGTCGGCGAGGTGGCGTTCGGTCGGCGGGTGTTCACGCTGTTCGCCCACGACTGGCGGGTGGCACCGCCCGCCGCCTGGTTCCGCATGATGGCCGAGCAGGAGCTCTCGGGCGGCGCGGGCACCGGCCTCCGGCGTCCGGTCGCGACGGAGCGCCAGGTGCTCTCCGCACCGGAGTTCGAGGCCGCGGTGCGGGATGCGCTGCGCAGCTGGCGGCGCGCCGACGACCTGGCGCGCAATCCGCTCTGCCGCTCGCGGCTCGTGACCGAGGCCGGCGCGGCGGCGGATCCGGCGCGGACGCTCGCCGATCTGCTGGTCGAGGCAACCGACACCCTGGCCGCCGATCCGCGGGACGCCAAGCTGCACCGCGCCGTGGCGACGACCTACTTCCGCGGGGTGGCCACCCAGGAGGCCGCGGCCGAGCGGCTGGGGCTGCCGTTCTCCTCCTACCGCCGCCACCTCGCCGCCGGGACCGCCCGGCTGACCGCCTGGCTCTGGGACCGCGAGCTGCACGGCACCGGGCGGCGGATGAGCACCACCTGACCTGTCCGGTGAGCACCCGATCGCCGCACCGTGACCTCCCCGACCACTGCCAGGGAGGCACCGGATGTCCGAGCACACCGAGCACGCCGTCGTCGTCGGGGCCAGCATCGGCGGGCTGCTGGCCGCACGGGCCCTCAGCGAGGTCTACGACCACGTGACCGTCGTCGAGCGGGACCTGCTGGAACCAGGACCGGTGTCCCGCCGCGGCGTGCCGCAGGGACGGCACCCGCACGGGTTGCTCGCCCGGGGACGGGAGGTCCTCGAGGACTTCTTCCCGGGGCTGACCGACGAACTCGTCGGCCTGGGCGCCGCGACGACGGACCTGCAGTCGGGGTTCCGCTGGTTCAACGGTGGGCGGCTGCTGTGCCAGGAGCCATCCGGCCTGCTGGGCCTGGGCGTCAGCCGGCTGCTGCTCGAGTCGCAGGTGCGCGCCCGGGTACTGGCGGTGCCCGCCGTGTCGCTGCTCGACGGCTGCGACGCCACCGGCCTCGCCGCCACCGCCGACCGGGGCCGGGTCACCGGCCTGCGGCTGATCCGCCGTGCCGGCGACGGCACCGAGGAGGTCCTCCCGGCCGACCTGGTGGTCGACGCCAGCGGCCGCGGCTCCCGGTCCCCGCAGTGGCTGGAAGCGCTGGGCTACCGGCCGCCGGAGGCTGAGTCCGTCCACATCGGTCTGGCGTACGCATCGCGCTCCTTCCGTCGCGACCCGGACGGGCCCGCGGGCGCGTCGGTCGCCGGCACCGCCGCCAACCCCCGCGGCGGCATCATGATCGCGCAGGAGGGCGACCGGTGGATCGTCGCGGTGGGCGGGATCCTCGGCGACGCCCCGCCGCTGGACCCCGAGGGCTGGACGGCGTTCGCGGCGTCCCTGCCCTCACCGGCGATCCACGACGTCGTCCGGGACGCCGAGCCCCTGTCGGACGCGGTGCGCTTCCGCTACCCGGTCAGCACGCGCCGTCGGTACGAGCGCCTGTCGCGCCTCCCCGATGGCTGGCTGCCCTTCGGTGACGCGATCTCCAGCTTCAACCCGGTCTACGGACAGGGGATGAGCGTCGCGGCGATGGAGGCCGTCGCGCTGCGCGACGCCCTGGCGCACGGCACCGGGCAGCTCCCCGGGCGGTTCCTCCGCGCGGCCGCGCGGCTGGTCGACAGCCCCTGGGACGTCGCCGTCGGCGCGGACCTGCGCTTCCCCGGGGTGGAGGGCCCGCGGACCGCTCGGGTGCGGATGGTCAACGGCTACCTGGAGCGGCTGCACGTCGCCGCCCAGCACGACCCCGCGGTGGGCCGCGCCTTCCTGCGGGTGGTCAACCTGCTCGACCCGCCGCAGCGGCTGATGGCGCCGTCCGTCGTCGCTCGCGTGCTGAGGGGCAGCCGTCCGCACGAGATCCCCGTCCCACGCCGGGCGCCCGTCGGGGTGGGCGTCGGCTGACCGGGAGCTCACGGCCGGACACCGACGAGCCGGGGTCCGGAGCGGGCGCACGACGACCGCGCTGCGTCCGGTGCTCGGACCGAACGGTCCCTCGGTGGACCTGCTCGCCGTCTCCCCCTCGCGCATCCACGCCTCCGCCGGCGTCGGGGAAGGCCTGGCGATCCGCCCCGTCGTGATCGACGACCGGACCGGTGCGGGCGACGTCCCGCCGTGCTCCCGGCCGGCCCACCCGACACAGGGGCGCCGGTCCGGCGCCGTCGGCCCTGGAACCGGCGGACGGCGTCCCCGAGGATGGGGGCACGCCGGCCGCGGGCAGGACCCGGCCGCGGAGGGGACGGGGCGAGGGCGATGGACGAACTGGCGCGCAGTGCGGTCCGCTGGGCCACCACCCACGGAGCGATGCGGGTGGCCATCCGGGCACGCGCCCGCGCGGGCAACCCCGACGCCCGGGTCATGACCGACCCGGCGCTCCGCGCGGACCCGTACCCGCACTACGAACGGCTGCGGACGGCGGCCCCCTTCACCGATGGGGCCCTGGCCCGGATCAGCGTCCACCACGACGTGTGCACCGACGTCCTGCGCAGCGAGGACTTCGGGCAGATCGGTGCGTACCGGACCGAGCGGCTGCCGGCCGCGTTGCGGCTGGCGCTGCGGCTGGCCGGCCCCCGGCCGGGGGTGAGCCCCATCGACCCGCCGTCGATGGTCGCCGTCGACCCGCCCGACCACACGCGCTACCGCCGGCTGGTCAGCCGGGCGTTCAGCGCCCGGGCCGTCGCCGGGCTGCGCGAGCGCACCCGTCAGATCGCCGACGAGCTCCTCGACGGGCTCGAGCGCGAGGCCGCGGCGCACGGCGGGCGGGTGGACCTGGTCGCCCGCTACGCGAGCCTGCTGCCGGTCACGGTCATCTCCGAGGTGCTCGGCGTCCCGGTGGCGATGCGCGAGCAGTTCCTCGCCTGGGGCGACCGGGCCGCGCCGGTCCTGGACATGGGCCTGGACTGGTCCACCCACCGCGACGTCGAGCGCACCCTCGGCGAGCTCGACGCCTGGTGGCGGGGGCACCTGGAGCAGCTGCGCCGGGAGCCGGGCGCGGACCTGCTGTCCACCCTGACCACCATGGTCGACGACGACGGTGGCGGCCTGACCGGGACCGAGCTGCGGGCCACGGCCGCGCTGGTCGTCGGCGCCGGGTTCGAGACCACCGTCAACCTCATCGGCAACGGAGCGGCCCTGCTGTTCGCCCACCCCGACCAGCGCCGGCGGCTCGCCGAGGACCCGTCGCTGTGGCCGAACGCCGTGGACGAGGTGCTCCGCGTCGACCCCCCGGTGCAGCGGACCGGGCGCCGGGCCAGGCGGTCCACCACCGTCCACGGGGTCCCCGTCGCCGAGGGCGAGTGGCTGGTCCTCCTGCTCGCCGCGGCCGACCGGGACCCCCGGGTGTTCGCCGATCCGCACGTCTTCGACGTCGCCCGCCCGAACGCGCGCGACCACCTCGCCTTCGGCGGCGGCATCCACTTCTGCCTCGGGGCCGCGCTCGCGCGGATGGAGGGCGAGGTCGCGCTCCGGGCGCTGTTCGAGCGCTTCCCCGACCTCGCCCCCGCGGGCCCCGGGCGCCGCCGCGGCACGGTCATCCTGCGT
This sequence comes from Geodermatophilus sp. SYSU D01176, assembly GCF_054050015.1. Classification (NCBI taxonomy): domain Bacteria; kingdom Bacillati; phylum Actinomycetota; class Actinomycetes; order Geodermatophilales; family Geodermatophilaceae; genus Geodermatophilus; species Geodermatophilus sp. SYSU D01176. Next base: position 249,745 of record NZ_JBJGYN010000001.1, on the reverse strand, counting down.
GGCCACGAGTCCCTGCCCGTCGTCCTCGGGCCCACCGCACCGCGAGCCCGGTCGGCGTCCGGAGGAACCCGGCCCGGCCAGGAACCGGTCGGGACGAGCCCGGCCTGACGCGCGGCGGCCGGTCCGGCCGCACACCGGCGCCCTGGCCCGGACGGGCGCCGAGCCACCGCGCGACCGCTGTCCCCATGCGGTGTCGTCGGCCGGTAGACACGCACGAGGAGGCGGTCCGGTCGTCGCGGGCGCCCGGCGGTGCTGGAGGACCCGTGGACGAACAGCAGCTCCTGTCGGAGGCACAGCACGTCGTCGGCCAGGACGACGTCCTGCTCGCTGCCGGGGTCTTCCAACCGCGCGGCACCCAGGCCGGGATGGGCGGTGGGGCCGCGGTCGCGGGGAGCCTCGCGCGGGGGGTGGCCGGGATGGCCCTCACCGCGGCGGGGATGGCCGTCGGCGGACTCGCCGGGCAGGCGACCGCCGGCGACCTCCCCACTCCCCGGTGGACCGTGCTCGCGGTCTCGGCGGAACGGATCTACGGGATGACCGGCCACGGGGAGGGCTTCGCCATCCGGCCGGGTGCGGTCTTCGCCGTGCTCCGGCGCGACGAGGTCGAGACGACCGTGCACGAGCGCGTGGGCGTGCGGGTCCTGGAGATCCGCGACACCCGCAGCGGCGCTGCCCTGGAGCTGGAGACGGCGAGGCTGGGTGGCTGGCACGGGACCGACGTGCTCCGACTGCTCGGTTAGGACCCCCGCCGGCCGGGGCGGCTCGGGGGCCGGTGGCGCGCCGCCCCTGTGCACCCCTGGTGCTCGTCGTCGGTGTCCTACTGGACGACCGTGGCCTCCACCATGGGCGCGGCCTGCGCGCCCGCCACCTGCTCGGCGGCCGGCTCCGCGTGCGCCGGCACCATCGGGCCGTCGCCCGCGGGGTCGAGCACGTCCTGCTCGAACCACTCGTAGCGGCCGGAGAGCACCTGCCGTGCGACGTCGTACTGGGCCTCGTCGTCGTTGGCCCACAGCTCGGTGAACAGCCGGTCGGCCCGGCGCCGGGCCTGGCGGCAGAACAGGTCGGCCAGCTCGACGGCCTCCTGCCGGCGGTCGGGGTGCTCGCGGGCGAGGGTGTCCGCGTAGACGCAGGCGCAGGCCATCACGTACAGCTCGGCGCCGATGTCGACGATCCGGCCCAGGAGCTGCCCCTTCCGCTCGAGACGAGCCTGGTAGCGGCCCATCGCGTAGAAGGTGGCGCGCGCGAGCTTGCGCGCGTGGCGCTCGACGTAGCGCAGGTGCCCGGCCAGGTCGCCGAACTCCGCGAAGGAGCCGGGGCGCTGGCCGGCGCCGGTCGTCAGCGTCGGGAACCACGTGGCGTAGAACGCGCCGGCCCGCGCGGCGGCCTTCGCCCGGCCGGCCAGGCCGGAGTCGCCGAACACCACGTCGCCCGCGACCTTCAGGTGCTGGTCGACGGCCTCACGGGCGATGAGCAGGTGCATGATCTCCGTCGAGCCCTCGAAGATGCGGTTGATGCGCATGTCGCGCAGCATCTGCTCGGCCGGCACGGGCTTCTCCCCGCGCCGGGCGAGCGACTCGGCGGTCTCGTAGCCGCGCCCGCCGCGGATCTGCACCATCGTGTCGACGGCGGTCCAGCCGAGCTCCGAGCCGTAGAGCTTCGCCAGCGCGGCCTCGATGCGGATGTCGTTGCGCTTGTCGTCGGCCAGCCGGCTCGACACGTCGAGCATCGCCTCGAGCCCGAACGCCGTGCCCGCCAGCCAGGCGAGCTTCTGGGCGATCGGGTCGTGCTCGCCGATGGGCCGGCCCCACTGCGTGCGCTCCCCCGCCCACTCGCGGGCGATCTTGAGCGAGTACTTGACCGCCGACAGGCAGAACGCCGGCAGCGACAGGCGGCCGGTGTTCAGCGTGGTGAGCGCGATCCGCAGACCCCTGCCCTCGCCGCCGACGACGGCGGAGTGCGGGACGTGGACGTCGTCGAAGCGCGTCACCGAGTTCTCGATGCCCCTGAGCCCCATGAACTCGTTGCGGTGCTCCACCGTGATGCCCTCGCGGTCGGTCGGGCAGATGAAGGCGGTGATGCCGCCCTCGTGGCCCTCGGACTCCGGGACGACGGCCATGACCACCACGACGTCGGCGATCGCGCCGTTGGTCGCCCACAGCTTGGTGCCGCTGATCCGGTAGCCCGTGCCGTCCTCGGTCGGGACCGCGGTCGTGCTCATGCGCGCCGGGTCCGAGCCGACGTCCGGCTCGGTCAGCAGGAACGCCGAGATGTGGTCCTTCGCGAGCCTGGGCAGCCACTCGCGCTTCTGCTCCTCGGAGCCGAAGAGGCGCAGCGGCTCGGGGAGGCCGATCGACTGGTGCGCCGACAGCAGTGTGGAGATCGACGAGTGCCACGTGCCGGCCATCGCCAGCGCCTTGTTGTAGTGGACCTGACTGAGGCCCAGCCCGCCGTACTCCTCGGGGATCTTCATGCCGAGGGCGCCCAGGTCCGCGAGGCCGGCGATGACCTCCGCGGGGATCCGCGCCTCGCGCTCGATCCGGCGCCGGTCGACGCGTCCGGTGAGGAAGGCGCGGAGGCGGCCGAGGAACGCCTCGCCCTTGTCGACGGCGGCCGGATCGAGCTCCGGCTGGGGGTGGATCAGGTCGAGACGGAGATTGCCCAGGAACAGTTCCCTGCCGAACGACGGCTTGGTCCACTCGGTCTCGCGGCTGGCCTCGGCGAGCTGCTTCGACCGTTCGTACGACGGATTCGACGCCATGGGTCAGCATCGCCCTCCCCGCGTCGTCGGACAACGGACGTCGCGCCGGCGAGGTCGGGACGGCGTCCCCTGCCGCGCGGCCGTCACCGCACGGCGGGGGACGCCATCGCGAGCAGCAGGTCCCGGGCGAGGGCGGGGCGGTCGATGAACGGGTTGCGGTTGCCCTGGCGCTCGGCGATCGCGGCGTTGCGGTGCCGCTCCCACTCGGTGACCGGATCGTCCTCGTGCCAGGCCAGCAGCATCGGCAGCCGCTCGGGCGGCATCTCCCGCGCGTCGACCGCCCCGGGGTAGCGCAGCAGGAAGTAGAGGACCGCCCGGGAGGCGGGCCCCTTGCCGTGGACGGGCTCGAACCCGTTCCCCTCGCTCTTGCCGCACTCCCCCCGCACGACCTCCCGCACCGGGCCGGGCGACCGCGGCACGGGGAAGTCGCCGAACTCCACGTAAGGGGTGTTGCCGCGGAAGCTGTTGCACCGGGACTCGCACGCGAACAGGTGGTGCAGGTCCCCGCGCATCGGCTCGTCCCTGGCGAACCAGCTCTGCGGCACCACGTGCTCGCAGTTGAACGGCAGCGCCGCCTCGACCTCGGCCGCCACCTCGCCGGCGTCCCGCGCTCCCGGGGCCGCGAGGCGGACGGTCACCTCGTGCACCCGGGCCTCGGCGGTGGCCAGGTCCTCGCGGATCAGCTGCTCGGGATCCCACTCGTGGCCGGTGTACAGGCTGCGGAGCACCCCGCTGGGCTGCAGGTCCACCCACGGGTACAGCTCCGTGGCCGGCTTGTACCGCGGCGTGCGCACGTGGGTGCGCCGCACGAGGTCGGCGACCCGGTCGGGAGCCACCCCGTCGTAGTAGGCCTCGGCCGCCGCGGCGTCGGCCTCGGCGTCGTAGTAGACGCGGTCGCCGGCGCGGGCCAACTCGGCCAGCGCGAGCTCCACGTCGGCCGTCGCCAGCCCCGGCAGTCCACGGATGAGATCGGTGTCCACGGCCGAAGACCTACTTCGCCCCCGTCACCGGAGCGTCAACGACCGGTCGGCCCGCGGAACGCCTCCGTCGCGCGGCGCCTACCGCTGCCCGAGGGGCTGCAGGTCCAGCGCGGCGAGGCGCCCGGGGTCGGCGAGGAGGTCGATCGCGGTCACGACGCCGTCGTCGACGGTGAAGGCGAAGACCACCTGCGGGGTGCCTCGCAGCGACCACACCGCGCCGGGCGCGCCGTCGACGAGCACCAGCCGCGCGGCCCGCGCCCGCCCGGAGAGGAACCGGGCGACCTCGGTCGCCCCGCGCACCTCGGCGGCGGCGCCCATCCGCGCGGCGACGGCGTCGGACCGCAGCACCGCCTCGGGGTGGAGCAGCTCGAGCAGGGCGGCGAAGTCCCCGTTGCGCGAGGCGTCGAGGAAGGCGGCGACCACGCCCCGGCGCCGCTCGGTGGCGTCGGGCAGCTCGGCCCCGCGCACCCGGCGCCGGGCCCGGCTGGCCAGCTGCCGGGCGGCGGCAGGAGAGCGGTCGACGATCGGCGCGATCTCGTCGAAGGGCACGTCGAACAGGTCGTGCAGCACGAACGCCAGCCGCTCGGCGGGCGCGAGCTGGTCGAGGACGGCGAGCAGCGCTAGCCCGACGGAGTCGGCGAGCACCGCCTCCTCGGCGGGGTCGGCGACGGCGTGCAGCCGGGCCGGCGGCGCGTCGTCGAGGGGGTCCTCGCGCCGGTGGGCCCGGGCCCGCAGCTGGTTGAGCGCCACCCGGGCCACCACCGTGGTCAGCCAGCCGCCGAGGTTCTCCACCTCGGCGGCGCCGGCCCGGCTGACCCGCAGCCAGGCCTCCTGGACGGCGTCCTCGGCCTCGGCGCGCGAGCCGAGCAGCCGGGAGGCCACGGCGGTCAGCCGGTCCCGGTGCTCCTCGAACCGCGCGGCGAGGACGTCGCTCCCACTCATGACGGTCACATCTCCCGGTCGGCGGGTGTCAGAGAGGTGTCAGACCCGGACCCGACGACCCGAGGAGCCCATCATGACGACCGGCATCCACACCGTCATCTACCCCGTGACCGACCTGGCCCGCGCGACGGCGCTGTTCGGCGTGCTGCTGGGCGCCGAGCCGGTGGTGGACGCGCCGTACTACGTCCAGTTCGACGTCGGCGGCCAGGCGATCGGCCTGGACCCGAACGGCCACCGGTTCGGCCAGTCCGGACCGGTGGCCTACTGGCACGTGGACGACGTCGCGACGAGCCTGGCCGCGCTCGTCGCGGCCGGCGCCGAGACGGTGCAGGAACCCACCGACGTCGGTGGCGGCATGCGGATCGCGGTGGCGAGGGACGCCGACGGCAACCTCATCGGCCTGCGGCCGGCGGAGAGCGCCGGCCGGTAGTGGGCGTCGAGCCCCCTCCCGCGTGGCCCGCCGCACGCGGCCGACCTCGTGCTGGACGGAGAACTCCGTCGGGGGACGTCCCGTCGACGGACCAGCCGGGCGCGGGAGGTGACGGCACGGAGACCGGTCGCCGCTGCCGCACGTTCGCACCCGTCGGGCGCTCTGGTCCGCCGCCGGGCAGCGGACCAGGGCCTTCCACGGGCGCGACGGACCGCCCGAGGGCGCGACGTTCCCGTCGCGTGACCCCCTCGGGAAGGACGACGACCATGACCGCGACGACGACCACGCCACCCATCGACACCACACGCGGCGACCCGACCGCCGCGATCCGCCCCTTCCGGGCGGACGTGCCGCAGGAGGACCTCGACGACCTCCGCCGGCGCCTCCTGGCGACCCGGTGGCCCGACCGGGAGACGGTCCCCGACCGGTCGCAGGGCGCCCGGCTGACCGACCTGCAGGAGCTCGTCCGGTACTGGGGCACGGACTACGACTGGCGGAGGGGCGAGGCACAGCTGAACGCCTGGCCGCAGTTCATGACGACGATCGACGGGGTCGACGTCCACTTCTTCCACGTCCGCTCCCGGCACGAGGACGCGCTGCCGCTGGTCATCTCCCACGGGTGGCCGGGCTCGGTGTTCGAGCAGATCAAGGTCATCGGCCCCCTCACGGACCCGACGGCGTACGGGGGTCGGCCGGAGGACGCCTTCCACGTCGTCATCCCGTCCCTGCCCGGCTACGGGTTCTCGTCCCGCCCGACCGACACCGGCTGGGACGTCGAACGCATCGGGCGGGCGTGGGCTGTGCTCATGGAGCGGCTGCGCTACGACCGCTACGTCTCCCAGGGCGGCGACTGGGGGGCGGGCGTCGTCGAGGCGATGGGCCGGCAGGCGCCGGACGGTCTGCTCGCCATCCACACCAACCTGCCGGCGGTGTTCCCGCCCGACGCCGCCGCGGCGATCGCCAGCGGCGGACCGGCACCGGACGGGCTCTCGGAGGAGGAACGGGCCGCCTTCGACGACGTGCGGACGTTCCTCCAGAGCGGGGGCTGGGGCTACTACCAGATGATGACCGCGCGACCGCAGGCCGTCGGCTACGGCCTGACCGACTCCCCCGCCGGGCTGGCCGGGTGGATGCTCGTGCACGGCGGGTTCGGGAACTGGACGTACGGCCAGGACCCCGGCCAGGCGCCGACCGTGGACGAGGTGCTGGACAACTTCTCGCTGCACTGGCTGACCAACACGGTCGCCTCCGGGGCGAGGCTGTACTGGGAGAACCGCGCACAGAGCCTGATCAGCGCGGCTGCCCAGCAGACCGACACGATCAGGATGCCCGTGGCCATCACGGTGTGCCCGGACGACGACCTCTTCCGGGCCCCCGAGACGTGGGCCCGCCGGGCCTTCCCCACCCTCGTCTACTTCCACGAGGCAGAGCGCGGCGGCCACTTCCCCGCCTGGGAGGAGCCGCAGGTCTTCGCCGAGGAGATGCGCGCCGCGTTCCGGTCGCTGCGCTGATCCGGACGGGGGACGGCGGCACCGCCCGTCCGCCGTCCCCCGGTCCCGGCGGAGCACCGCCGCACCGCCCGGCCACCCGGGACGACCAGGGACATCCACGGGCGCGAGCCGACGGCGAGGCCGCCACGCTTGGCGGCCTCATCGACACAGGAGGCGCACGTGGCCACCACCACCGAGCGGTCTGCAGCCACCGCAGCTGTCCGCCCCTTCCGGATCGAGGTGCCCGAGGAGGCGCTGGTCGAGCTGCGCCGCCGCATCGCCGCGACGCGCTGGCCCTCCAGGGAGCTGGTCGCGGACCGCTCGCAGGGCGTGCAGCTGGCGACGATGCAGGAGCTCGCCCGCTACTGGGCGACCGAGTACGACTGGCGCCGGTGCGAGGCGAGGCTGAACGCGCTGCCGCAGTTCGTCACCGAGATCGACGGGGTGGACGTCCACTTCCTCCACGTGCGGTCGCCGCACCCGGACGCGTTGCCCCTGGTCATGACGCACGGCTGGCCCGGCTCGGTCGTCGAACTGCTCGAGACGGTCGGCCCGCTCACCGACCCACCGGCGCACGGGGGACGCGCCGAGGACGCGTTCGACCTGGTGCTGCCGTCCCTGCCCGGCTACGGCTTCTCCGGCGAGCCGACCGAGCTCGGCTGGGACGTCGGCCGCGTCGGGCGGGCCTGGGCGGAGCTGATGCGGCGCCTCGGCTACCCCCGCTACGTCGCCCAGGGCGGCGACGTGGGTGCCGGCGTCACCGACGCGATGGGCCGCCAGGCACCCGAGGGGCTGCTCGGCATCCACGTGAACCTGCTCGTCACCGCCCTGGGCAGCACGCTGCCGGGCGACACCGAACAGGAGCGGGCGGCTCTCGACGCGATCGCCACGTTCCGGGCCAGCGGCTTCGCGTACTTCCTGGAACAGGCCACGCGGCCGCAGACCATCGGCTACGGCCTGCTGGACTCACCGGCCGCCCTGGCCGCCTGGATGCTCGACCACGACACCGACGCCTACTACAAGATCTCCCGCGCCTTCGTCGACGGGCAGCCGGCGGGCAACCTCACCCGGGACCACGTCCTCGACAACATCACGCTCTACTGGCTGACCGGCACCGGCACCTCGGCCGCCCGGTCCTACTGGGAGAGCTACGGACCCGACGCTCCCGCGGCCGCGGGCGGCCAGGCTCCTCCGCCGGTCTCGCTCCCGGTCGGCTTCACCACCTTCCCCGGCGAGATCTGGCGGACACCGCGCAGTTGGGCCGAGATGAGCTACCCCACCCTCGCGTACTTCAACGAGGTGGACCGGGGCGGCCACTTCGCCGCCTGGGAGGAGCCCGACCTGTTCACGACCGAGGTCCGGGCCGCATTCCGCCCGCTGCGCGCACCCCGGGTCCCCGAACCGCGTCGCTGAGCACCTGCTCGACGGCCCGGGGCACCGACGCTGCTCCCGGAGCTGCCCCGACCGGCCATCCACGTCCCCTGCAGATCGCGAGGAGAAGGGCAGATCACGTCATGACGGCTGTCGCACAGGAGACCGGCCAGGCCATCCGCCCGTTCCGGGTGGACGTGCCCGAGGAGGCGCTCACCGAGCTGCGCCGGCGCATCGCCGCCACGGTCTGGCCGGACCGCGAGACGGTCCCGGACTCGTCGCAGGGCGTACCGCTGGCGACGATGCAGGAGCTCGCCCGCCACTGGGCGACCGGCTACGACTGGCGCCGGTGCGAGGCGCGACTGCAGGCCCTGCCGCAGTTCGTCACCGGGATCGACGGGCTGGACATCCACTTCATCCACGTCCGGTCCCGGCACGACGACGCGCTGCCGCTCGTCGTCACCCACGGCTGGCCCGGCTCGATCATCGAGCAGCTCAAGATCATCGACCCGCTCGTGGACCCCACGGCGCACGGCGGGAGCGCCTCGGACGCCTTCCACGTGGTGATCCCCTCGATGCCCGGCTACGGGTTCTCGGGCAAGCCGACCAGCCCCGGGTGGGGTCCGGAGCGCATGGGCCGGGCCTGGGCCGAACTCATGCAGCGCCTGGGCTATCCCCGCTACGTCGCCCAGGGCGGCGACTGGGGTGCCTTCGTGGTCGACCAGATGGGCCTGCAGGCGCCGGAGGGCCTGCTCGGGATCCACACCAACATGCCGGCCACGGTCCCGGCCGACGTGGACCAGGTCCTCGTGGCGGGCGGCCCGCCGCCGTCCGGTCTCGCGGACGAGGAACACCGGGCCTGCGAGCAACTGCTGCGGACGTACCAGCAGGTCGAGTACGCCCGGTACATGGCGGCGCGCCCGCAGACCCTGTACGGCATCGCGGACTCGCCCATCGGGCTGGCCGCCTGGCTGCTCGACCACAACGACGCCGACGGCCAGCCGGCCGCGGCGGTCGCCGAGGCCCTGCAGCGGACCACGAGCGCCACGGGCGAGCTGACGCGGGACGAGCTCCTCGACAACATCACGCTCTACTGGCTGACGAACACCGGGGTGTCGGCGTCCCGGCTGTACTGGGAGTACAAGGGCGGCTTCTTCAACGCCAAGGGCGTCACGATCCCGGTGGCCGTCAGCGTCTTCCCCGGTGAGCAGTACGAGGCCCCGCGCAGCTGGACGGAGCGGGCCTATCCCGGCCTGGTCCACTACAACCGGCTCGACCGGGGCGGGCACTTCGCCGCATGGGAGCAACCGCAGCTGTTCGTCGAGGAGCTCCGCGCGGGCTTCCGCTCCCTGCGCACACCGCAGGTCCCCGGTCCGCGTCGCTGACCGGCGGACGGTCCGCCACCGAGCCGCGCCGGTGTCCTCCACCGACGCGGCTCGGCTCCGTGCCCAGCGGAGGAGGCCCGGTACCGCCCCGGGGACGAGGCCCGGAGCATGAGTCACTCGACCCGGGTCCGGCTCGTCCGGCTGTGGACCGCCCCGCAACGGGGCGGCCCCGCGGGTGGAGCGGCGGGACGGAGTGCCTGCTCGGACGCCTGGCCCGTCCGGGGACCCGACCACGCTGACCCGGCCTGGTCGATCGACGCATGACCGCCGTCGCCCGCCGTCCTAGCGTGGCTGTCTCGGGGATGTCCGGTGCCGCTGGCCCCCTGCAGCGACCAGGTGGGGACCGCCGCGCGCGCCGTCCGACGACCTCTGGCGGTGTGGCGCATGTCCGGTACCAGAGCCTGGCCCGGCCTGCTGGGACGGCGGATGGAGTGCGAGACGCTGAGCACCCTGGTGGCGGCGGCGAAGGCGGGCCGCAGCCAGGTCCTGGTGCTGCGCGGCGAGCCCGGGATCGGCAAGACCGCGTTGCTGGACTTCCTGCTCGAGCGTGCAGCGGGGTGCAGCGTGGGGCGCGCGGCCGGCGTCGAGTCGGAGATGGAGCTCGCGTTCGCCGGCCTGCACCAGGTGTGCAGTCCCCACCTGGACCGGCTGACCAAGCTGCCGGAGCCGCAGCAGGAGGCGCTCGGGACGGCGTTCGGCCTGCGGCCGGGGGGCCCACCGGACCGCTTCCTCGTGGGCCTGGCGGCCCTCACCCTCCTGTCCGCGGTGGCCGAGGAGCAACCGCTGGTCTGTGCCGTGGACGACGCCCAGTGGCTGGACCGGGCGTCGGCGCAGGCGCTCGAGTTCGTCGCACGCCGACTCGTGCACCACCGCGTGGCGATGGTCTTCGCGGTACGCGAGTCCGACGAGGAGCCCACGCTCACCGGGTTCCCGCAGCTCGTGGTCCGCGGCCTGCCCACCCGTGACGCCGCCGCGCTCCTGGAGTCGACGGTGAACGGCGCCCTCGACCCCCGGGTCCGTGACCGCATCCTGGCCGAGAGCCACGGCAACCCGCTCGCCCTGCTGGAACTGCCGCGCGGGCCGTCGGCAGCCGAGCTGGCCTTCGGGGGCGATGCCGGCTCCGGCGCGACGCCGCTGGCCCAGCGGCTCGAGCAGGGGTTCCTGCGCCAGGTGGCACTGCTCCCGCACCCGTCCCGTCGACTGCTGCAGGCCGCGGCCGCCGAACCGGTCGGCGACGTGGCACTGCTGTGGCGCGCGGCCGGGCGCCTGGGCATCGGCCCCGAGGCCGCGGCTGCGGCCGAGGCCTCGGGCCTGGTCGAGCTGCGCGACCGGGTCCGGTTCCGGCACCCGCTGGTCCGTTCCGCGGTCTACCGCTCGGCGACACCGGCGGACCGGCGGGACGTGCACCGCGCCCTCGCGGACGCCACCGACCCGGACGTGGATCCCGACCGTCGGGCCTGGCACCGGTCCCGTGCCGCGGTGGGCCCGGACGAGGACGTCGCCGCCGAACTCGAGCGCTCTGCCGAGCGTGCGTCCGGGCACGGCGGGCTGGCGGCCGCGGCCGCGTTCCTCGAGTGCGCGGCAGCGCTGACGCCCGATCCGGTGCGGCGGGTGGGGCGCTCGCTGCACGCCGCGGCGGCCAAGGTGCGCGCCGGGTCGTTCGACGACGCCTCCGCGCTCCTGGCGACGGTCGAAGCAGGACCGCTCGGGGTGGCCGAGCGGGCACGGGCCGATCTCCTGAGGGCGGAGATCTCCTTCGCCGGGAACCGTGGCAACGCATCGCTGCCGCTGCTCCTCCCCGCAGCGCGTCGGCTGGAACCGCTCGACGCGCGACTCGCCCGGGACACCTACCTCGACGCGCTGTCCGCCGCACTGTTCGCCGGGCGCCTGGCCGCCGGTCCCGGCGCGCGACAGGTCGCCGAGGCCGTGCGGCAGGCGCAGTCGCCGGATGCGTCCCGCACGGAGGATGCGCTGCTCGCCGGGCTCGCCGTGCTGTTCACCGACGGGTACGCGCGGGCGGCGCCGCTCCTGCAGCGGGCGGTGCAGGCCCTCGTGGCGGAGGAGCCTGCGCTGGACGAGGCGCTGCGGGCCGGCTGGCTCGCGGCGGCCACGGCGGCCTCCCTGTGGGACGACGCCGGCTGGGACGTGCTCACCCGCAGGTACCTGGACACCGCGCGCGAGGCCGGAGCGCTCGCGGCACTCCCCCTGGCCCTCCACACCCGCGCCGTCGCGCTCCTCCTCACCGGCGACCTGGCCACCGCGGCGTCCCTGGTGGAGGAGACGCGGTCCGTCCTCGAGGTGACGAAGACCAGCCTCGCGCCCTACGGAGAGGTCGGCCTGCTGGCCGTGCGCGGGGACGCCGAGCAGGCGGAGCCACTGATCCGGAGCTGCCTCGAGGACGTCACCGCCCGCGGCGAGGGGGCCGGCGTCACCATGGTGCAGTGGGCCCGGGCCGTGCTGTGCAACGGCCTCGGCCGCTACGCGGAGGCCCTCCCTGCGGCCCGGGACGCGGCCGCGTGCCCACCCGAGCTCGGCCCGGCCACGTGGGCGCTCCTCGAGCTGGTCGAGGCGGGCGCGCGCACGGGGGACACCGGGCCGGCGGCGGCCGCGCTCGAGGAGCTCTCGGGGATGACCCGCGTCAGCGGCACGGACTGGGCACTCGGGACCGAGGCGGCGGCGCGCGCCCTGCTGAGCGGGGGATCCACCGCCGAGGACCTCCACCGGGAGGCCGTCGACCGGCTCGCCCGCACCTCCGTCCGCGTCGACGCCGCCCGAGCCCGGCTGCGCTACGGCGAGTGGCTGCGGCGGGAGGGGCGCCGCGTCGACGCCCGCGCGCAGCTGCGGACCGCCCACGGTGCACTGACCGCGATGGGCGTCGGTGCCTTCGCCGAGCGTGCGCGACACGAGCTCCTGGCCACCGGGGAGACGGTGCGCAAGCGCACGGCCGACACGGTCCGGGAGCTCACCCCGCAGGAGGCCCACATCGCTCTGCTGGCCGGGCAGGGGCTCACCAACCCCGAGATCGGGGCCGCGCTGTACCTCAGCCCCCGGACGGTCGAGTGGCACCTCCGCAAGGTCTTCGACAAGCTCGGCGTCCGCACCCGCCGGGAGCTCCGGCGGTCCGTGCCGGACGTCCACCACCCGGCCGGCTGATCGCGGGTCTGCGCGCTCGAGTGGGAGCCGGCGTCCCTCAGATCGAGGCGAGTGGGGTCCCGGCCGGACGGTCGCGCCCGTGGTAGACCGACCAGTCGCCGGCGGCCCATGCCGAGCGCAGCCCCGGCGCGCTCAGGTCCCAGTCCGGGCGGATCTCGGCCGTGGCCGCGCGCAGGTCGTGCCACAGGTCGTGGACCGACGGGCGGCCCCAGAACCAGTAGCCGTTGTAGACGCTGTGGACCACGAGTCCCGGCTTGAGGACCAGCGTGTGCGGGATCATCGGGTCGTGCTCCGGGTCGGTGTACTCCTGGATGTCGAGGTCCGCCTGGACCCTCCGCCCGGGGTCCGACAGGAAGGTCCACCCCGCGCCGACCGACGTGCGGAACTCCCCCAGCTCCGGGTCCCCGTCGGTCGTGATCGTGACCACCTGGGTGCAGGCCACCGCGACCTCCGCGGAGAACGCCGCGAGCTCGAGGTGCTGCCGGCGCTCCGCGGGGCAGTAGTGGCCGCGCGCCAGCAGGAGGACCAGCGGGTCGCGGCCCTGCAGCTCGCCGATCGTGCGGACGGTGCCGGTGTGGTCGGGCAGCGCGTAGTCGGGGAAGACGCCGCCGGGCACGATGTCGGACCGCATGGCGTCACCGCCTCTCCTCGGGCGCCGGGGGACGGCGACCCCCGCCGACCGGTCCCCCGGGTCGACCGTCGCAGCAGGGGGCGCCCGTCGACCCAGGGGGATGCCCTGGTCCCTCCCGGGTCCACGGACCCGCAGCGGGGGGCGGACGGAGGCGGCAGACCAGGGAGTCTCCCTGGGGCGACCCGTGCGTGACCGGGCGAGGGTCGGTCGGGCCGGCACCCGCCTCGCGGCACGAGCGCGGACCACAGGGAGGAACGCCGACCATGGCACCCGACGACCTGCTCTCCTCCGCCCGCCGTCTCGCCCGGCGGTTCCACCACGACGCCGTCCGGGCCGAGGACCGCGGGCCGGCCGACGGCACCGACGCCCTCTGGCCGGCCGAGGAGGAGTTCTCCCTCGCCGGCGCCACGGACTGGCTCAACTCCCCGCCGCTCACCGGCGCGGATCTGCGCGGCCGCGTGGTGCTGATCGACTTCCGGACCTACACGTGCATCAACTGGCTCCGGTCGCTGCCCCACGTCCGCGCCTGGGAGGAGGCCTACCGCGACCACGGGCTCGTCGTGGTCGGCGTGCACTCCCCGGAGTTCTCCTTCGAGCACGACGTGGACGCCGTCCGCCGTGCCGCACGGGACCGGTCGATCGGCCACCCCGTCGCGATCGACAACCACTTCGCGGTCTGGCGCTCCTTCCACAACCACTTCTGGCCGGCTCGCTACCTGGTCGACGCCGCAGGACGCCTCCGCCACCACAGCGTCGGCGAGGGCGGCTACGAGGAGGACGAGACGGTCCTCCGGCAGCTCCTCGGCGAGGCCGGAGCCGGGGACCTCGGGCCCGAGCCCGCGCCGGTCGACGCCCGCGGGATCGAGGCCCCCGCCGACTGGGCCGCGCTGCGCTCGGCGGAGACGTACCTCGGCTACGACCGGACCGCCGGGTTCGCCTCGACCCCTGACGTCGTGCCCGACCGGCCGCAGGCGTACACCGCCCCGGCGCGGTTGCGGCTCGGGCACTGGGCCCTCTCGGGGGGCTGGACGGTCGGCGCGGAGTCGGCGGCGTCCTCCGAGTCCGGCGCGCGGCTGGCCTGCCGCTTCCACGCCCGGGACCTCCACCTGGTCGCGGCGCCGGCGACACGGGAGCGACCGGTCGGCTTCCGCCTGCTGCTCGACGGTTCCGAGCCGGGCGCCGACTCCGGTCTCGACGTCGACCCCCGCGGACACGGCGCGATCGCCGAACCGCGCCTCCACCAGCTCGTCCGCCGGCGCGGCCGGGTCGACACCGGCACCGTCGAGGTCGAGTTCCTCGAGCCCGGCGTCGAGGTCTACGCCTTCACCTTCGGATAGGGCCCTCACCTCCGGATGGGCCGCCCGCGAGTCCGGATGGGCCGCCCGCGAGCGGTCAGCGCGCCGGCGCGGCGGCGTCCTCGGGAGGCAGCCCCGGCGCGCGGTCGCTGCCGGGGACCTCCCCGCGGGCGACGGCGGCCGGCGCCGTCTCCCGGCGCACGCCGGCGGCGGCGTACGCCTCGTCCTCGTCGAGCGTCTCCCGCTCCAGCAGCCTGCGGGCGAGCCGGTCGAGCCGCTCGCGGTTGCCCCGCAGCGTCTGCACCGCTTCCCCGTAGCAGTCGTCGACCAGGCGCCGGACCTCGGTGTCCACCAGCGCCTTGGTCTCCGGCGCGACGCCGTCCAGGCCGAACGGCTGCTCCTGGCCGGGCGGCGGCAGGACCGTGACCGGTCCGATCGCGGGCGACATGCCCCAGCGGCCGACTATCTGGCGGGCGAGCCGGGTGGCCTGCTCGAGGTCGCTCTCGGCGCCGGTCGTGACCTCGCCGTACACGACGTCCTCGGCGGCACGGCCGCCGAGCGCCCCGACGATGCGGCCCCTGAGGTACCTCGCCGTGTAGCCGTACCGGTCCGCCTGGGGCGTCTGCACGGTCACGCCGAGCGCCTGCCCCCGCGGGATGATCGACACCCGGCGCACCGGGTCCGCTCCCGGGGTGAGCATGCCGAGCAGCGCGTGGCCGGACTCGTGGTACGCGGTGCTCAGCTTCTCCTCGGGCGAGAGCACGATGCCCCGGACCGTCCCCAGGAGGACCTTCTCCAGCGCCTCGCCGACGTCGGCGGCGGTGACCTGCTCGTGGCGGTGCCCGGCGGCGGTCAGCGCCGCCTCGTTGACCAGGTTGGCCAGGTCCGCCCCGACCATGCCGGGCGTCGCGGCAGCCACCGCGGCGAGGTCCACGTCCGGGGCCAGGGGCACGCGCCGGGTGTGCACCCGGAGGATCTCCAGCCGCCCGCGCAGGTCCGGTGGGCCGACGCTCACCCGGCGGTCGAAGCGACCCGGCCGCAGCAGGGCCGGGTCCAGGATCTCCGGGCGGTTGGTGGCGGCCAGCACGACCACGCCCTCGTCACCCCGGAACCCGTCCATCTCGGTGAGGATCTGGTTCAGCGTCTGCTCGCGCTCGTCGACCCCGCCGGCCGAGAAGGAACCGCCACGCGCCCGGCCGATCGCGTCGAGCTCGTCGATGAAGACGATCGACGGGGCCACTCCCATGGCCTGGCCGAACAGGTCGCGCACCCGGCTCGCGCCGACCCCCACGATCGCCTCGATGAACTCGGAGGCCGAGATGGAGAAGAACGGCACACCGGCCTCCCCGGCGACGGCCCGGGCCAGCAGCGTCTTGCCGGTGCCGGGCGGGCCGGAGAGCAGCACGCCCCGCGGGATCCGCGCCCCGAGCCGGCCGTAGCGCTGCGGGTCGCGGAGGAAGTCGACGATCTCGCGCACCTCGCGCTCGACCTCGTCGATGCCGGCGACGTCGGCGAACGTCGTCCGCGGCCCGGCGTCGGGCTGGTAGAGGGTCGCCCGGGACCGGCCGAACCCGCCGAGCCCGCCCAGGCCCGAGGCGCTGCGCCGCGCGAACCACAGCAGCAGCCCGACGATCAGCAGGGTGGGGCCGAACCCCAGGAGGAGCCGCTGCCACAGCGCGGCGGGAGCGTCCGGTGGGTCGGCGTTGACGGTGACGTCCTGGCTCTCCAGCGTCCCGAGCAGGTCGTCCGTGGCGAACGACGGGCGCTGCGTGGTGAACCTGTCGACCGGGACGGCGTCCGCCGACCCCGGCGGGTGGTCCACCGCCCTGCGGAACTCGCCCTCGATGGTGTCCGCCGTCGACGTGACCGTCTCGACGTTGCCCGCGTCCAGCTGGTCGGTGAAGAAGGTGTAGGACACGTCGGTCCGCGACGGCGGCCCCATCACGACCGACATGACGCTCCAGTTGACCACCAGCGCGGCGACGAGCAGCCACCAGATGCCGCCGGTGCGCGGCCGCTGCTGCTCCGGCGTGCGGGGGGAGGCGTCGTCCGGCACACCCTCCACCCGCCAGGGCCCGGTCCGGCGGGACCCGTTCCCGCTCCGCCGCCGGAGCCGGTCCAGGAGGCCCGGTGGGCCTCCTCCGCCGGGACCCGCCGGGCCTCGACCGCCGCTGGGGGCGGGCGGTGCGGGCGGGGGGACGGCGCCACCGCGGTCGGAGGGCACGGGGAACCACCTCCGATCTCGTCGGCGGCATCCGCCGATGCCGCCGGTCCACCCTGGCGTCGCGGTGTCGCCGGTCGCGCCCGGGCAAGTCCCTGGCCCGCACCCCGTCCCGGCCGGGTCACTCGCCCCCGACGGCCAGGCCCGCGGTCACCTCCCGCAGCTGCACCAGCGTCTCCCGCATGGCCGCCACCAGCGATCCCCCGCCCTGCGCCCGCCACGATCGGAGGGCGACACGGAGCACGACGATGCCGACGCCGGCCTCCAGCAGCGCCGCCGGGTCGGGCGCCGGCAGGCCGCGCAACCGCGCGAGACCCGACGCCAGCGCGGCCTCCATGTCCCGCTGGACGGTCAGGGTCCGCTGCAGGAGCCGCGGGTGTCCGAGCACGATCTGGTCGCGCAGCGCGAGCAGGTCCTGCTGGGACTCCAGGAACTCCGCGAACCGGCCGAGCACGACCGGCAGGCGCATGCCGCTGGGGAGGTCGGCGGCCTCGGCGAGGGCGGTCTGCAGCGCCGCGGCGAAGGCGTCCCGGTAGGCGAAGACCACCTCCTCCTTGGTCCCGAAGTGCCGGTAGAAGGTCGCCGGGGCCACGCCGGCCGCGGAGCAGAGGTCCTCCACGGTGACCTGGTCGAACCCCCGCGTCCGGAACAGCTCCAGCGCCGTCTGCTCGATGCGGGCCCGCCGCTGCTCCCGGGAGCCGGCGCCCGGACTCCTCGGAGCCATGCCGCCGCCCTCCTGTTCCCGCCACCGGACCGATCCCGGACGCGGGGGAGTCTGTCACCCCAGCGCGTCAACGGCTTGCGGACCTGCGCGTTCTCCAGGGAGCAGTCACCTGACGGATGCGGCACCGGCCGCGTCGGAGGCACGCTCCACCGTCGCCGTCGTCAGCATGCTGCCCCGGGGAGGAACCGGTGTCCGCGCCTGCCGGGAACCCGAGCGACGGCGTCTTCCGGACGGGTTCGACGGCCTCCGCCTCACCCGCACCTCCGTCGGGGAGGTCACCCTGCGGGTCCGGGACGGCGGCTCCGGACCACCTCTCCTCCTCCTGCACGGCCACCCGGAGACGCACCTGGCGTGGGGCCTGGTGGCGGGCGGGCTGGCGCGGGACTCCACCGTCGTCCTCCCCGACCTGCGCGGGTACGGGGACAGCTCCAAGCCGGCCGCGGTGCCCGGTCACGAGAGCTACGGCAAGCGGGCCATGGCGGAGGACTGCATCGCGCTGATGGCCCGGCTCCGGTTCGGCACCTTCGACGTCGCCGGTCACGACCGGGGCGGCCGGGTCGCCCACCGGATGGCCGTCGACCACCCCGAGGTGGTCCGCCGGCTCACGGTGCTGGACGTCATCCCGACGGGCGAGGTGTGGGCCCGGGCCGACGCCCGCTTCGCCCTCGGCTACTGGCACCGGGCCTTCCTCGCCCAGCCGCACCCCGTCCCGGAGCGGCTGATCGAGCCCGATCCCGACTTCTCCTTCCTCGACGCCGAGTTCGGCGGCGCCATCCGCCGGTTCCGCCGGCGGCGGTGGCCGACCACGCCCGCTGTGCGCGGGATCCGGCGGCCATCGCGGCGATGTGCGAGGACTACCGGGCCGGGGCCACGTGCGACCGCCGGTGGGACGACGAGGACCGCGCCGCCGGGCGGAGGGTCACGTGTCCTACGCAGGTCCTGTGGGCGGGCGGGGGAGCCCTCGAGAGCTGGTACGACCCCCTCGCGGTCTGGCGCGGGTGGGCGGACGACGTCAGCGGGCGCGCCCTCGACTGCGGCCACTTCCTGATGGAGGAGCGGCCGGACGAGGTCCGCGCTGCCATCCGCGACTTCCCCACGCGGCCCACCGGCGCGAGCCCGTCGGCCGTGCCGCCCTCCGCAGCGGGCGAGGGCACGGTCAGCTGACCGATGCGGCGCCGGCGGAGGCCGGGGCAACGTCCCTGCCCACGCCACCCCACCCGGAGGAGATCACGATGACCGAGGCACCGTCCGCGGACGGCCGCGGACCGACCGTCGCACTCGTCCACGGCGCCTTCGCCGACAGCTCCGGCTGGAACGACGTGGTCGCCCGGCTGCTCGCCGGGGGCGTCCGCGTGCAGGCCGTCCCCAACCCCCTGCGCGGCATCGCCCACGACGCCGCCTACGTGGCCAGCGCGCTGGCGCAGATCGAGGGGCCCGTGCTCGCCGTCGGGCACTCCTACGGGGGAGCCGTCATCACCAACGCCGCGCTGCGGGCGGGCAACGTCGTCGGGCTGGTCTACGTGGCCGGCTTCGCCCCGGACGAGGGCGAGACGCTCCAGGACATCGAGGCCGACTCCCGGGACAGCGTCCTGCTCACGGCCCTGCTCCAGTGGCGGTACCCGACGGGGGACTCCGGGTCGGAGACCGAGTTCGCGATCGCCCCGGACAGGTTCCACGACGCCTTCGCCGCCGACGTGCCGGAGGAGCAGGCCCGCGTCATGGCGGCCACCCAGCGGCCCGTCTCCGCCCTGGCCTTCGGCGAACCGACCACGGCCCCGGCGTGGAAGAGCCTCCCGTCCTGGGCCGTGGTCCCCACCGGCGACAAGGCGGTCGGCAGCGACGTCCTGCGCACCATGGCCGCACGCGCCGGCGCCACGGTGACCGAGGCGGAGGGCTCCCACGTGATCATGGTCTCGCAGCCGCAGGTGGTCACCGACGTCATCCGCCAGGCGCTGACGGCCGTCCCGGCGTAGCCATCCGGTCCGAGGCGTAGCCATCCGGTCGGGCCGGCGGGACCGTGACACGGTCACGTCGGCTCGACCGCCCCCGGCTCAGCCGGAGGCCTGCTCCGCAGGAGCGATCCGCAGCAGCCGCACCCCGCTCATCTCCAGGCGGAGCCCCGCCGCGTCGGAGGCGCAGCGGAGGACGACCTGCATGCAGCCCGGGCACCGGACGACGAGCGCAGGGGCGTCGGCGTAGACCAGGTGCCGCCCCAGCGGAGCCGGGTCCCCGCAGTGCGCGCAGGTCGACACCGCCGTGGTGAGGTCCACCGCGAAGACCTCACGCAGGACACCGCCCGCCGCGTTGCCGTCCAGGCGCCGATCGCCCACCTGCGGGACATCGGTCACGGGACACCCCTCCCATCGCGCGCACCGGCCGGGCTCGTCATCGATCCGTCCAGCCGGTCGACCAGTTGCCTTCCTCGTCGGGGACGATGTGCACCGCCCCCTCCTCCGCGGAGGCCGCCCCCGAGTCGATGCCCACGTCGAGGGCGTACAGCTCCGGTTCGACGTCCCCCCAGCGCTCGACCGTCTCCACCAGCCGCCCCGCGCGGCGGCCGCCTACCTCGTCGTCGATGAGCTCGCCGTCGGTGTCGGAGGCGTCGCCCAGCCCGTCCCCCTCGGGCTCCCCCGGCTCCGGGACCTCACGGGCGAGCCGACCCGCCAGGTTCTCACCGGCCAGCTCCTCGCGCTCGGTGGTCCCCCAGTCGGTGACCGCCCACGGGCGCTCGGCCGGGGACCAGCCGGTGTCGAGCACGTCGGTGACGCCGCCGAGGTCCTCGAGGGTGTCCTGCGGTTCCAGGACGCCGGAGTCCTCCTCGGGATCGGTCCCGTCGGAGCCGAAGGCGAAGGGGTCCACCGCACACCTCCTCGGGCCGGGCGGGAGCAGGGGACGTCGCCCACCGCGTCGACCCGGTGCCCGGGCCCCGGTGACCGTGGCGCCCCGGTGCGGCGACCGTGGCAGCAGGGCCGGCACCGGTGCATCCGTCATCCGACTGGAGGCCGAGGTCCCTGGTGGCCCCTCCCTGAGTGAGAGACGCTCTCACCCGCACGCGGACGACCGAACCACGGGACCCCTCCGAGGAGGGCCCGACAGCCCGGCACCCCGGGTACGCGCGGGAGGGAGCTCCGTTGCCAGACGTGCTCGCCTCCGTCCGGACCGGGAGCGGAGGGCTGATCGGCCGGTCACCCGAGTCCTCGGCACTCGCCTCGTTCCTCGAGCAGGCGTTGGGCACCGGCGCCGTCCTCGTGGTGACGGGCGAACCCGGCGTCGGCAAGACCGTCCTGCTGGAGACGGCCGCGCGGGCAGCGGCCGTCTCCGGTGCCACGGTGGTGCAGGCGGCCGGGGTCGCGTTCGAGGCGGAGGTCGGCTTCGCGGGCCTCAACCAGCTCCTGCTGCCCCTCCTCGACGACATCGAGACGCTGCCCGAGCCGCACCGGGAGGCGCTGGTCGTGGCCCTGGGCCTGGGCGCGGGTCCCTCCCCCGACCGCCTGCTGGTCTCGGCCGCCGTCCTGGGCCTGCTCCGGCGGGCGGCGGAGTCCCGGCCGGTGCTGCTCGTCGTCGACGACGTGCCGTGGCTGGACCAGCCGAGCGCCCGGGTCCTCGGCTTCGTCGCCCGCCGGCTGGACCGCAGCCGGATCGGCCTGCTCGCCGCGGCCCGGACGGGCAGCGACTGCATCCTGCTCCAGGCGGGCCAGCCGCAGCTCGAGGTCCCGCCGCTGGACGAGGACGCCGCCGCGGAGCTGCTGCAGAGCCGCTTCCCCCTGCTCGACCCGCAGCTCTCCCGGCGGGTGCTAACCGCGTCCGAGGGCAACCCGCTCGCCCTGCTGGAGCTGCCTCGTGTCATGGCCCGGGCACAGCGCGACCGGGCCGGTCCGCTCCCCCCGGCGCTGCCGCCGGGCAGCTCCCTGCAGCGGGTCTTCGCCCAGCAGCTCGCCGACCTGCCCGACCCGACCAGGAGGCTGCTGCTGCTCACCGCCCTCGAGGGGTCGGGGGACCTCCGGACGGTGCGTGCGGCGGCGGCCGACGACGGGTGGCTGGAGGACCTGGCACCGGCCGAGCGGGCCCGGCTGCTGCGCGTCGACCTCGCTGCCGAGCGCGTGACCCTGCGGCACCCGCTCATCGGGTCCGCGGCGGTCGCGCTGTCGACGAGCGGCGAGCTCCGGCGAGCGCACCGGGCCCTGGCCGACGCGCTGGTCGACCGACCGGAGGAGTGCGCCCGGCACCTCGTCGAATCCGTCGTCGGTGCCGACGCCCGCGCCGCCGACCTCCTCGAGACCGCGGCGCGGCACGCACGGCGCCAGGGCGACGCGGTCCGCGCGGTCGAGACCCTGCTCCGCGCCGCGGACCTCACCCCGAACGGTCCCGACCGGGCCCGACGGCTGGCTGCCGCCGCCTTCGTGGGTGCCGACACCACCGGCGACCTGGGCAGCGTCCCCCGGCTGCTGTCCGCGGCCCGCGCGGCCGATCCCCGGGCGGCGGGGTCCCTCGAGGCCGCGGTCGCCGCCGCCCACCACCTCGTCAACGGCGAGGGCGAGGTCGATGCGGCGCACCTCCTGCTCGTGCGGGCCGTCGAGCAGGCGCTCGACCAGGACCCCGACCGGGCCACGCTCGAGGACGCCCTGCACGGCCTCATGCTGGTCTGCCACGTCGCCGGCCGCAGCGACCTCTGGCGGTCCTTCCGGCGGGCGCTCGAGGCCGCGGGGCCCGACGTGTCGCCGGTGCTGTCGGTGTCGAGCACGGTGCTGGTCGACCCCGTCCGGGCGACACCGGGGGTCCTCGAGCAGCTCGACGACCTGGTCACCGCGGCGAACGCCGCCGTCGATCCGGCCTACGTCGTCCGCGTCGGCGCGGCCGCCGGCCACGCGGACCGCCTCCCCGGCCTCCGCCAGGCGCTCCGGAGGGTGGTCCGGGACGGGCGGGCGGGCGGAGCGGCGGCCTCGGCCGTGCAGGCGCTCACGATGCTGTGCCACGACGCGTTCGACAGCGGGCGTTGGCACGAGGCCGGGCGCACCGCCGAGGAGGGCCGGGCCTGGGGTGAGGACCTGGGCTACCGGCTCGTCACCCTGTCGGCTGTCTACTGTTCGGCCCTGCTGGCGGCCGCGCGGGGGGACGACGGGACGGCGGAGGCCCTCGCCGGCGAGCTCGTCGCGTGGTCGGCGCCGAGGGGGGCCGGTCTCCCCGTGGACTTCGCCCGCCGCGTCCGCGGACTGGCCGCGCTGGGCCGGGGTGACGTCGAGGACGCCTACCGGCAGCTGAACGCCATCAGCCCGGCCGGGAGCTTCGCCCCGTACGCGCCGGTCGGGCTCCCGGTGGCCATGGACCTGGTCGAGGCGGCGGTGCGCACGGGCCGTCGTCCCGCGGCCGCGGCACACGTGGCGGCCATGGAGCAGGCGGACATCTTCGGCGGCCGCCCGAAGCTCGCCCTGATGAGGGCCGGCTCGGCAGCACTCGTCGCGTCGGGGGACGAGGCGTGCCGGCGCTTCGAGCAGGCCCTGTCCGTCCCCGGAGCCCCGGGGTACCCCTTCCACCACGCGCGGGTCCGGCTGGCCTACGGCGAGCACCTGCGCCGCAGCCGCGCGACGAACGCCTCCCGCGTGCAGTTGACCGCAGCGCTGGAGACCTTCCAGGACCTCGGCGCGCGACCGTGGGCCACGCGGGCGTGGCACGAGCTCCGGGCCACCGGCCTGACCCACCGGGTCGCCGCCGGCGACCGGGGAACCGGCGCACTGACCGCGCAGGAGCACCAGATCGCCATGCTGGCTGCGTCCGGCCTGTCCAACAAGGAGATCGGCAGCCGGCTGTACCTGTCGCCGCGGACGGTCGGCGCCCACCTCTACCGGGTCTTCCCCAAGCTCGGCATCAGCTCGCGGGCGGCCCTCCGGGACGCCCTGAACGGCACCGCCCTGAACGGCAGCACCCTGAACGGCACCACCCTCGACGGCAGCACCCTGAACGGCACCGCACGCGAGGCGGCCGACCGGGCGGCGGGAGCCGGCGGCCGCTGACCGCGGTGGGCAGATGGGGTGACGGTTCCTGCCCCCGACCGACCCGAGAACCGCGGTGCGGGGCGGGCCGTGGTCCTTTGACTGATGCCCCGGCCCTCGCCGGCGGAGAGGGTTGGCACCGACGGAGGTGCCGTCCCGGAGGAGCCGCCATGTCCGTGATCTCTCGAGGGTTCGGCCGCCGGGAGCAGCGCAGGGACGAGCGACTCCCCCCGGGCCAGTACGACGCCGGCGACCTCTTCCCCGTGCTGTCGGCCGGTCCCACCCCGCGCACGCCGGTGAGCGACTGGGACCTGACCGTCCAGGGCGAGGTCGACGGCGTGCGGCGCTGGAGCTGGGAGGACTTCCGCCGGCTCCCCCGCGAGGCGATCTCGGTGGACATCCACTGCGTGACCAAGTGGTCCAAGTTCGACACCCGCTGGGAGGGCGTCTCCGTCGACACCCTGCTCGCCGACTCCGGCTCCGACGCGTCGTTCCTGGTGGCCTTCTGCGACGGCGGCTACACGACGAACCTGGCCCTCTCCGACGTCACCGGAGGCCGGGCCTGGGTGGTCGACACCTACGACGGGCAGCCACTGCCTCCCGAGCACGGTGGGCCGGCGCGGCTGCTGGTCCCGCACCTCTACTTCTGGAAGAGCGCCAAGTGGCTCCGCGGATTCGCACTGACCCGGTTCAACGAGCCGGGGTTCTGGGAGACGTTCGGCTACCACGACCGCGGGGACCCGTGGCAGGAACAGCGGTACAGCGGCGACTGACCTGGTTGCCCGCGACGCTCCGGGAGAACCGACCCGAGACCGCTCGCGTGCACCGGCTCCTCTTCGACGTCCCGGACTGGCCCGGTCACCTGCCGGGCCAGCACGTCGACGTGCGGCTGACCGCCGAGGACGGGTACACGGCCCAGCGCAGTTACTCGGTGGCCTCCGCCCCCGAGGAGCCCGGGCTGCACCTGCTGGTGGAGCGGGCCGAGGGTGGGGAGGTCTCGCCGTACCTCACCGACGACCTCCGCCCGGGTGACCTGCTGGAGCTGCGTGGCCCCATCGGGGGGTACTTCGTCTGGTCGTCCGCCGCGGACCGGGACCGAGGGCAGGCCGACGGGCTCCGCCCCGTCCAGCTCGTAGGGGGCGGCGCCGGGGTCGCCCCGTTCCTCGCCATGCTTGACCACCACCGCCGCGCGGGCGGTGCCACGCCGGTGCGGCTCCTGTACTCGGCACGCAGCCAGCACGACGTCCTCGCCCGCGACGTCCTGGGGCCGGAGACCACCGTCACCCTGACCCGGGAGGCTCCGCCCGGCTGGCGCGGTCCGACCGGCAGGATCGACCGCCGCATGCTGGAGGAGCACACCTTCGCGCCCGCCACGCGGCCGCGGGTCTTCGCGTGCGGGCCGACCGCCTTCGTGGAGGCCGTCGCCACGGCGCTCGTCGACCTCGACCACGACCCGTCGTCCATCCGACTCGAGCGCTTCGGCTGACCACCGCGGCGAGCTGGTGGGTGCCGTGCCCGCCGTCGTCCTCACGCACGGTCGCGCGCGGCAGCCCGGGTCACGCCGGCACGCGGTCGGGCCCGTGCGCCTCCCCGTCCGGCCCGGCGACGATCCACGCCGTCCGCCCGTGCAGCGGCGGGGTCTTGGTGCCGTCGGTGAACCACACGACGACTCCCCCGTGCGCCCTGCAGTGCGAGCGCACCACCCGGACCCGGCTGCCCTCCCTGGTGCGGGTGGGCCGGACCAGGGGGAGGCCGAAGTCGGTGCCGATGACGTCGGTGGTCAGGACCGGTTCGCCGTCGGGCAGGTGGGACGTCGGCACGGTCACCGTCGTCCCCGCGGCCGGCGCCGGAGGCCGGACCGGGTCCGCCCCGCCCCGGTGCACGGCGGCACTCCTGCTCCGACCGCACGCGCAGCGCCAGGCAGCGCCGGCGCCCCGGCGGAACGGGTGGGCGGACGTGGCGACGGTCGTCATGGGAGCCTCCTCGGCAAGTCAGGGCCACAGTCATTCGAACACGTGTTCGACGGTGCGGCAAGGTGCCGCCACCCACGGCCGGCGCTCAGTCCGGCCGGGTGCCGTTCCGGGTCACGCGGATCGTCTGCGGGCTGCGGGCCGTCCGGGTGGGCAGGACCTCGCCGAGCTCGACCAGCCGCTCGACCGCGGCCTCCTTGTCCACCTGCGTGCGCAGGCCCCCACCGGACCACTCGCAGTGCAGGTCACCCGCCGGCCCGGACCGGCCCCGCAGCCGTTCCCGCGCGTACTCCTTGTGCCGCTTGGCCTCGGTCTCGGCCGCCCGCCAGGCGTCGTAGTCGTGGACGGCCGCGACGTAGTCCTCGTCGGTGACCGTCAGGCGGGACTGGCGGGAGACCTCGCCCTCGGTCCCCGGGTCCACCGGCGGCCCCCAGCACAGGTCGAGGAACGGGCACC
The DNA here is from genome assembly GCF_054050015.1 of Geodermatophilus sp. SYSU D01176. Classification (NCBI taxonomy): domain Bacteria; kingdom Bacillati; phylum Actinomycetota; class Actinomycetes; order Geodermatophilales; family Geodermatophilaceae; genus Geodermatophilus; species Geodermatophilus sp. SYSU D01176. The sequence continues at coordinate 223,952 of NZ_JBJGYN010000001.1, read as the reverse complement.
AGTCGCACATGGTGTCCACCCCGGGCCCGAACCCGTCGCGGGGGACGGCGTCGACGCCCTCGTCCTCGACCGTGGCGTAGACGTCGGTGAGCCACATGATCGCCTCGGCGGTCAGCGATGGGTCGTGGTCGGCCTCGAAGACGACGTCCTCACCCGAGTCGCGCGACAGGTACCGGATGCGCAGCCCGTCGACGTCCTCCCCCGTGCCGGCCGGCAGCCGGCGGTCGGCGGTCTGCCCGGTCCGCAGCAGCCAGGCGTAGACGGCGACCTGGAACCAGTGCCGGACCGGGACCCCGCGGGTCAGCACCCGCTCGAACCCGAACCGGGACGTCGTCTTGAGGTCCTCCACGACCGGGGCGTGCCACCAGTCGCAGCGCCCCTTGACCTGCTCGCCCTTGAGGCCGACCTCGGTCAGACCGCCGTACTGGCGGCGGAGCGCCCGCAGCACCCCGCGGTGCAGCTCGGTGCCCATGAAGGCCTGCAGTCCGGTGCGGGCGTTGGTCGGACGGCGGCGGGCGATCCGGTAGGCCGCCCGGCGGCGGCACTCGCCGAGTTCGGAGGCGCCGATCATCCGTTGGCGGGAGCGGGCCCGGCGGCTGTCGAGGTCCCGGACCGCGGCGGCCAGGCTCGGGGCGGCCCGTCGCTCGGCCGAGGTGGGCCGGGCGGGCAGGACGGCGGTCATCGCGTCTCCCTCGTCGGTCGGGTGGAGCGGGGCCGGGGGGCCGGCCCCGCTCCAGCGGCGGAGCTCAGGCGACGTCGGGGCGACCGTCGGCGGCGGCCCGCTGCGTGGCGATCACGTCGCGCACCAGTGCGGTGAGCCGCTTGGTCGCCACCTGCTCGGCGGGCCGGCCGAAGCGGGCGGCGATCTGCTCCTCGGTCACGCCCAGGGCCTCCAGGCTGGCGAGCACGCCCCGGCGGGCGGCGTTGAGCCGGCGCTCCCGCGGGTCGTCCGGGGTCGGCGAGGCCTCCAGCAGGGGGTTCACCGGCGGAGCCTCCGGGGCGGTGGACGGGCGGGCGGCCGCGGCCGCGGCCCGGGCGGCCTCGACCACCGCAGCCGGCGTCTGCGGAGCGGCCGGCACGGCCGGGGCGGCCTGGGACCGGCGCCGTCCGGCCGGGTGCCCCGCCATCGACGCCTCGACGAACTCCTCGTGCCGGGCCTGGATCAGCTCGCCGACGGTGTACGAGCCGCCGGGGGTCGGCACGTCGACCTGGAGCAGCCCGGCGCGGTTGGCGTCGGCCCAGACCTCGCGCAGGTCGTCGTCGTCCGCGGCGTCGCCGATCCGCGCGACCAGGTCGGCGACGTCGGGCTGGTCCTGCCGGCTCGGGCGACCGGTCCGGGTCTCCTCGGTCCGCTCGTGGTCGAGCAGCCCGCCGCCGTGGAAGGAGACGAGGTCCCGGACGTGCGCGGTGCCCGGGTCGCACTTGAGGGCGTCGAAGACCAGCCACTCCAGCAGGCGGCCGGCGGCGGCCGGGTCGGTGACCTCCTTGGCCGGGTCGTCGTTGGGCTTGATGCCCACGTGCACGCTGCGCGCGCCGACGATGAGCGGCCGCTGCCCGCGGCGCAGCCGCATCCACACGCTGGCCGCGTACGGGAACTCCCGGTGGGTCTGCACCGACCAGGTCTTGCGCCCCTCGATCGGCCGGCCGTTGGCGTCGACCTCGGTGACCTCCTTGCCGCGGGCGGTCACCACGACGATGCCGGGGAAGGTGAGCAGCTCGGTCTGCAGCTTGCGCCAGCGGGCGCCGGCGTCGTTCCACAGGTTCTGGCTGATCGTGATCTCGGCGTTGGGGTCGCGCTTCAGCAGCTCGCGGTTGCGGGCGGACTTCGCGGCGCGGTCGCTGGCCCAGTCCTTCAGGCCGTCCCAGATGGCCGAGCCGGTGTCGATGCCGAGCACCACGGGCGGCTCGCCGGCGTCGGCGGCGCGGCGGGCCAGGGCCTTGACCGCCTGGACCGCGGCCAGCACCGAGGCGTACGAGCCGTCGTGCTCGATGATCTGGTAGTTCGCGCCGGGGATGGCGCCGTACTCGTCGCCGGCGCCCTCGTTCAGGTCGATCCAGTAGAGCGCCCCGATCTTGTCGCTGCTGCTGAACTGGGCCAGTGACCACGACTTTCCCGACTTCTCCTCGCCCTCGAGGAGGATGCACGGCCACGGCACGCGGCCGGTGGGCTTGCGGGTCTTGAGGCCAGAGACGGCCATGGTGAACTCCTTGCCGACATGGGGAAGATGTCGACCCCGAAGCTAGGGACGGGGTCTGACACATCCGCCGGGGGCGCGCAAGCTCATCGCGAGGCCACCGACGAAACCGCAGGTCCCGACCCCGTCCGGCGTGTCGGCTGTTCGCTGTCGGCGTAACCGACCCGCCACGGCTGCATCGGACCCGTCCTCGCCGGGCGACCGGACCGACGAGGAGGGGTGGGGGTCGGCGACCCCCCCGGTTCCTCCGGCCGGCGCCCGTCGCTCGATCCGACGGGACGTCGCCGCGCCACCCGGGCGTGCGGCCCGACGGATGCCGCACCCGGGACCGGGGTCCTGTGGAGACGCGGCGCGGCTCGCGGAACCCGTGAGCAGGCGGTACTAGCGTGCGGCGGCGTGAGCGGCTCCTCCCACGACGGTCCGGGCGGCGACGCGGTGGACGCCGTCTCACTGCACGGGGCGACGCCCTACGAGCTGTGGCAGTGGAGCCAGGAGACGTCGCAGCGCCTCGGGGAGGTGTACGAGCGGATCCTCGACGCCGGCACCCCGGAGGCGTGCCGGGTCGACGCAGCCGAGTTCCTGCGGCTGACCCGCCGGTTCCTCGCGCTGCGGCTGACCGCGGTCGCCGCCGGCCGCCGGGTGGCGTTCGAGCAGCGGGTGCCGCCGGCCGGCGGGGTCGCGGTGGCCGCGCTGTGGGCGGAGGTGTTCTGGGCGGCGCGAGCCGACTCGCCGGACGACGACTCCGGTGTGCTGGAGGAGGCCGACGCGTCCATCCGTGGCCTGCTGGCCCTGTCCGCGGTCGACCTGGCCGAGCTCGACGCCGTGACGGCCTGGTGGGGACGGCTGCAGCAGGTGGAGCGGACCGTCGATGGCCTGGAGATGGCAGCTCAGGTGGCCCTCGAGGCTCGGCGGGAGAGGTACGAACACGCACTCGAGATGCGTCGGCCGGGCATGCCCTGACGCCCTCCCCCATCCGGCCGGCCGTGCGCGTCGACGGTCCCATCGGGACGGATGAGTGGCCGAGCGGACCTCGTCACGCCGTCGGTGCGGAGCCGGTGGCGGGCGGCCGACCGCGGAGGCGGGAGGCCAGGGCGGTGTGCCGGCGTCCGGAGCCGGTGGCGCGCACGGCCTGGCCGAGCGCGCGGGGTGAGCCGACGAGGACGACGAGCTGCTTGGCCCGCGTGACGGCGGTGTAGAGCAGGTTGCGCTGCAGCATCATCCAGGCGCTGGTGGTCAGCGGGACGACGACGCAGGGGTACTCGCTGCCCTGGGAGCGGTGGACGGTGACGGCGTAGGCGTGCACCAGCTCGTCGAGCTCGCCGAACTCGTACGCGATCGTCTCGCCCTCGTCGGTGACGACGGTGAGGGTCTGCTCGACGCCGTCGACGGCGGTGACGACGCCCTGGGTGCCGTTGAAGACCCCGTTCGCGCCCTTGTCGTAGTCGTTGCGGATCTGGCTGACCTTGTCCCCGACGCGGAACACCCGTCCGCCGAAGCGCTTCTCGGGCCGGTCGGAGCGAGCGGGCGTGAGCGCCTCCTGCAGCAGCTCGTTCAGCGCGGCGGCGCCGGCCGGCCCGCGGTGCACCGGCGTGAGCACCTGGACGTCGCGGCGCGGGTCGAGGCCGAACCGGGCCGGGATGCGGCGGGTGACCACGTCGACGGTGAGCCGCGCGGCCTCCTCGGCGTCGTCGGCGCTGAACAGGAAGAAGTCGTCGAGGCCCCGGACCTGCGGGGGGCGGCCGGCGTTGATCCGGTGGGCGTTGGTCACCACCCCCGACCGGCTGGCCTGCCGGAAGACCTGGGTCAGCCGCACGTGCGGGACCGGGGTGCCGTCGCGGAGCAGGTCGCGCAGCACCTCGCCGGCGCCGACCGAGGGCAGCTGGTCGACGTCGCCGACCAGGAGCAGGTGCGCACCCGGCGGGACGGCCCGCACCAGCTTGTTGGCCAGCAGCAGGTCCAGCATCGACGACTCGTCGACCACGACCAGGTCGGCCTGCAGCGGCCGCTCCCGGTCGTAGGCGGCGTCCCCGCCGGGGCGCAGCTCGAGCAGCCGGTGCACGGTGACCGCCTCCACGCCGGTCAGCTCGGTGAGCCGCTTGGCCGCCCGGCCGGTGGGCGCCGCGAGCACGATCCGCGCGCCCTTGGCCGCCGCGAGGGTCACGATCGAGCGCACGGTGAAGCTCTTGCCGCAGCCGGGGCCACCGGTGAGGACGGCGACCTTCTCGGTCAGCGCGAGGCGCACCGCCTCCTGCTGACCGGGCGCCAGGTCCACACCGGTCCGCCGGTGCAGCCAGGCGAGCGCGGCGTCCCAGTCCACGGTGGCGAAGGCCGGCATCCGGTCGTCGCCGGCGGCCGACAGCCGCTTCAGCCCCGCGGCCAGGGAGACCTCCGCCCGGTGGAAGGGGACGAGGTAGTAGGCCACCGTGTCCGGCTCGCCGTCGGCTCGGGGCAGCTCCTCACGGACCAGCCCCTGGTCGGCGACCAGCAGGACCAGGCAGTGGCGCACCAGGTCGGCGGGGACCTGCAGCACGTCGATCGCCCGGGCCGTCAGCTCGGGCTCGGGCAGGAAGCAGTGCCCCTGCCCGGTCGCCTCGGAGAGCACGAACTGCAGCCCCGCCTCGACCCGCTGCGTGCTGTCGTGCGGGATCCCCACCGCGGCGGCGATCGTGTCGGCCGTCTTGAACCCGATGCCCCACACCTCGGCGGCCAGCCGGTAGGGCTCGGCGCGGACCACGCCGATCGAGGCGCCGCCGTACTGCTTGTAGATCCGCACGGCCAGCGACGTGGACACGCCCACCCCCTGCAGGAAGACCATCACCTCCTTGATGGCCCGCTGCTCCTCCCAGGCCGCGGTGATCAGCCGGGTGCGCTTGGGGCCCAGGTTCGGCACCTCGGTCAACCGCGCCGGCTGCTCCTCGATCACCCGCAGCGCGTCGGTGCCGAAGTGGTCGACGATCTGCGCGGCCAGCCGCGGGCCGATCCCCTTGACCAGCCCCGAGCCCAGGTAGCGGCGGATGCCCTGCACGGTGGCCGGCAGGACCGTGGTGTAGTCCTCCACCTGGAACTGCCGGCCGTACTGGGGGTGCGCCCCCCAGCGGCCCCGCAGCCGCAGGGTCTCCCCCGGTTGCGCGCCCAGCAGCGACCCCACGACGGTGACCAGGTCACCGCCCCGCCCGGTGTCCACCCGGGCCACCGTGTAGCCGGTCTGGGCGTTGGCGAACGTGATCCGCTCCAGCGTCGCCTCCAGGACCGCCCCGCTCCGCGCCTCCCCCACCTGCCATCCCCTCGCTGCCCCGCACTCCGCCCGCTCGATCGTCACACCTCCTGGGGACATCCCGGCGGGCTCGCGGGCGCGGCCCGGTCCGCCGGGCGGCGAGCAGGGAACTGTCGGTGGGGGCTCGTAGCCTCCGGACGCTCACCTGAGCGATGCACTGACACCACGGAGGACCGGATCATGGCCGGCGACACTGTCATCACCATCATCGGCAACCTGACCAGCGACCCCGAGCTGCGCTTCACGCCCTCGGGAGCGGCGGTCGCCGACTTCACCATCGCGTCCACCCCGCGCACCCTGGACCGCCAGACCCAGGAGTGGAAGGACGGCGACGCGCTCTTCCTGCGCTGCAGCTGCTGGCGGCAGATGGCCGAGCACGTCGCGGGCTCGCTCACCCGCGGCTCGCGGGTCATGGCCCAGGGACGCCTCAAGCAGCGGTCCTTCGAGACCAAGGAGGGCGAGAAGCGCACCGTCGTCGAGCTGGAGGTCGACGAGATCGGCCCGTCCCTGCGCTACGCGACGGCGTCGGTCACCAAGGTCGCCCGGTCGGGGGCCGGTCCGGCCGGCGGCCCGGGCGGCGGGGCCGGGGCGGTCGACGGCCGTGCCGGGACGGGGCGGAGCGGCTCACCCGACCCGTGGGCGGCCCCGGTCGACGGCCTGACCGAGGAGCCGCCCTTCTGAGAGCGGTCCCCCTGCTGCCGCAGGGGGACGCCGCTCCCGCGGATGGAGACGTCCTCGGGACCCCCCTGCGGCAGCACAATGGAGGAGCACACCCGATCGATGGGAACGTCATGGCCGCCGTGAAGACATGGCATGTCGAGGTCGACATCGACGAACACGAGGGCCGCACCCGTGCGGTCGCCCGTCTGCGCACGGACGGGACCCAGTCCCTCGCCGGCACCGGGCTCGCGCGGCTCAACCCCGCCGACCGTGACGTCCCGGAGATCGGGGACGAGCTGGCGGTCGCCCGGGCGCTGTCGGAGCTGAGTCACCGCCTGCTCGACGTGGCCGCCGAGGACATCGAGCAGAGCAGCGGCGAGCCGGCCCACCCCGTGCTGTGAGGCCGGGTCCCCTGCGGGTGCACGGGACCCGCGGGGGATCCGGCGCCGGTCCGATGACGGCCGGTCGGTGTCTCAGCGCAGGTGCGTCGTCAGTCGCACGGTGACGCCGTCGGCGTGGTGGCTGATGTCGAGGTGGTCGCAGAGCTGGCGGGCGAGCCACAGGCCCATGCCGCCGCGGGACAGGTCGTCGCCGTGTGCCGGGCCGTAGCCGGCGAGCGGGTCGTCCCACCGGCGTCCCCGGTCGCTCACGGTGGCCACCAGCCGGTCGGCCGAGGTCCACAGCATGACGTCGACCGGCGGGGACCCGTGCCGGACGGCGTTGGCGGTCAGCTCGTGGACCGCGAGCAGGAAGTCCTCGCGGACCTCGCGGGGAGCGCCGACGGTGGCGAGTACGGCCGCGACCGCGTGCCGGAGGCCGACGGTGTCCGAGACGTCCCGTGCCGCCAGCCGCGGTGGCGTCTCCTCCAGCGGCTCGGCCGGCACCGGGAGCGAGCGCGCGTACCGCACCGGGTCGCCGAACAGCGGATTGGGTGCGCGGCCCTCCGGGGTGGCCAGGTTCGGGTGCGTGCGCAACGTGGAGGTGAGGACCTGCTCGGGCAGGCGCCGGGTGTCGAAGACGCACAGACCCCACAGGGGCCAGGGTGCGAGGGCGACGTTCACCGCGGCCTCGTAGCGCTGCCACTCCAGCCAGCTGCGCTCGGTGGGCCCGACGTCGAACTCCCCGATCACCCGGACCCGGCCGATCCCCTCCGCCGAGCAGCGCTCCACCAGCCGGCGGAAGGCCGTGACCACCGTGGGCGTCCGCGTGCGGTACACCTCGGAGCGGTCGAGTACGTGGACCCGCGGGTCCCCGTCGAGGGCCTCCGTCAGGACGCCGGCCGTACGGGGTCCGGCGGCGATGACGGCGGCCTCTCCGCCGGCGAGGCCCTCGAGGAGGAACGGCACGGCCGCGCCGGCCAGTTCGTCGGGCGAGTCGTAGAGCAGCGCGTCGTGGATGTAGCCACCGGCCGACCCGCGCGCCGGCTCGTCGGTCCTGCTTCCGCTCACCAGGCGCTCCCTGGGTCGAGGTCATGGGTTGCGGGGAGTCCCCGGTCCGCGACGGGGGTCGAGGCGATCCGGTCCTGCCGCGCCGGACCCGGGAGACGGGGCCCTCCGCCGGCGCGGATGTCTATCGGCAGCGGAGTTCTCCCGTGTGGACGAGGTGCTCGGCGAGGCGGCGCACGGTGATGTGGGTGTGCACCGACGCCCGGGCGAGGATGCGGAACGCGCCGTCGGCGGTCACGTCGTGGCGCTCCATGAGGATGCCCTTGGCCTGCTCGATGACCGCCCGCGACGCCACTGCCGCCTCCAGGGTCTCCATCCGCTTCAGGGCGCGTCGGTACAGGGACAGGTTCCCGGCGGCGACCGCGGCGTAGGGCGCGCACCGGCTGGCCACCGACCGGCTGTCCTCGTCGAAGGCGTTCGGTGGCCTGGCGTAGACGTTGAGCGCTCCGGACACCTGGGGGTCGTCGATGACCAACGGCACCGACAGGGAGCTGAGGGTGCCGCGCTCGGCGGCGCGCCGTGCGTGTTCCGGCCAGCGCGTGTCGCTGCGGGTGTCGGGGATCTCGGTGATCTGCCGCGTCGCGGCGGCGTGCAGGCAGGGGCCGTGACCGCGCTCGTACTGGCCCTCGTCCAGGTCCAGGGCGACCTGTCCGGTGGCCGCGACGGTGGACGGGGACTGCCCGACCAGCAGGGTGATCGACGCCTCGGGGCCGCCGGGCATCACGGTCTTGACCAGGTCGGTGACGCGCTGCAGCACACCCTCCATCGGTCGCTCGTCGGGCGAGGACCGGCCCAGGTACTCCAGGACCGCACCGACGCTGAACGGCTGTGGTCGCTGTTCGGAGGACATCGGCGTCCATCTCCGGCTCGCCGGACCACCGGGCTGGGCTCGGCCCCGGAGCCCGCACCCAGGGATCCGCCATCGATCGCTCCTGGCCGGCCGCGCCGGGCGTGGCGGGGACGTCCCGACGCGGGGCCCACGCTACTCGCCGCCGCCGCCCTCCGGGAGCGGACCAGCGAGGAGCCGGTGTCCCGTTCCGCAGCCCGTGGGGCCGCGGTCAGCCCGGCCCGGGCCCGACCGGCTCGACGGACCGGTGGTGCGCGTCCGGCGGGCCCGTCGCCGCGTCCCGGCGCCTGCTCGACCGGGCGTCCAGCTCCGCCTGCCACTCCGAGCGCCCCCTCACGTGCGCCGTCGACGCCGCGACCACGAGGGAGGCCACGGTCAGGGCGATCAGGAGCAGCAGCACGGTCAGGAGGTCCTCCCACCCGGACAGCGGCGGCACGGTCATGCTGCCCGGAGGCGGTGGTGTCGTGTCGGGCGTCATGGGAGGAGGGTGCGCGCCGTCACCGGCCCCGACACGCCGGGCGCCCGTTGCTCACCCGTCCCAGCGACGTCACGCACCGGCACGGCCGCCGCACCACGGCGCCCGGTCGCGCGAGCCGACGTCGCCCCTCCGGGTGGTCGGCGGACGACGACGGCCGCTCTGCCGGTCGGGGCGCCGTAGCGTCCCCCACTCGACCGGCGGCTGCGTGGGGAGGCAGGTGGGATGAGCGCCGAGCTGCATGCCGACGACAGGACCGCCCGCCCGGCGTGCGGGCCCGCGGACCGTCGGCGGCCGACGGTCTCCGGGGACCTGCCCTCCGTCCTCGAGGCCGCGCCGATGTTCCGTCGGGCCGTGGCCGGCTACGACCGCTTCCAGGTCGACACCTACGTCCGGTGGGCGGAGGACGAGCTCGCCACCGCCGACCGCGAACGCGAGCACCTGGTCGCCCGCCACCTCTCCACGCTGGCCGCCCTCGAGGAGGCCCGGGAGCTGCTGGCCCACTCGTCGGGCGGCGGGGAGTTCCTCCGGGTGTCCCGTCGCATCGGGGCGGTGCTCGCCGCCGCGGCCGACGAGGCCGACGCGATGAGGGCCGACGCCGAGGCCGACCGGACGGCCGCCTCCGCGCAGGCCGACCGGGTGGTCGCGCTGGCCGATCAGGTGCTCGCCGACGCGAGAGCCGAGGCGGAGCGGGTGGTCGCCGCGGCCGTCGCCGCGGCCGGGCAGATGAGGGCGGAGGCCGCCCGGCTCGTCGAGCGGGGGCGGCAGACGGACACCGCGGCCCGCGCGGACGCCGAGGCCCGGCTCGAGGAGTTGCGGGCGACCGAGCGGCGCGCCGTCCAGCACGCGGAGCGGATCCGGCAGGTGGCGCGCGACGAGGCCTCGGCCGCCCGGTTGCAGGCGCAGGGCGAGGTCGTCGGGATGCTGGTCACCGCACGCGAGGAGCGGCGCCGGGCGGACGCCGAGGCGGCCGCGAGCCGGGACCGCCTGGACGGGGACGCCCTCGCCCGCCGCGCATCCCTCCTGTCCGAGGTCGAGGACCTCGAACGCCGGCGGGCCCTCCTGCGCACCGGGGTCGAGCGGACGACCGGACCGGATCTCCCGGCCCTCCGGCGGCACCGCCGGGGACCGCTCCGGTGGGTCCGCGGGAGCGTCTCGAGCCGCGGCTGACGGCCCGGCACGGCCCCGGGGCCGCCGGACCGGTTGACCGGCGCGCCGGTCAGCCGGTCCGGCGCTCGAAGGTGGTCAGCCGGACGGTCTCCGGCAGCGCCCGGAGCGAGGCCAGCAGGTCCGGGGGCAGGTCCGCGCTGACGTCGGTGACCGCATAGCCCAGCTCCCCGCGGGTGGCCAGCACCTGGCCGTCCACGTTGATGCCGTGCTCCCCGACCAGCGCGTCGACGCGCGCCAGAACACCGGGCAGGTTGCGGTGCAGCAGCGCGAACCGGGCGGCGGCGGAGCCGTGCAGGGCCACGGCGGGCAGGTTGACGCTCAGCGTCGTCGTCCCGGAGCCGGTGTAGTCGACGAGCTTGCCGGCGACGAACCGCCCGATGTCGCGCTGCGCCTCCTGGGTCGACCCGCCGACGTGCGGGGTGAGGATGACGTTGGGCAGCCCGCGCAGCACGGAGGTGAACGCGTCGCCCTGCTCGCGCGGCTCGTCGGGGAACACGTCGACCGCGGCCCCGGCGATGTGGCCGCTGAGGATGTGCTCGCGCAGCGCCTCGTGGTCGACGACGAACCCGCGGGAGAGGTTGAGGAACAGGCTGCGCCGGCGCATCCGGGCGAACTGCTCGGCGCCGAACAGCCCCGCGTTGCCCGCCCGCCCGTCGACGTGCAGCGTCACGGTCTCGGCGCGCTCGAGCAGCTCCTCCAGGCTGCCGCAGGCCTGCGCGTTGCCCAGCGCGAGCTTGTCCTCCAGGTCGTAGAACAGCACCCGCATGCCCAGGGCCTCGGCCAGCACCGACAGCTGGCTGCCGATGTTGCCGTAGCCGACGATGCCCAGCGTCCGCCCGCGGATCTCGTGGCTGCCCGAGGCGGACTTGTCCCAGGTGCCGGCGTGCAGCGCGCGGTCCCGGTCGACCAGCCGCCGGGCCAGGCTGATGATCTCCGCGATCGCCAGTTCGACGACGCTGCGGGTGTTGGAGTACGGCGCGTTGAACACCGCCACCCCCGCGGCCGCCGCCGCGGCCAGGTCGATCTGGTTGGTGCCGATGCAGAACGCGCCCACCGCGGCCAGGCCGGGACGGCGGTGCAGGACCTCCGCGGTCACCTGGGTCTTCGACCGGATGCCGAGCACGTCGACGCCGTCGAGCGCGGCGACCAGGTCGGCCTCGTCCAGCGCTCCCCGCAGCGACTCGACCTCGTAGCCGGTCGAGTGGAGGAGGTCGACCGCCACCGGGTCGATGTTCTCCAGCAGCAGGGCTCTCGGCACGACCAGGGACCTCCTCGACCGCGGACCACCGCGGACCCCGGTGCGACGAGTATCCCGTCGCCGTGGACCGGCGGTGACCACCGGGTGGTCACCGCCGGTGGCCGCAGGCCCGCGGCGGATCGGACGGACCGGACGGACCGGACGGGGGCACGCCGGCGAGCGCGGGCCCCGGCACACCCCGCGGGGGGGCGCGGTCGGCGCCGCGGCTCACCAGCGCCAGCGCACCTCGACGTGGGTCCACGAGACCTGGAGCGTCGGAGGCGGCGCAGGCGCCGTCGGGGCACGGCCGATGACCTCCGGCCGGACCGGGGCCCGGCTCCACCCGGCCACGCGGGCGGCGATCTCCACCGCCTTGGCCGCCGCCACGGCCGTGACCGTGAGCGCCGAGGCCGACAGGAGCGGGCCGCTGGCGAGGGCCCGGATCCCCGAGGCGACGATGCCGCGGCCCCGCGTCGACCCGGCCACCGCCCGGCGGCCCGAGGGGACGACGGGACGCGCACCCCGGGCGAGGATGGCGTCGGGCTCGACGGGCTCGAGGTCGGTCACGCGTCCTCCCTGTGGCACCACCTGCCATGCCGTCCGTCCCATGATGGATCCCCCGGCGGAGCACGTCCATCGGCAGCCGGACGGCGCCGGGGCCCCGTCCGGGCGCTGCGACCGGGAAAGGCGGTCACGCCATCGTGGTCCCGTCGCTACGCTGACGCGGGTACCGGAACGAAGGGGGACGGTCCATGGACCCCGACGCGGACGAGGACGCGGTCTCCGAGCTGGTTGCCCGGGCTCTCGACGGCGACTCGGCCTCCTGGGACCGCCTCGTCGAGCGGTTCATGCCCCTCATGGTGTCGATCGTGCGCCGGCACCGCCTGCAGGACGCGGAGGCCGAGGACGTCGCCCAGACGGTGTGGCTCCGCCTCATCGAGCACCTCGGCGCCATCCGGGAACCGAGGGCACTGCCCGGCTGGATCGTCACCACCACCCGGAACGAGTGCCTGCACGTGATCCGGGGCCGCCGCGTCGTCTCTTCCGCCGACCTCGACACGCGGAGCCGACCGGACGACGACGCCCCCGGCCTGGACAGCGACCTGCTCGAGAGCGAGCGGCACGAGGCCCTGCTCAGCGCCCTCGCCGAGCTGCCCGAGCGCCAGCGCGCCCTCCTCCTGCTCCTCATCGAGGACCCACCCCTGCCCTACGAGGAGATAGCCCGGCGCCTCGCGATGCCGATCGGGAGCATCGGCCCGACGCGGGCCCGCGCGCTCACGCGGATCCGGGCCCACCAGGCGGTGCAGGCACTGCTGGAGGTGTGAGGCGCGCGCCTCAGAGGCGCACCCAGTCGGTGACCAGGACGCCCGACGGCGTGGCACAGCGCAGTCGCGTCGGGCCGGACACCGGCCGCTCGAACCGGAACCGGCCCCACTCGTCGACGTCGGTCCGGTCCACCTCGCCGTCGGGGCGGAGCAGGGTCACCTCCCCCGGGGTGGCCGGCACCAGCTGACCGACGAGACACTCCTCGTCCCGTTCCAGCTCCACGGACAGCTCCCGGCCCTCGAAGACCAGGTCACGGGGGCCGGAGGACGCACCGCGCACGCCCACCGGCTCGTCCACGAGCGAGTCGTGCGTCAGGGCGGCGAGCTCGGCGTCGACCGTCCGCCACGAGAAGGCGGCGCGGGCCGCGGCGGCCATCGCCGCGGTGGGCGTGCCGGCGGCGCGCACCGCCGCGCGCAGCTCGTCGAGCAGGTCGTCGTCCTCGTGCCGGCCCGGTCCCGTCATCTCCCGCCACCTCCCCTCGCAGCCCGCAGTGGCATGGTGCCCCGCGGCGCCGCGGGTTGCCAGGACGGGGGCGAGACCCGCTGCCGACGTCCCCCTCGGACCGGCCCCTGCTGCGCCTGTCCCCCATCAGAGTCCGTGGACGCGTTCCTGATACCCGCGCCGACGGTTCAGCCCGCCCCGTAGGCGCCGACGGCGCACCAGTGGACGAACTGACGCGGGTCCGCGGTGTCCAGCCGGGCGCGGGCGGCGTGCAGCGCGTCCGCCATGGTGCGGCCCGCCGCCAGCCCGCGGTGCAGCTGCGCCATGAGGTCCACGGACTCCGCGTCGGGGAGGGCGACCGTGCTCGCGACGACGCCCGTCGTCCCCCGGGCCAGCAGGGCGCTGACGAACCCGAGCAGCTCGTCGCCGGCGACGGTGACGTCGGCGGCGGAGTCACAGGCGGCCAGGACCACCCGCTGCGGGGCGATGCCCCGACGGTCCAGCTCGTGCACGGTCAGCTGGCCGTCGGCCAGCTCGAGCGCGGAGAAGGACGGGTTGTCCGACCGGAGCCGGCCGTGGCAGGCCAGGTGCGCCAGCCGGGCGCCGGCCAGTGCCTCCGTCGTCGCACCGACCGTCGCCGCGTCCGCGGTCAGGACGACGGGCTGCTCGTACGACCGGCGCACGGCCTGGACCTCGGCGGCGGCGCCGGGCAGCCGCGGACCAGCGACGAGCACCACCCGGCCCGCGGACGGGGGGCCGGCGGCGCGGGTGCGTGCCCACAGCGCGGCGGACGGCGTCGTGCACACGGGGGCGTCGTGCAGCGCCGGCCAGGGCACGCGGTGGGTCGACCGGTCGGGGACGACGACCAGCGGCACGTCCGCGGGCAGCTCGAGCGGGTGCAGCAGCAGGCTGGTGAGCCGCCGCAGCGCGTGGTCGGCGCTGCTCCGCGCGGCGGCGGTCGCGGCCGCCCGGCCGGGGCGGCCGAGACGCCGCAGCGCGAAGAGCAGGTTGTCGCACTCGAACCGCACGGGCTGCACGGGACCGAGCCGGACCAGGCGGCTCCTGCCGCCGTGCAGCACGACCGCGACGAGCTCTCCCCCGACCGTGGCGAACGACGCCAGGGCGCGGCCGTCGAGCCGGCTGCGGAGTCCACCGGGCGTGCAGACGGGCGCGGGGCCCGCCCCCGACCCGGACCGCCGCCAGGTGCTGCGCCGGATGCGGGCCTCCACGGCGGTCTGGCGGGCACGCAGCTCGGCCGGCTCCTCACCGGTCTCACGGAGCGCCTGCGCCAGCTCGGCGTGCACCAGGCGCAGTTCGGCCAGCTCGTCCTGGAGCTCGTCGGGAGCCGGTGGCTCCACGTTGAGCAGCGCCGCGGCGCGGGTCTGCTCCATCCACCCCAGCACCCGCAGCGGGGAACCGCCGTGCAGCAACGTCTCCAGCCCGAGGCGGCCGAGCTCCACGCCGTGGCCGGAGGCGAGCGCCCGCAGCTCGGTCGAGCCCAGCGCGGCGCGGTGCCGGGCCAGGTCGGCCAGCCCGGCGCGGCAGTGCCGCAGGACCGCGTCGTCCCGGCCGGCCAGCCGCTCGGCGTGGGCGGCGGCCAGGTGTCCGCGCAGGCGCAGCAGCACCGGACCCCGCCGGCTCCGGTCCCGCGCGACCTCCAGACAGCGCCGCGCGACGCGCGGGCGGCCCAGTCGCTCGGCCAGCCGGCCCGCGGCCAGGTGGGCGGCCGCGGCGGCCACCGGCATGCCCGACCGGTCGAGGAACCCGGCGGCCCTCGACGCGCGCCGGACCAGATCCCCGTCGGCGGTCCCGTCGAGGAGCGCGGCCTCGGCCGCGAGCACCGTCGCCCGGGCGGCCCAGGCCGTCCGGCGCTGCCGGCGGAACAGCTGCTCGGCCTCGCCGGCGACCGCCCTCGCCGCTGCGGCGTCCCCGGCCAGCAGCGCGGTCTGCGCCACGGTCAACCGGGCCTCCGCGGCGAGGAGCAGGACGCCCTGGCCGTCGAGGTCGGCAGCGGCCCGCCCGGCCAGGTCGCGTGCCTCCGGCAGCAGCCGCAGCTCCGCCAGGACGTCGGCGTGCTCCATGTAGTACTCGCCGAGCGGCACGCCGGTCGGCGCGAACAGCTCCGTCGCGCGGTCCAGCTGGGCCAGTCCATCGGCGAGCCGTCCGCTCTGGGCCAGGACCAGCCCGCGGTTGTGCGCCACGAACGCGTACATGGACGGTCCGATGCCGGCGGCGAGCTCCTCCGCGTGGTCGAGGTGGCGCAGGCTCTCGTCGAACCGTCCGCGGGCGGCGGCCACGAGGGCGAGGTTGTTGGCAGCGCTCCCCCGGTTGTCCAGGGTGGCCGCCGGGTGGGCGATCACCCGGCGGTAGGCGGCGGCCGCCGGCTCCAGCCGCCCGAGGTTGTGCAGCAGCACGGCGCGCATGAACTCGACCTCGGGGGGCGGTCCGCCGTTGCCGAGCACGGCCTGGTCGAGGTCGCGGGCGGCCGCGGCGACCTGGCCCAGCTCGAGGACGACCGCCGCCCGGGTGACGAGCAGCTCCGCGAGCCGCTGGGTCATCCCGGCACGTCGGGCGAGCCGGACCGCCTCGTCGAGCACCCGCAGGGCCCGGCGGTTCTCCCGCTGCGCGCGGGCCGCCCAGGCCACGGCCCGCAGGCCGACGACCAGCGCCTCGGTGTCGGTGGCGCGGCGGGCCTCCTCGACGACGTCGGCCGCGAGCTGGGCGAAGCGCCGCGGGTCCCCGACGACCCCGTCGTAGGCCTCCTGGGCGCGTATCAGGAGGGAACCGGTCGGCTCTTCCAGGGTGACGCCGGTCACCGGGAGGATTGTGCCCGGATCCCGGCGCATCGAGGAGGAGATGCGACATGGCAGACGTCTACCGGTTCCCCCAGGCCCCACCGGACCGGCGTTCCGACGAGCAGATCGACGCCCAGCGCGCTGCCGTCCGGGCGCAGATCGCCGCCTGGCTCGCCGAGACGGACACCCCGGACGCGCGCCGGGCCGACCGAGTGCGGGCGCTGACCGACCTGCAGGAACGGCGCAGCGGCCTCGGGCCGGCGCGCATCCAGCTCGACGACGACGACGGGATCGCCGTCACCCCGAACCGGCTGGTCGTGCGCCGGGCGGACGCCGAGGACGTCGTCGCGGAGCTGCAGTCGCGGTACTACGCGCCGCAGGTGGTGTCGATCCCCGGGCTGGACGGGCTCTGCGTGCTCGCGACCGTCGGTGCGGGTGCGCGCAGCCTGCGCGCGTCCGGGACCGTGGCCCGTGCGGTGGCCGGGGACCGGGCGGCGCCCAGTCACGTCTCCCTGCTGGGGGCGATCCGGAAGGCCGCGGGCGGTCCGGAGCCCTCCGGCCCGGGCGCGGGTGGGCTGTGGGAGTTCCCCGCGCCCGAGGCGGCACAGGCCGGCCCGTGCGTCGTGGTCATCGACAACGGCGTGAGCGCGGAGCAGCGCGCCGACGGCTGGCTGGCCGGTCTCGCGTGCACCGACAACCTGGACCTGCTCGACGTCGTCCCGGCGGACGACTTCCTCGACCGCGCGGCCGGGCACGGCACCTTCGCCACCGGCATCGTGCAGCAGGTCGCGCCCGGGGCCGAGGTGGTCGTGCGGCGTGCGCTGAACACCGAGGGGGACGGCGACGAGGTGGAGGTGGCGCGGGAGATCGTCCGCGCGGCGGAGCAGGGCGCGGAGGTGGTCAACCTGTCGCTCGGCTTCCTCACCGCGGGCGACCGGCCCCCGCTGGCGATGGAGGAGGCGCTCCGCACCGCCATCGGCACCGCTCGCGCGCAGGGCCGTCACCTGCTGGTCATCTGCGCCGCCGGGAACTACGGCGACGTCCGCCGGTGCTGGCCCGCGGCCTTCTCCGACGACCCGGAGTTCCGGGACCACGTCGTCTCCGTGGCCGCGCTGCGCCTGGACGACGACCACGAGGGGCAGGTCGTGGGCGCGGAGTGGTCCACGCACGGCGACTGGGTGACCTGCTCCACCCTCGGCCAGGGCGTGGTCTCCACCTACGTCGTCGGCAGGGAGGCGCCGGCATCGGACGAGCTCGACCCCGACACCTTCGGGCCGAACTCGTGGGCCACCTGGAGCGGGACCTCCTTCGCCGCGCCCCAGGTGGCGGGCGCGGTGGTCCGCATGGTGCGGGACGGCGAGCACGCGACGGCCAAGGAGGCGCTCGACGCGCTGCTCGCCGGGGCGAGGGAGTACTCCGAGAAGGCGAACGGGGCGGAGGAGCTCGACGGGTACGGCGTCCCCCTGCGGATCCTCCCGGTCTGACCACGCACGGGGCCGGCCTCCCGGGACGACCGTCCCGGGAGGCCGGCCCTCGGCATGCGCGCCGCGGGGTGCCCGCCCTCGTCGTCCCGGGGGAGCCGAGTCGCGCCCCAGCCCTCCGGGCACCGGTCGGTGCACGCCGGTGCCTCGCGCGGGGACGGCGGTCACGGCTGCCGCGGGGCCGGGATGCGGTCCCGGCGGTCCTGGCCCGCCTCCCCCTCCACCGTCGGGCGGTCCCCCGGTCGAGGTCGGTCGCCGCACGGCCGGGGTGGTCCCGCACGGCCGGGCTCGTCGGTGCCCGTTCCCACGCCCTCGCGCGGACGCGGCACGCCGGCCAGCTGGTCCCGGGCGCCGGCGAGGGCCTCGCGGAAGCCCTGCGCGTACCAGAGCGGGGCGTTGAGCACGACCCCGGCGGGTGCCGGCCCCGCTGCGGCGTCCCAGACGAGGTCGGCGAGCTCGTCGGGGGCGAGCCCGTGGCACCACGAGCCCATCGGGACCGGCTCCCCCACCGGCTCGATGCCGACGGCGAGGCGCCCGTCGGCACGGCCCAGGTCGGCCGCCCTCCCGAGGGCGCGCAGCAACGGCGACGACGGTTGCTCACTCGTGGGCACGACCCACCTCCAGCACCTCTCGCGGACTCCCCGGCGGACCGGGTGCTGCGAAGGAGAGGCACCGGCAGGGTCCGGTGATACCTGCCGGGGCGCGGCCGACGCCGCGTCGGTACCAGCGGCTCCCGCGCTCCGTCACCGTCCGCGGCGGCGAGTACTCCAGTCATCCCCCGCATCGCCGCGCCGCGCTTCCCGCGCGGCACGGACCCGCCCTGACAGCGGTTCTCGGGTCGGTCGGGGGCAGGTCGACGGGCGAGACCGCCGATCTCGCACGCGTCGAGGCCGGGAGCCGTGCGAGACCGCCGATCTCGCCGCTGCGGCGGCACGGAACTGGCCTGAGGCCGGCCGACCGTCCGACGAACGCGCAGCGTCCTCGACGACGTCCCGGCGGCCGGAGGGTGGGACCCCGCTCCCGCCAGGTCCTACCTGACCAGCGAGAGCCTGACGCCGGAACGGGACGCCGAGAGCGGCGTCGTCCGGCTCCGCCGGCCGACCGGGGTCGGCCGACCCGCGGGACCGGGCAGGCCGACGAGGGCCGGCTGCCGGCGGCGCTCGAGCACGTCGGTCGGCACCCGGATCCCCGCGATGGTGATCGCCTCCGGCACCGGGGTCGTCCCCAGCGCGGCGAGGGTCTCGGGCTCGGCCTCCTTCTCCTCGACGATGAACTGCACCGACAGCACCGGGGTGCGGCGGCCGTCGACCACCTTGTGACCGATGCCGACGGAGCAGACGTTCGGGTCGTCCAGGTGGCGCTGACCCTCGGTGCGGAGGTACCGGCGGAGGCCCGTGAGCAGGTCTCCGTACGGCACCTCGCCGGGCCGGGAGTCGACGCCAGGTGGCTGACCGGACATGGAGGGGCCTCCCCGGGTGCTCGGGCGCGGTCGGCGCGGCCACGGAGGCCGGCCACCCCCCCGATCGTGGCCGGACCCCGCGCCTGCTCCGGACAGAGGGAGCCGCCGGGTCGCCTGATACACCGCTGTCACAGCGGTGTGCCGGTTGGTTGACGGGTCGTGCTGGCGCGGCAGCGGGATCGCGTGATCTCGCACGGCTGAACGCCTCGAAGCGTGCGACATCACGCGATCTCGTCTGTCGACCACCTCTGTCAGCCAACCCGAGAACCGCTCTCAGGAGGCGGCCCGGTGCGCTCCGCCCAGGTGCTGGACCAGCCGGGTGAACCGGTCGGTCGGGTCGAGGCCGAGCTCGTCGCGCAGCATCGTCCGGAAGTGCTGGTAGGTGCGGACGGCGGCGGCCACGTCGCCCTCGGCCAGGTGCACCCGGACCAGGAGGCGGTGGGCGCTCTCCCGCAGTGGCTCGCTGCGGACGGCGAAGTGCGCGGCCTCGACCGCCTCCGCCGGCCGGCCCGCCGCGGCCAGCCGGGCGCCGAGGGTCTCCAGCGCGTACAGCCGCAGCTGCCGCAGCCGCTCCCGCTCGATGAGCACCCAGTCGTCGTGCCAGCGGGGCAGCAGGTCGCCCTGCAGGTCCGGGGGCAGGAGGGTCAGGTCGTCGAGGGGGGTCCGCGGGTCCCGGACGGCCGCCGCCCACGCGATCAGCTCCCGGACGTCGACGTGCACCCCGGGGGCGAGGGCCAGGGCGCCGCCCGCGGTGTCGAGGAGCCCCGGGGCCACGCGGCCCAGCCGCCACAGCGCCGAGCGCAGGCTCGCCTGCGCCTGGTCCTCGGGGACGTCGCCCCAGAGCTGGCCGGCGACCGCCGAGCGGCCCGGCCGCCCGGCGAAGCAGACGAAGGCGACCACCCGCTGCACGCCCGGGGGGACGTCGTCCCGACCGGCCCGCGACCCCCGGCCCGCCGACTCGAGGGAGAAACCGTCCAGCAGGCCGACCCGGGGCGCCGGACGTCGGTCCGGGGCCGGCCACGCCGCTGTCGTCCGCGTCCGCGCGTCCATGGAGATCCCCTCTGCAGCGGTGGACGACCGGCAGAGGCGGACGGCGGCCGACGTGATACACGCGACCCCGCTACCCGCGGGGACCGGAGCGCCCCCGCGCGGGCGTCAGCGCGCGACCGGCTGCAGCGGGCGGATCCCCCGCACCAGCTGCGTCATGTGCTCGCTGGGCCGAGCACCGATCTCGTCGGCCAGGAGCGCGCGGAACCGCTCGTAGACCCGCAACGCGTCGGCGACGTTGCCCTCCGTCAGGTGGACCCGGACCACCGTCCGGTGCGCGCTCTCCCGCAGCGGCTCGGCGCGCACCGCCGCGTAGGCGGCCTGGAGCGCGTCCCCGTACCGCCGGGCCGCCGCCAGCCGGGCCGCGACCTGCTCGAGGGCGTGCATGCGCACCTGCCGCACCCGCTCGCGCTCGAGCATGACCCAGTCGTCGTACCACCCGGGGAGCAGCTCACCGAGGAGGCCGGCGTCGGGCAGCTCGACGTCGTCGATCGAGGACCGTGGGTCCCGCACCCGCCGCACCCAGTCGTCGAGCTCCCGCACGTCCACCCCGACACCGTCGGCCAGCGAGAGGCGACCGGCGGACACGGCCACCAGGCCGGGCGCCGCCTTCTGCAGCCGCCACAGGGCCGAGCGGAGGCTGCCGTGGGCGTGGTCCTCGGGGACCTCCGGCCACAGCACACCGGCGACCGTCGACCGGGGTGGCCGCCCGGCCAGACAGAGGTGGGCGACGAGACGCTGCACGCCGTGCGGGAGCTCCCCCACCCCCGGCCGACCGTTCCCGGCGCCGAACTGGACCCCGAACCCGTCGAGGAGCGTCACCCGGGCACGCGCATCGACCCCCACGTCGACCATCCCCTCCCGTCGACGGTGCGACGACACGGAAGATAGGCAGGGCGCGGACGGATGGTCAGGGTCCAACTGCCCGCTGTCGCCCCTCGGTGGCGCGGAGACCCCGGGCGGAACTCAGCCGTTCGCGTCGTCCGGGTCGACGGCGTCCCGGACGAAGCCGTCGAGCCAGGCGCGGACGGCGGCGAGCACGTCGTCCGGGGACGACGCCACGGCGACCGTCGCGTCCTCCGCGGGCGTCTCGGCGGTGGCCTGCACGGTCAGGAGCCGCGCCCTGAGCTCGCCGGGGCCTTCGAGCCACACGCGGATGAGCAGTGCCGCACTCGGGTCGTCGACCACGTCTCTCTCCCACGGGGTACTACGCAGCGTTGCAGAGTCCGCTGTCCGATGCCCGCGTACCGCGGTCAACGTGCGAAGACCCATGCTGGGTGGTCACGCTGCGTGGCGCAGTCCCCCGTACGGATGATGCGCCGACACCACGGGCACCCCCGTGCCCGTGGTGCGCCGGCGCCCCGTCCCGCCCGGCCCTCCGGTGCGGCGGCGGGGCTCGTCCCCCTACGCCCGCGTCAGGCCGGTCGTCGCCCTCGACTGCGACGGGATGGCCGCCCCGGAGCGGACGTGGACTCCCCCGGCAGGGAGGTGCGGCGCGGCCGGCACCCGGCGCAGCCGCGGGATGTGCTGCACCAGCCGGGTCATCTGCTCGGTCGGGGACACGTCCAGTTCGTCCCGCAGCATGGTCCGGAAGAGCCCGTAGGCCCGGATCGCCTCCGCCACGTTGCCCTCGGCCAGGTGCACCCGGACCACCGTCCGGTGCGCGCTCTCCCGCAGCGGCTCGGCGCGGACCGCCGCGTACGCGACCTCCAGGGCCTCGCCGTGGCGACCGAGGAGGGCGAGCCTCGCGGCCACCGCCTCCAGGGCCTGCATGCGCAGTTGGCGCAGCCGCTCCCGTTCGAGGAGGACCCAGTCGTCGTACCACCCGGGCAGGAGGTCACCGAGCAGCGCCGCGTCGGGCACCGCGACGTCGTCGGCCCCTGCGGGCGGGGCGATCGCCCGCCGCGCCCAGTTCCCGAGGTCCCGCACGTCGACCCGGACGTCCGCCGCCAGACGGAGCGCGCTGCCCGACGCCTCGATCAGGCCGGGCGCCGCCTTGTTGAGCCGCCACAGCGCCGACCGCAGACTGCCGTGGGCGTGTGCCTCGCGGACGTCGGGCCACAGGTGTCCGGCCGTCGCCGTCCGGGTCGGCCGGCAGGACAGGCAGAGGTGGGCCACCAGCCGTTGCACGCCCCGGGGCAGGTCGTCGGTGGCCGCCCGGTGCTCCCGGCCGGGGACCTCGAGGTGGAATCCGTCGAGCAGGGTGACGCGGGTGGCTGGTGGGCGGTCCACGGAGGTCGTCCTTCCTGTGGGATCGAACAGCCGTCCAGGAGGAGCACCGGAGAGACGACGGTATCCCCCGGCCGCGTGCCCGTGAGCGGCGACGGGAACGCTATTCACGTCCGCGCGCCGGGACCGTACGCAGTTGTGCGTACGCACCGGCCGGTCACGGCGGGACCACACCCGCCTCCCGGACCGGCCACCGGGGCGCGACGACCTCCACGATCCGGTGCGGACGGATTACGCTCTGCTGCGTGCCGGGCACCACGACGTGTCACGCCGCGTGGCTGGAGCTGGTCGGCGACATCCTGCAGGGGCGGCCCGGGGCACGGGAGTTCCCCCACGCGCGGGTGGCGGACCTGCTCCTCACGTCCTTCGGTGCGGCCTGCTGCTCGCGCAACGTCGTGGACGGCGCGTGGGTGGACCACGTCGTCGGTGGCTGGCCCGACGGCTTCCTGCCGACGACGCCGCCGTCCGGTCTGCTCCCCGACGCCACCACCCAGCCGCTGATCCGCTGGTACGCCGTCACGCGCAGCTCCGCACCGCAGATCCTGGGCCGGGTGCCCCACGCGGTGGCCGGTCCGGGGATGCGCGCGGAGTGGTCGGCGTTCGCCCGCCCCCTCGGCATAACCCACCAGCTCGCCCTGCCGCTCCGCGTGGGCGAGGGGATCGAGGCCTACGTGGTGAGCCGCCCCGACGACGACTACGGCGACGCCGATGCCGCGCTGGCCGCCCTGGTGCTCCCGGTGCTGACCGCGATCGTCGGACAGCACCGGGTGCTGCGGGACGTGCCGGAGGAGCGGTACGACCGCGCCGTGGGCACCCGGCTGACCGACCGCGAGTTCGCCGTCCTCACCCTCCTCGGGGCGGGCCTCACCGCCCAGGCGATCGCCCGCCGCCTGGACACCTCGCCCCGGACGGTGCACAAGCACCTCGAGCACCTGTACCGCAAGCTCGGTGTGCGCGACCGGCTGATGGCGGTCCAGCGGGCTCGGGACGCCGGCCTGCTGCCCCCGCCTCCCGAGCCCGGGAGACGGCGCGGAGCCCCCCATGCCCCGGTGCGCATCCCCTCCCCCCGGAGCGGCGGGCAGCTCCTCGCCGGCGTGCCCGCCGGGCGGAGCACCCCCGGGCTCTGACGTCCCCTGCCGCTGCCGGCGGTCAGGTCGCCGGGTGCCCGACCCGCCAGACCTGCGCGACCTCCCGTGTCCGGGTGGTGTCGGCCTCCGGGTCGCCACGGACCAGCACGAGGTCGGCGCGCATCCCCGGGACGAGCGCTCCCCGGTCCGGCAGGTCGAGCGCGGCGGCCGGCTACCCCGTGGTCAGCGCGGCCAGCTCCGCGACGGCGTCCACGAGCAGCTCGCCGTCGAGCAGGACGCGGTCGTTGTGGTCGGCGCCGGGCACCTCCACGCGGCGGTGCAGCTGCGCGGCGGCGTCGGCGACCCGCCGGCTCTGGGCCGGGGGCACGATCGCGTCCCGGCCGCCGTAGACGACCGTCGTCGGCACCCGCAGCCCGGCGACCCGCTCGGCGACCGGGTACCGGTCGCGCAGCAGCAGCCGGACCGGGAGGAACGGGTAGTGCTCGCTCCCGACTGCGGCCAGGTCGACGAACGGCGACCGCAGCAGGAGCCCGGCCGGCGGGTGCTCGACGGCCAGCTCGGTCACCACGCCGCAGCCCAGGCTCTCGCCGTAGTAGAGGAGCCGGTCCCCGGGGACGCCGGCCTCCTCGACCAGGTAGCTGCGTGCGGCCCGCACGTCGAGGGCCAGCCCCTGCTCGCTGGGGCTGCCCGGGTTGCCCCCGTACCCGCGGTAGTCGAACAGCAGCACCGCCAGTCCGGCCGACGACAGTGCCCGTGCCAGCGGCGCCCGCAGACCCCGGTGCCCGCCGTTGCCGTTGGCCACGAGGACGGCGGGGGCGTCGGCGGTCGGGCCGGGGACGAACCAGGCACCCAGGCTCAGGCCGTCGGCGGTGGTCAGCCGGACGTCCCGGCCGCCCGGGACGACGTCGGCGGCCGCGGGCACGGGGCCGCCGTGCGGGAGGTACACCAGGCGCCGCTGCACCGCCCACAACAGACCCACCAGCACAGCCAACACGACCGCGACGACCAGCGCCGCCCGCAGCACGGAGCGCACGGCCCATGGTCGGGGGCCGGCGGCCGCACCGCACACCCCCGCCGCGCGTCAGGATCCCCCCGTGGAGTTCGCCGACCTGCGCCGGCCGTTCGTCATCGCCCACCGCGGTGGGGCCATGCAGGTCCCGGAGCACACGATGGAGGGGTACCGGGTGGCGGTCGGCCAGGGCCTGCCGGTCATCGAGCAGGACGTGTCGACGCTGGCCGACGGCGGCCTCGGTGTCATGCACGACGGCACCGTGGACCGCATGACCACCTCCAGCGGCAACGTCGCCGACCACACCGCGGTGTCCTGGAAACAGCTCGACATCGACGCCGCGGACATCCTCGGCGGGGGCTGGCCGAACGGGCTGCGCCCTCCGCTGTTCGAGGAGGTGCTCACCGAGTTCGGCAACCGCGTCCTGCTCTGCTGCGAGGCCAAGAGCCGCGACGCGATGCGGCCGATGATCGACGCGCTGGTCCGGCGCGGGATCAGCCCGGCGTCCGTCCTGCTCCAGTCCTTCGCGCTGGCCGACTGCCGGCTGGCGCGCTCGCGGGGGTGGGGGGTCATCTGGCTGGGGAGCACCGACGTCGACCGGGCCGCCGCGGAGGGCATCAACTGGATCGGACCGGAGGCGGGCTCGGTCACCCCGGGGCTGTGCGCCCGAGCGCACGCCGCGGGGATCGAGGTGGCCTGCCACACCGTGAACCGCCGGCACTCCCGCGACGTCCTCGTCGCCGACGGGGTGGACGCGCTCTTCTCCGACGACCCCGTCTACATCGCGGGGGACGCGGCGCGGCGCACCGCGGACCTGTTCGCCCGTCAGGTCTGGCTGCCCGGGATGCTGGCGGACACCGACCGGGGCCGGTTCCACGCGGACGACGGTTCCTGGGGCGTCGACGTCTCCGCCACCGCGAGCTCCACGCTCATGGGGTTCCTGGCGCCGCCGGACCCGGCCGCGTTCACGCTGCGCCTGGCCCTCCGAGTGGACGAGACCTGCGCCGACGGCCGCACGAGCGGCGGGTGGGTCCTCCTGAGCACCGACGACCACCCGTACCGGCCGTCGTCCGCCGCGTCGGCCGGCGTCAACGGCTACCGGTTCTGCCTGCGGGCGGACGGCGGCCTGGACGTCCACCGGGTCGTCGAGGGGGTCGCCACCGCGCTGGCGTCCTCGACGGGGGCGCCGCTGCGGATGGGCACCTACGTGCCGCTCCGGATCACCGTCACCGGCTCGGACCTCCTGTTCACCCGCGCCGGCGACGTCGCCGAGACCGTGACCGTCGCCGACGCCACCCACCGCCCCGTGCCCGTCGTCCACCTCGGCGGCGCGCTCGCCGGGGTGCGCTTCAAGGACGTGGAGTTCGCATGACCGACCCGTGGGAACGCCCGGGCCACGGCCCCTCCGACCCGGAGGGCTACCTCATCGAGCAGACGCGCGAGGGCTACCGGTGGACCTGCCGGGCCGACGGCCGCTCGGGAGGCCCGTTCGCCAGCCGGGAGGAGGCCGTCCTCGCCGCCGAGGCCGACCACCACACCGGGTGCACCGAGCCCGGCGGGACGACGGCTGACACCATGCCGCCATGAGCCACGGCCACGCCGTCCAGGACGAGCTCCGCGAACCGGCCCGCGCGCTGCGTCGCGCGATCCCCGAGGTCTACGCCGGCTACCGCCAGCTGCACGCCGCCGCGTACGCCGCGGGTGCACTGGACGAGAAGGCGAAGGAGCTCATCGCGCTCGCCATCGCGGTCAGCAAGGAGTGCGACGGGTGCATCGCCTCGCACGCCCGCGGCGCCGCCCGCACCGGCGCCACCGAGGAGGAGGTCGCCGAGGCCCTCGGCGTCGCGATCGCCATGAACGGCGGACCGGGCACCGTGTACGGCCCGCGCGCGTTCGCCGCCTTCCGGGAGTTCGCCGACGATACCGATCCCGAGCAGGGCTGACCGGCGGCCGTCACGCCGGTCGCTGCGGGGGCGGCGCGGACGGCGTCCGGGTGGGCCGGGTGCGGGTGAACCGCCACCCCGCCCGCTCCAGCAGGGCGATGCTCTGGTCGACCACGGCCTCGAGGTCGTACTCCTGCGGCACCTCCGGGGGCATGGCCAGATCGAGTGCATTGGCCAGCGCCACGTGGAAGTCGCTCCGTGCCATCGCCGCGCCTCCGTCCCCCGTTCCCGGGCTGCGAACGTCCTCGGCCACGCCGGTGGTGCTCCTCGGCGGCACCCTGATGATGTCCCCGGCTCCGCCTGCTCGTCGACGCCGTCCGGGGCCGACCGCGCGGACGGTCAGGCCGGGTGGCCGCGGGCGACGCCGAGGTGGTGCCGCCCCGCCTCGGTCAGGGAGACGGTGTCGACGGCGACCGTGACGATCGTGGCGCCCTCGGCGGCGTAGCCGGCGGCCTCCTCGCCGCTGGAGGCGTGGACCCCGACGGGCACGCCCGCGGCGGCGGACCGGGCGATGATCGAGGACAGCACGCCGCGCAGCTCCTCCCGGCGCTCGTCGCCGGTCAGCCCCAGGGACAGGGACAGGTCGCCCGGACCGACGTAGACGCCGTCCAGCCCCGCGACGGCGAGGACGGCGTCGAGGTCGTCGAGCGCGGTCGCGGTCTCGACCATCACGACGGCCAGGGGCCGGTCGGCCCCGCCGGAGAGGCGTCCGATCGACCGTCCCCCGGCCGGGGCGTACCGGCAGGCCGCGACGACCTCGCGGGCGTGGTCGGCGTCGCGCACGTTGGGCACGACGACGCCGCGGGCGCCCAGGTCGAGCGGGCGTCCGACGTCGGCGAAGCCGGGGCTGCGGGTCCGGACCAGCGGCACCGCGCCCGCCCCGGCGATCGCCGCGGCGACACCCGGCAGCTCGGCCTCGGCGGTGGCGCCGTGCTGCAGGTCGACCACGACGTAGTCCGCTCCGGTCCGCGCCAGCACCTCGCCGGTCACCACGCCGGGCAGCAGGCTCCACAGGCCGTGGCACGCCTGCCCGGCGGACCACCGCCGCCGCAGGTCGACCTCGCTGACCGCCATCCCGGGCCTCCCCCTCCCCGGCTCGGGACTCCGGCGGCGGCGCCGGACGGCGCACCCGGGACCGGGCCGGGGACGATCCTGCTCGGCGGCCCCGGCGCGCGCGACCGGGCCGACCGCCTACCTGGTCACCGCCCGCACCATGGACCGGACGAGCGAGCCGACGGCGGCGACCGCGGCGGCCGCGACCACGGAACGGAGCAGGGGGTGCCTGGGGGTCATCGTCGTCTCCCGGGGGTCTCGAGGAGCGCCCAGCGTCCACCCGGTGGGCGGCGCGCAGGAGTCGCCGCACCCGGTGCGGGATGCCCGTTGCCCGGACCCGGGCGGAGGAGCACAGTGTGTCGCGCGGCGGTGCCGCAGGGGCGTCGCCGCCACCAGGAAGGAGTGGTGGCCATGTACGCCCGATCCACCACCATCCGAGTCCGGCCGGAGGTCGTCGACGACCTCACCACCGCCATCCGCGACGACGTCATGCCGATGGTCACGCGGCTGGAGGGCTGCGTCGGTCTCTCGCTCCTGACCGACCGCGACACCGGTCGGTGCATCGCCACCAGCGCCTGGGAGACCGAGGACGCGATGCACGCCAGCGCCGAGCAGATCCGCGCGTCACGGGAGCGGGTGGCCGAGCGGTTCCGGGCCACGACCGAGGTGCAGGAGTGGGAGATCGCCGTCCTGCACCGGGCGCACCGGGCAGGGGACGGCGCCTGCGCGCGGGTCACGTGGGCCCGGACCGGCCCCGCGAACCTGGACCGGGTCACCACCGCCTACCGGGAGAGCCTGATGCCCTGGTGGGAGCAGACCCCCGGGTTCTGCAGCAACAGCCTCATGGTCGACCGCCGGGACGGCCGGTGCGTCTCGGCGGTCGTGTTCGACAGCCGCGAGGCGATGACGCACACCCGCGACCAGTTCACGACCCTGCGCGAGGAGTTCTCGAACCGGATGGGCATGGAGATCCTCGAGGTCACCGAGTTCGACCTCGCCCTGGCCCACCTGCGGGTGCCCGAGACCGTCTGACCGGCCGGCCGCGGCCGCGGGGTGCCCGTGGTGGCGCGCGGGGGCCGGACGTGCGGCCGGGCCCCCGCGCGTCGACCGTCAGAAGGCGGGGATGACCGCGCCCTCGTAGGTCTGCTCGATGAACCGGCGGACCTCGTCGGAGTGCAGCAGCTGCTCCAGCTGCTGGATCCGCTCGTCGTCCTCGTCACCGGTCCGCACGACCACCAGGTTGGCGTTGGGGTTGCCCTCGGCCTCCTCCAGCGCCAGGGCGTCCTCCGCCGGGACCAGGTCGGCCTCGATGGCGTAGTTGCCGTTGATCACCGCGATGTCGACGTCGGCCAGCGACCGGGGCACCTGGGCGGCCTCCACCTCGGAGATCTGCAGGTCCTTCGGGTTGTCCTGGACGTCCAGCGACGTCGGCGCGGCGTCGCCGGTGTCGGCCAGGGTGATCAGCCCGTTGGCCTCGAGCAGCCGCAGCGCGCGGGCGGCGTTGGTCGGGTCGTTCGGGATCGCCACGGTCGCGCCGTCGGGGAGTGCGGCGAGGTCGGTCAGCGACTCGGAGTAGATGCCCAGCGGCTCGATGTGCACCGGCTCCAGCGGGGTGAAGTCGTACCCGGCGCTGGCCTCCTGCTCCTCCAGGTACGGGATGGTCTGGAAGTAGTTGGCGTCCAGCGACCCGTCGTCCAGCGCCACGTTCGGCTGCACGTAGTCGGTGAACTCGACGACCTCCAGGTCCAGGCCGGCGCCGGCGGCGAGCTCCTCGTCGACGTACCGCAGGATCTCGGCGTGCGGCACCGGGGAGGCCCCGACCCGCAGCGGCTCGTCGGCCGCGGACAGCTCGGCCTCACCGCCGCCGCACGCGGCGAGCAGGGCGGTCGCCGCGGACGCGGCCAGGAGCGAGGTCAGACGGGAGCGCATGGTGGGGGTTCTCCTCAGGGGGTGATCGGTGGCCGGGCGGCCACCGGAGGTGGGGAGGGCGGTCAGGCGTGGGCCAGCCGGCGCGCCCAGTGGTCGCCGGCCCACTGCAGGGCCTGCACGATGAGCAGCAGCAGGACGACGGTCAGCAGGGTGATGTCGGTCCGGAACTGCTGGTAGCCGAAGCGGATGGCGAAGTCCCCGAGCCCGCCGCCGCCGACGGCCCCGGCCATCGCCGAGTAGCTGATCAGCGCGACGACGGTGACGGTGACCCCGGCGATCAGCGAGGGCCGCGCCTCGGGCAGCAGCACGGTGCGGACGACGTCCCGGCGGCGCGCGCCCATGGACATCGCCGCCTCGACCTTCCCGGGGGCGACCTCGCGGAGGCTGGTCTCCACGAGCCGGGCGAGGAAGGGGACGGCGCCGATCGTCAGCGGCACGATGGCTGCCGTCGAGCCGATCGTCGTCCCGACGAGACCGCGGGTGACGGGGGCGACGAGGAACAGCAGGATGATGAAGGGCAGCGACCGGCCGAGGTTGACCACCAGCCCCAGCAGCCGGTGCAGCAGCGGCCGCGGGGCGAGCGCCCCCGGGGCGGTGACCGTCAGCAGGATCCCGAGGGGGACGCCGAACACCACCGTGAGCAGCGCGGAGACCCCGACCATGTACAGCGTCTCGCCGGTCGCCTCGACCAGCTGCGGGTAGATGCGGGCCCAGTCGCTCACCGGTCCACCCCCGCCGCCGGAACCGTGTCCGCGTGCACCGGTTCGATCAGGACGCCGTCGTCGCGCAGCCGGCGGACGGCGCCGTCCAGCCGCCCCAGGTCGCCCGTGGCGCGCAGCAGCAGCCGGCCGTACCGCCCGCCGGCGACCGTCTCCACCGAGCCGCCGGCGACCTCGACCGCGAGCCCGAGCTCCCCGACCAGGGTCCGCAGGACGACGGTCTCGGGCGTGCGGTCGGTGACGGTCACCCGCAGCAGGACCCCGCTGTGGCCGGCGCCGGCGTCGGCGACCGGGGCGGGCAGCAGCGCGTCCCCGAGCGGCGAGTGCTCGCGGGTCAGGACCTCCGACAGCCGGCCGCTGTCCACGACCCGGCCCCGCTCCAGCAGGACGGCGCTGTCACACACGGCCTTGACCACCGCCATCTCGTGGGTGATGAGCAGGACGGTGAGCCCGAGCTCCGACCGCACCCGGCGCAGCAGGTCCAGCACGCCGGCCGTGCTGGCCTGGTCCAGGGCGGAGGTCGCCTCGTCGCAGAGCAGCACCGTGGGGCGGCCGGCCAGGGCCCGGGCGATGGCCACCCGCTGCTTCTGCCCGCCGGACAGCTGCCCCGGGTGCGCGTCGGCCCGCTCCCCCAGCCCGACGAGGTCCAGCAGGTCGGTGGCCCGGCGACGGCGCTCGGCCCGGCCGACCCCGGCCAGCTCGAGCGGGTGCTCGACGTTGCCTGCCGCGGTCCGCGAGTCGAGGAGCTCGAAGTGCTGGAACACCATCCCGATGGAGCGGCGCGCGCGCCGCACCTCGTCGTCCGGCAGCTCGGTGAGCACCCGGCCGTCCACGGTCACCGATCCCGACGTGGGCCGCTCCAGCAGGTTCACCAGGCGCACCAGCGTGCTCTTGCCCGACCCGCTGGGGCCCACCACGCCGGCGAACTCGCCGGCCGCCACCCGCAGGTTCACCCCGTCGACGGCGACGACCTCGCCGGAGCGCCTCCGGGCGGGGAAGACCTTGCGGACGTCCTTCAGTTCGATCACGGGCGGGCAGTCCTCGGGGTGAGCAGGCAGGGACGGGGGTCGAGCGGCGCCGGCGGCGGACGCACGCGGGGGTACCCCGCGGACGGCCGGAGGCGTCACGGGCGGGAGACGGCGACGGCTGATCTGCCCGGTGTGACCGGGCGGCTACCGCGACGGGGGTCGGGCGGTCAGCGACACAGGGCCGCGGCGGTGCGGCTCAGGTCGACGTGCCGGCGGGCCCACGTGGGCGCTGGGCCTGTCATCGAGTCCTCCATCGGTCCTGGCAGTAGCACCCTCGTCCGCGGAGGCGGGGGGTTGCTGCGGCGTCGTCGAGCCAGGTCTCTCAGCCGCTCCGGATGGTCTTCTGGATCGACTCTACCCAGTGGCGAGGAGGGACCGGCGCCCCTGGCCTGCGACGTCACCCACAGCCGACCGCGACGAGCGCGCCCGACGGACCGCCGAGCCGCGCTACTCGCCGCCTTCGAGCACGTCCGGCGCCGGGCGAGGAGGCGGGTGTGCAGCTCTGGGGCAACCCGGACGGCGTCCCCTTCGGCCGGCACCCCTTCGGTGTGCCCATCGAGGCCGAGGCGACCTCCGGCGGGGTGATCTTCGGCCCGGAGCTGCGCGCGGGCTGGTGGTGGGGCACCGACCGCCAGGCCGACGGCGAGCTCTTCCGGGCCCGGATCACCGACGTCACCTTCCGCTGACCCGGCGTTCCCACACCCTCCCGGCCGGAGGATGAGGTCGCCGCGACCCGGTCCTCGAACGCGTCACCCGACGGCACCGACGGGACCGCGCCCCGGCGCGCGGACCGACTCGCCGGCGCCGCGTCCCCGCCTCGACGTCGGGAGCCCGTGCCGCACGAGCGGTCGGGCCTAGTGTGCGGCACTCGAGTGGAGCGCCGCTCCGCCGACCTCCCGAAGCTCGGAGACCGCCAGCACCCGGCTCGTGGGGTACAGCTCGACGTCGGCGTCGTCGCTCAGCCGGTCCGTGACGGTGAGCCAACCGGGTGGGCCGAATCGCACGATCCGCCGGGGCAGCTCGACCGCATCCGCCGGGTTCGCCGGATCCCGGAGGACGACCCGGCCCTCGTACAGGTGGCGGTCGTTGACGGTGGTGACGTCCATGGGCACAGCTTCCTCGGTGCGACCCGCTCCGGAGGTCGGCGCGAGCCGGTGCCCGAGGCGGACGACGTCCGACCCCGTCGGACCGGGCACGGAGAGGGGCCACGTCGTCGGCGGTGGCCCCTTCCCCGGCCGGTGCACGGCCCGGGCCGAGCCCCCGCGACGCCTGCGACGATGGCGGCAGGTGCCGCTCGGCCGGTCGGCCCCGTCCGCGCGTGGGATCGCGGTTCCCCCGGCCCATCCAGGAGGCGTTCGCACGATGGCACAGCACGAGGACCTGCCGGCCGACCGGATGCTCGACGTCTCCGCGCGCATCGCCGATGCCCTGCTCGAGGTGCAGCGTGCGGTGAACCGGCAGATCGACGCCACGCAGGCCGACCTGCTGCCCGGCGTCCAGCAGCGACTCGGCCTCCAGGATGCGGCCGCGGCCGATCTCTCCGGCCTGGTGAACACCCGGATCGCGGCCCTGACCATCGTCGTGACCCCGGAGGCGGTGGCGAGCGTCCTGCCGCTGTCCGCTGCCTCCGTCGCCACCACGCGGGCCGGACGCCGCGCCGTGGCCGACATCGTCAGCGGCGCCGACAGCCGGCTGGTCGTCATCGCCGGCCCGTGCTCGATCCACGATCCGGCCGCCGCCCTGGAGTACGCCGGCTTCGTCCGTCGGATGCGCGCCAGGCACGGTGACGACCTGGAGATCGTGATGCGCACGTACACCGAGAAGCCGAGGACGGAGGTCGACTGGAAGGGGTTCGCCTACGACCCCTACCTCGACGGATCCAACCGCATCAGCGTCGGCCTGATCGCGACCCGGATGCTCATGTGCCGGATCACCGCGATGGGCGTCCCGGTCGCGGCCGAACCGCTGAACGCCCTGACACCGCAGTACGTGAACGGCCTGGTCACCTACAACGGCGTCGGCGCCCGCAACGTGACCGACCAGACCGCCCGCGAGCGGGTGTCCGGGTTCTCGTCGGTCATCGGCTTCAAGAACTCGCCGGAGGGGAGCATCGAGGCCGCCGTCCAGGCCGTCATCGCGGCCCGGGCGCCGCACGAGTTCCTGGGCGTCGACCGCCACGGGATGACCGCCCAGCTGGCCACGACCGGCAACGAGACGGGCCACGTGATCCTCCGTGGCGACAAGCACGGCCCCAACTACTCCGCGGCCCACATCGCTGCGACGAAGGCCGCGCTGCGGGAGCGCGGCCTGCCGGAGGTGGTGGTGGTCGACGCCTCCCACGGCAACAGCCAGAAGAACCACCTGCGCCAGATCGACGTCGTGCACGACCTGGCCGGCCAGATCGTCGCCGGCGAGGCGGCGATCCGCGGCGTGATGGTGGAGAGCAACCTGGTCGCCGGCCGGCAGGACCTGGACCAGCAGCGTCCTGGTGACCTGACGTACGGCGTGAGCGTCACGGACGCCTGCGTCGACCCGGACACCACCGCGGCCCTGCTGGACGAGCTGGCCGGCGCCGTGCGGGCACGGCGCGGCCGCGCCGCGGCGGACGGGAACGGCGTCCGGCAGGCGGGCTGAGACCGCCCTGGGGGATCGCCCGGGCCGGACGCCGACCGCTCACTGGCACCCGGACGGGACCGCTGCCAGGCTCCCACCGTGACCGGCATCGAGGCTGAGCCGCGGGCGCACACGGTCCTCGCGTCGGCCGACGCCCGCGGGTTCTCGTCGTTGCGGCACAGCGGCCCGCCGCGCGCGGAGCGGTACGCACTCGGCCGTCGGCTGCGCCGGAGCGCCCCGCGCTCGGCGCTCGGGGACTGGTCTCCGCCGCCCGACCGTGCCGACGTCGTCGAGCAGGTGGTCCGGTCGCACGAGGGCCGGCTGGACTGGCTGGTCCCCGTGCGCGTCGGGCGCATGATCGCCTCCCCCTACGCCTTCCTCCGGGGAGCGGCGAACGTGCACGCCGCGGACTTCGCCGGCCTGCCCGCCACCGGGATCACGCCGGTCGTGTGCGGTGACGCGCACCTCGGCAACTTCGGGTTCTACGCCTCCCCGGAGCGCGACCTCGTGTTCGACCTCAACGACTTCGACGAGGCCCACCCGGGTGCCTGGGAGTGGGACCTGCGCCGGCTCACCACGAGCGTCTGGGTGGCGGGCCGGGAGAACGGTGCGTCCGAGGCGGCCTGCGGCGACGCGGTCGCGCGGTGCGTGGAGGAGTACCGGCTGCAGATCGCGGCCCTCGCCGAGCAGCCGCTGCTCGCCCGCTCCTACGAGCACCTGGACGTCGACCGGCTGCTGCGGACGGCGCCCGGCACGGCCCTGCGGTCCGAGATCGAGACGTCGGCCCGCCGGGCCCGCAAGCGCACGAGTGACCGGGCGCTGCCCCGGATCACCGCGGAGCGCGACGGTGCGCGGCAGATCCTGGACGAACCCCCGCTGATCACCCACCCGCGGCCGGAGGAGGCGGACCGGCTGGCCGAGGCTCTGGACGCCTACCTGACCACGCTGCCGCCGCACTGGGCCCGGGTGGTGGGCGGCTACCGCCTGGTCGACGTCGCGCACAAGGTGGTCGGCGTCGGCTCGGTCGGGCTCCGCGCGTGGGTGGCCCTGTGCGAGGGCAGCAGCGCCGACGACGTGCTGTTCCTCCAGCTCAAGCAGGCCCGGCGCTCGGTGATCGCGCCGTTCGTGCACGGCGAGTCGGCGTGGCACGCCCACCAGGGACAGCGGGTGGTGGAGTACCAGCAGGCGGTGCAGACGGTGAGCGACCCCCTCCTCGGCTGGACGAGCGTGGGCGAGGTCCAGTACTACGTCCGCCAGTTCCGGGACATGAAGGGCGCGATCACCCTCGTCGGCATCGACGCCGCCGCCCTCACCTCCTACGCGGGCATCTGCGGGTACCTGCTGGCCAAGGGGCACGCGCGCACCAGCGGGGCGTCGATGATCGCCGGTTACCTCGGCAGCGGCGCCAAGGTGCGCACCGCCCTCTGCCGGTTCGCCCGGGCGTACGCCGACCAGACCGAGCGCGACCACGCCGATCTGGTGGGCGCCGTCCAGCGGGGTGTCCTGCCGGCCGAGACCGGCATCTGAGCGCGCCGGCGGTCAGAGCCCCAGGGAGCCCGAGGCGGGGTCGGCCCAGCGGCCGGATGCGTCGTAGGACCGGACGACCAGCGAGCGCCACCGGCCGGTGCGGCTGATCTCCTTCTCGCTCACGCCCTGGGCGTAGGCGGTGGTGGCGAAGCCGCGGCGCAGCGAGTGCGGGGACAGCCCCTCGGCGGAGACGCCGGCCCGCGCCGCGGCACGCTCCAGGACCAGGCCGACGCTGCGCGTGGTGAGCGGGGTCGTGCCCAGCCGCTGGCTCCGCCCCTTGCCGACGGACCGGAACAGGGGACCCGAGCGGACGTCCCGCGCGGCGAGGACGCCGACCCAGGCACGGACGGCCCGGACCGGGCAGGTGGCCGCGCGGACGCCCTCCGCCAGCGCGAGGGTCTCCCCCGCGCCGTCCTGATCGGTCTTGGAGAAGCGCAGCAGGACGTCGAGACCGCCGTGCCCCGCGGGCGTCAGGTCCTCGATCCGCAGCCACACCAGGTCCGACGCCCGCAGGCCGAGCGCGTAGCCCAGGAGGATCAGCGCCCGGTCGCGGAGCCCGGCCGGGGTGTCGGGCAGGTCCTCGACGAGGGCCCGGACCGTCGCGGTGTCCAGCGCGCGGGCCCGGCGGGGGCGGTAGCCGGTGCGGGCCGCCGTCCGGCGGATCCCGGCGAGGGTGCGGCGCACACCGGGGTGGTCCCCGGGCGGGACGTGGCCGCTCCCGCGGTGCGCGTCGTTGAGCGCGGACAACCGCCGGGCCACGTAGGGCGGGCTGTGCCCGGCGTCGGCCATCGCGGCCAGCCACGCGGCCACCTGCAGCGGGTCGGCGGGCAGCTGCGGCGGCAGGCCGCGCGCGGTGCACCAGGTGGTCCAGGCGGCCCGGTCCCGGCGGTAGGCCTCGCTCGTGGAACCGGCCCGGGCGGCGGCCACGTAGGCCCCGACCGACGCCAGGTCCCCGGGCAGCAGCGCAGCACCCGGGTCCGGGTCCGGGTCCCCCGGGGTGTCTCCGGCCATCCGGGGTCCTCCTCCGCGGTCGCAGATCGCTTCCGAGAAGAGGTGATTCCCGGAAGCAAGCGAGTCTCGCCGACCGCGTGACCGTTCGCCAAACGCGGATGGAATGGATGCGCGGAACCGGCCGTCCATCTATCGTCCGGCTATGGGCCCTGTAGCGACCTCGAGCGACGACCGGTGCGCCTATCCCGGCTGCACCGCCCAGCGCCGGCCGCGCGTGGCGGGGCGCAGCGGCCCCCCGCCGAAGTTCTGCGCCGATCCCCGGCACACCCCGGAGGCTGCGCGGCAGGCGCGCGCCCGGGCCGCCGGCGACCGGGCGGCACGGGCTGCGGCGAGCGCGGCCGCGCTGGCGGAGGGCCTGCCTCCCGAGGGCCGGGTCCGGCAGCTGGTGGGCCAGTGGGCCGCCGCGGCCCGCGACGCGGTCGTCGCGGCCGAGGCGCAGGCCGTCCTCCTCGCCGCCGCGGCCGACGCGCTCGACCGGTACCAGGACGAGGCCGCCGTGGAGGCCCGGCTCACCGAGGCGAGCGCGGCGATCGACGCCGCCCATGCCGCGCGGTTGCGCGCCGAGGAGCAGACCCGGCTCGCCGAGCAGCGGGCCACGGCCGCCGAGGACGCGGCCGGCCGCGCCGACCGCGCCGCGCACGAGGCACGGGCCGCGGCGGAGCAGCAGGTCACCGACGCGGAACGCGCCGTCGGGAACGCCACGGCGGCACAGCAGGCGGCCGAGGCGGCACGGGACCGGGCCGAGGAGGGGCGCCGCGCCGCCGCGCAGGCCGCCCAGGACGCGGAGCAGGAGCAGCGGGCCGCCCGGCGGACGGCGGACGAGGCCCGTGAGGCCCTGCAGCGCGCACGGGCCGAGGCCGCCCGCGACCACGACGCCCTCGTCCGGGCCCGCGCCGAGTGGAGCGTCACCGAGCGGACCCTGACGGGGACCCTGCAGACCCTGACGCGCGAACGCGACGAGGCCCGCAGGTCCGCGGACGAGGCACGGACGGCGGCGGCGACGGCCCGGCAGCAGGTCCGCGACGCCGAGCGGGAGCAGGCCGCCGCTCGGCTCGCCGAGCGCGAGGCCCGGGACGCGGCGCGGGAGGCGGCCGGCCGGGCGGCCGCGGCCGAGCAGGGCCGTCAGGACGCCGTCACGGATGCGGCGCGGTCCGCGCAACGGGCCGAGGACGCCGACCGGCGGGCCGCCGAGGCGGGGGCGGAGGCCCGGACCGCCGCCGAGCGGGTCGGCGCGCTGACCGCCGAGGTCGACGTCCTCCGCGCCCGGGTGGCGGAGCTGACCGCCGGGCCGGACCGACGTCGGGACGCCGACAGGTGAGCCGCGCCGGCGCGACGCGATGACCTCCGTCGCCGCGCACGGTCGGCCCCGGCGACCCACCCGCGCGGGAGGACGCCGATGCCACGCACAGGTCCTCGGGTGCCTCACCGACGACACCACCTGAACCGCGTCGTCGGCGTCCTCTCCCTGGAGGGCAAGGCGGCCTACGACGCCGCCGTCGAGGCCGGGGGTCGCCGGCGACCCGGACCTGGAGGTGGTGCGCACGGCCGAGGAGGGCGACACGGTCATGGCCGAGATCGTCGGCCGGGTGAGCCAGCGGGACGCGTCGGTCCGGCAGCTCTCCATGGCGGAGGTCCTCGTCAGCGGCAGTCACCACTGACGGCGTTTCCGTCGCCGGCTGTCAAGAGAGTCCGCACATCTGTGGACAAGCCTCTGACCTGGGGATTTGAGTGACTGCGCGCTCCCGGATCGGCTAGACTTCGAACGCCTGATCGAACCGGTGGGAGGTGTCGTGGACCAGCTGCTCGCCGCCCTGGACGCGCTCGCCGTCGAGGACCTGGCCCCGCTGTTCGGCCCCGCGCTGCTGGACCGGCTGCGCCCGCTGCTGGCCGCGCAGAACCGGCTGGCCGCCGAGATCGCCCGCACCGTGCGCGAGGCCGAGGTGCCCGGCGCCGCCGAGGGCGACGGGCTCAAGACGATGGGCTCCTGGCTGCGCGGGCACGGGCACCTGTCGGAGGCCGAGGCCGCCCGGGTGGTGCGCGCCGGCCGAGCCCTGGCGCACCTGCCGGCGATGGCCGCCGCCTTCGCCGCCGGCGACATCACCGGCGAGCAGGCCGCGGTGCTCGGCCGGATCGCCGACCCGCAGCGCGTGGCGGCCGCCGCGGAGCAGGACGTGGACCTGGCCGCGGTGGACGCGGTGCTCACCGGCGTCGCCCGGCAGCGGCCGCACGCCGACACCGCCAAGGCGGTGGCGCACTACCTGGACCGCCTCGACGACGACGGTCCCGAGCCCGACCCCACCGAGATCCGCCGGCTCGTGCTCGCCAAGCACGCCGACGGCAGCATCACCGGCCGGTTCGATCTGGACGCCGTGGGCGGGGAGAAGCTGCAGGCCGCGCTGGAGGCGCTGGTGCAGGCCGGCCGCGCCGCCGGCGACGAGCGCACCCGGGCGCAGCAACAGGCCGACGCGCTGGTCCAACTGTGCGACAACCAGCTGGCGGCGGGCTCGCTGCCGATCCTGCGCGGGCACAAGCCGCAGGTGATCGTCAAGATCGACCTGGAGGACCTGGCCGACCCCAGTGTGGGGGTCGGCGCCGGCGAGATGGGGTTCGGCGCCACGATCTCCGCCGCGCGGGCCCGCTGGCTGGCCTGCGACGGGCAGGTCACCCGCATCGTCATGGGCCCCGACGGGATGCCGCTGGACTATGGCCGCACACTCCGCCTCGTCCCACCCCACGTCCGCCGGGCCGCCGAGGTCCGCGACGGGGGATGCGTGTTCGCCGGCTGCGCCGCCCCGACCTGGTGGTGCGACGTGCACCACCTGATGGAGTGGATTAACGGCGGCCCCACCGACCTGGCCAACATCGCCCGTCCTTAAGCCCACCCCTCGGATCGTCGGTGGATGCGGCGAACCGCCTCGTAGGATTCGGGGCGACCCCGAGGGATTGTGATCAATGAGCCTCCTGCACGTCCGTCAGATCGAGACCTTCCTGCGCAGTGCTTACACAGCAGAGCTGTGGCAGGACACTCTTGACGACTCTCACAACCTCTCCCGCCTGCTTGCTCGCTACGCCATCGACCTGTCCATGGGCGAACGGGCCCGGGATGGCTCGGCACTGGTTGAGATCACGGACTCCGGGGGTGACCGTGGGATCGACGCGATCGCCGTCGACCCGACGACGTCTCTCGTGGTCGTGGTGCAGTCCAAGTGGCGCGGAGACGGCTCTGGCTCCGTGGACCTGGGCTCAGTGCTGAAGTTCCTCGACGGGGTCAGAGCTCTCTTGGACATCGGTGCCACGGGACCGTCGGGGTGTTCCGAGACAGCACGGGAAGCCGTGCGGCAGGCCATGCAGACTCCCGGTGGCCGTCTGCGCATGATTGTCGCCACTACTGCGAGCAATGACCTGTCGGATGAGGTTAAGCGCCCAGTTCTGGACCTGCTCGAAATCCTCAACGACGTGTCGGAGGATCACCCCATAGCGGACTTCTCCTGTCTGACACAGTCGGCCTTCTTTGAATCCCTTGCCCGACCAGCCAGGACAGCAATCGACCTTGACATTCCCGTACTGGACTGGGGGCGGACCACGGATCCCGCAGTCGCGTACTACGGGCGAGTCAGTGCCTTGACTGTAGCTGAATGGTTCCAGCGGCACGGATCCGACCTTTTTGCGGAGAACATCCGCGTCGTCCTGCCACGCTCGGAGATCAACGAGGGAATCCTGCGAACCGTACGCGAGGATCCTGAGCGCTTCTGGTACTACAACAACGGCATCACCATCCTGGCAACCAGGATCGAGAGAAGTCTTGCTGGTTCAGCCAATAGGGATGCCGGCTTCTTCAAAGCCGTTGACGCTAGCGTGGTCAACGGAGCGCAGACGGTAAGCACCCTAGGCAGGGCCCTCTCCGGAGGTGAGGACGAGGCCCTTGGGCGCGCCTATGTGTCGGTGCGCTGCATCGAGGTAGCCGAGGATAGCCCCGAGTTGGCCCGTCGGATCACGCGATTCGCCAACACGCAGAACGTCGTGTCCTCGCAAGACTTCGTCTTCCTGGACGAGGAACAGCATCGACTGGTCAAGGAGCTTCGACTGCTCGGTTTTGAATACCTGCTGAGGTCAGGCGAGGTTCCTACCCTGCGCGATCGCAGCAAGGTGATCGATGTACGCATGGCCGCCGTGGCTCTAGCGTGCGCGTCACCGTCTATGGGGCATGCCGTTACTGCGAAGCGGGAAGTTTCCCGCCTCTTCGACCGTGAATCGGGTCCTTATAGCGCGCTGTTCAATCCCAGCGTCAACGGATTGCTCGTCCATCGATCCGTTGAGGTCGTTCGGAGGGTTGACACAATTCTCGATCAAGAGAGTCGCGCTGGCGAGGGTGTCCGCAGCGGAGTGGCCGTGCACGGCAACCGTGTCATTGCGCACGTGTTGCTCAAGCGTCTGGGTCGCGCCAGGCTTCTTGATCCGAGCTTTGACTTCGCGACTGCCAGCGGAACCATCGAGGAAGGTGCCGTCGCCCTACTGGCGAAGCTGGCGGACGTGTTCCCTCCAAACAGCTATCCGGGAAACGTCTTCAAGAACCAGAGCCGCTCGGCCGAGCTTGTGGCCGCCGCAGAGTCGCAGCCGGAGAGCGCGGCGAGTTGACGAGGTAGTCCGGCATCGGAGTAAGGACCGCTTGGCTGATGGGGGTCCGGGGGCGTTTTTCCCCCCGGACCCGCAGCTGCCTGCTGCGGTCGTTCCACTTTGCTGACCGCAGCCCGGCGGCGGTCAAGGGTGCCGGAGGCACCGCGTAGCGGCGCGGAGCGCCCTTGACGGGCGCGTGCCTGAGTCGGGGACGGGGTAGGGCGCCGGAGGCGCCCCTTGGGAAGCCTGCGAATAGGTACCCCACCGCAGGTCAGAGCCACGTTGGACGACAATCCAGGTTCATGCCCGCAGCAAGGTACGTTCACGGCTGTGAACCGCTCTCAGAGGCGCGCCGCCGAGCGGCGCGCGGCCAAGCACCGCCCGAGGCCGAGCCTGCGGGTCGAATCGCCGCCACCGGCGGCGCAGCCGCCGAGTGGGGCGAGAGTTGAGCCTGCGCCGGTCGCTCCGGCAGTCAGCGAGGTGGACGTGCTGGTGCGGCTGCGTCGGGCGGCCCAGCGGCGCGCCGCCGCCGAGCGGGAACTGGTGGATGCGATGCGGCAGGCCCGAGAGGCGGGGCTGTCGTTCGCGCGGATCGGCGGCGCGGTGGAGGTGTCGGCGCAGGCGGTGCGCCAGCGGCTGCTGCGCGCCTGATCCGGGTTTGTCGGACCCCTCGGGCAGACTGGGCGGCGGCGCGGAACAGTCGTCGGGTCACCCACTCGGGCCCGGCGGCGGGTAGGACCCCAATCCCCGCGTGCTGGGCCTCTTCAGAGTCGAGTGGGCGGCACCCTGCTGATGCCGGAGCAGGAAACGAGCCGAGGGCGTAGGCGCCGGGGTCGATCCCTACTGGATCGACGCCCGGGAGTGCGCCGTGTACCGCTGTTGTGTCCCCTCGCCTGGTCGGTCGCCGTGGCGACGCTGAGCCGCGAACAGGTCGCCGCCTGGCTGGCCGCGTCCTGTGCCGAGCAGGGCGTGCCGGTACGGGTCACCGATCCGCAGGTGCTGGGCAAGGTGGCGGCGCTGCTGGCGCCCGGCGGTGGCGGACCCCGACCCCGCGCGAAGCGCGGGTAGGGGCCCGCCCCGGCGGCACCTCAGATCCGCCAGACCGCCCGCACCCGGCTCGGGTCCAGGCTGCGGGCGCCGGGCTGGCCGGGGGCGATGACGGCGTGGTCGAGCACCGCTGCGACGATCGCCGCCTGCCGGGTCAGGCTCAGCTCCGGCCACCGCTGCCGCAGCTCGCCGCCGTGGCCGGGCAACCCCGCGAGGGCATCGGTGCCGGTGGCGGCGGTGAGCTGCCGCTGGCGCTCACGCATCCGAGCCTCGATCGGCTGGCGGGCGGCGCGCCACTCCCGGGCGCTGATCTCCTGCTTGCCGAACATCACCGCCAGCTCGTCGAGCTGCTCGGAGTCGGCGGCCAGGCCCTCGCTGAGCTCGGCGGCCAGCGCGTCGCCGCCCCGGCCGGTGAGCACCTCGGCCAGCTCGGGGCTGTCCAGCCGTTGCATGACGGCCTCGGTTAGCAGCTGCTCGAGCGGCTCGGCGACCACGGTCAGCCGCCCGCAGCCGCCGTGGTCAGGTCCGGACAGGCACACG
This sequence comes from Geodermatophilus sp. SYSU D01176, assembly GCF_054050015.1. NCBI lineage: Bacteria > Bacillati > Actinomycetota > Actinomycetes > Geodermatophilales > Geodermatophilaceae > Geodermatophilus > Geodermatophilus sp. SYSU D01176. The sequence goes on along the minus strand of NZ_JBJGYN010000001.1, from coordinate 181,750 downwards.
TAGCGGCGGCTGTTCTCGCGCGGGGAGGCGTAGAGCTTGCCGCCGCAGCGGCCGCAGCGCAGCAGCCCGGACAGCACGTAGCGGCGCGGCGTTCGGCGGCCGGTGAGGGTCTGCTCGGCCATTCGGGCCAGCACGCGGTCCCGCTCGGCCGGGGGTATGACCGGCTCCCAGGCGGCCGGGCCGATCACCTCGCCGCGGTGCTCGCGCAGCCCGGCGATCCGCCCGGAGCGCAGCAGGCCGCGCAGCGTGGGGCTGCGCCACTCGCCGCCGTTGACGGTGCGGATGCCCTCGGCGTCCAGCCAGGTGCACAGCGAGCGCAGGCTCTCCCCGGCCACGTACCGGGCGACCAGCTGGCGGATCACCGCCGCCTCGTCCGGGCGGACGGTCACCTTGTCCGGCTCGTAACCGAACGGGCGCTGCGCGCCGCCGTGCGGCCGGCCCTCGGCGGCCAGCTGGTCGAGCTTGCGGCGCACCCGCCGGCTCTTGGCCGCTGACTCGTTCGCCGCCACCGCCGCCATGATCCTCCCGATCAGCAGGCCGTCCCCGGTGCCCAGGTCCATGTCCCCGGCCACGAACCGCACCTGCCGCACCCCGGCGGCGTCCACCGTGGCCACGAAGGTCTCCAGCTCCACCGGGCGGCGGGTCAGCCGATCCACGTGATAGCAGATCACCGCGTCCCGCAGGCCGTCGACGACGTCGGCCAGCAGCTGCTCGTAGGCCGGACGGCGCTTGCCGGAGTAGGCCGACAGGTCGTTGTCCACGTACTCCTGCGCTACCGGCCAGCCCAGTTGGTCGGCCAGGCGGCGGCAGTCCTCTAGCTGGCGCGCCACGCCCAGCGCCCGGCCCTCGGTGTCGCTGCTGATCCGGGCGTACACCGCCGCTGCCCTCACCGTCGTCACAAGGGGGCAGACTAGCGATGCGTGGTGGACGCCGCGCTGCTGTGCGAGCGGCACCACACGAAGGTGCACCACGGCTTCCGGATCCAGCGGCAACCCGACGGCCGCTGGCGCACCTGGCGCCCCGACGGCACCGAGATCCTCACCGGACCCGGCCGCACCGGACCGCCACTAATCACCGCCGCGGCCTGATCCGACCGACGACGCATGCCGAGGCCGCACCACCTCAGGTCGTGCGGCTCGGCATGCGTGCACGCAGCGATGAGCGCCCGAGCGCTTCACTGCGTGGCCCACTCCTGGTGCGGTCCACGGTGGACGGCCGCGTGGATCTGGTCGCCCAGGTGGTTGGCGCACTGGTCGGTCGAGGTCCCCGAGAACGGACATCCTTCACGACACAGCAGCACGTCGTCCTGCAGGCCCGCGTCGTGCAGGGGTGGCGCCGTCCGCTGCCGCCGGCAGGGCGCGCAGGGTCAGGGGACGATCGGCTCGACGTCCCGCGTGCAGAACATGCAGACCGTGGCGTCCACCGGGATGAAGCTCTTGCAGTGGTCGCACTCCCGGCTGCCCTGGGCGCCGGCGGTCTCCCGGCCGGTCGCGCGGCGGACGGCCTGCACCAGGAACATGATCGTCAGCGCCAGCAGCAGGAAGGACACCAGCGCGGTGAGGAACGAGCCGTAGCGGATCTCCGCGCCGTTCACCGTCAGCACCAGGGCGTCGAAGTTCGGCTCCCCGAAGATCGCCGCGACCAGCGGCAGGATGACGTCGCCGACCAACGACTCGACGACGGTCGCGAAGGCCGCCCCGATCGCCAGGCCCACGGCCAGGTCGATGAGGCTGCCGGAGAAGGCGAAGTTGCGGAAGTTGGTGAGCAACGTGCGCACGGGTCCTCCTGGCGGGCCGACGGCCGCAGCCTAGGACCGGCGGACGACGGGTGCAGCCCGCGCAGGACCCCGCAGCGCGGCCAGGGTCCGGCGCACGCCCTCCTCGTACGGGGTCGGGGTCAGCCCGAATGCCCGGGCCGCCCGGCTGCCGTCGACCACGAACGGCTGCTGGAACTGGTACACCATCTCGGCGCCCTCGCGGGCCAGCGGGACGACGTGGCCGAGCGCGCGCACCCGGGCGCTCCCGTGCCGCACGAGCCGCAGCCGGGTGCCCGCCTGCCGGCACGCCTCGGCCGCCAGCGCCCGGCCGGTGGTCACCCCCGGGTGGGGCACGTGCCACACCGCCGCGTCGGAGGTGTCCTGCGTCCCGGCGGCGGCCAGGGTCGCGGCGAAGTCGTCGACGAACGTGGGCGTCAGCGGCAGGTCGGGGTCCCCCAGCCACTGGACCGGCCATCCCCGCAGAGCCGGGCGGAACACGTTGCCGGCGACCAGCGACCGGACGCCGGGCCCGTAGAGCTCGCCCGCGCGGACGACGCCGACCGGCAGCCGCCCGGCCGCGCCGGCGCGGAGGATGCGCTCGGCGATCCAGGCGCGCAGGACGCCCTTGCCGCTGACCGGCCGCCACGGGGTGTCCTCGGTCATCGGTCCGTCGACCCGCCCGTACATCCACGTGTCGTCGGCGTACACCAGGCGTGCCCCGACGCGGGACGCGGCCTCGAGCAGGGCGTCGGTGACCACGGGGAACCCGCTCGTCCACCGGGCGAGCACCGGCATGACGCAGTGGTAGACCGCGGCGGCGTCCCGGCAGGCCACCGTCAGGCCGCCGACGTCGGTCGCGTCCGCCGCCGCCGTCTCCACACCGGGCGTGCCGACGTCCCGGCCGTCGCGGGTGACCGCGCGGACGCGGTGCCCCGCCGCGTGCAGGTGGGCCACGAGCCGCCGGCCGGTCGCTCCCCCGGCTCCCACCACGGCGTGGACGTCCGCGGAACCAGCACCCCTGACCACCGCGGCCGGGGTGGGTCCGCTCACCGCGCGCCCCGCCAGGCGGCCGCGACCGCCCGCGCGGCCCGGTCGACGTCCGCCTCCGTCGTGGACCAGTTCGACACCGAGACGCGCATGAGCCGCATCCCGTGCCAGGTGGTGGCGCCCATCCAGCACTCACCGGAGCGCTGCACCGCGGCCACCACCGCGTCGGTCGTCGCGTCGTCGTCCCCGAACCGGACGAGCACCTGGTTGAGGACGACGTCGTTGACCACGGCCGCGCCCTCGACGGCCGCCAGGTGCGCGGCGAACCGGCGGGCCAGCGCGCAGCACCGCGCCACGAGATCGGCGACGCCGCTGCGCCCGAGCTGCCGGAGGGCGGCCCAGGTCGCGAAGCCGCGCGCCCGGCGGGAGGACTCCGGGACGTGGTCCCCGGGTGCGCGCAGGTCCTCCTGCCCCTGACCGGCCACGTACGCCGCCGTGTACGCCATCGCCGCCCGGTGCGCCTCCGGGTCGGCGCAGAACGCGTACCCGCTGTCGTACGGGACGTTCAGCCACTTGTGCCCGTCGGTGGTCCACGAGTCCGCGGCGGCCAGCCCCTCGACCAGGTGCCGGGTCGCCGGCGAGGCCGCCGCCCACAGCCCGAAGGCACCGTCCACGTGGGTCCAGGCCCCGTAGCGGTGCGCGAGGTCGACGGCACCGGCGAGGTCGTCGCAGGCGCCGGTGTTCACGTTGCCCGCCTGCAGGCAGACGATCGCCGGTCCCGGCGGGCCCTCCGCCAGCGCCCCGGCGAGCGCGGCGACGTCGATCCGCCCCTGCCCGTCGGTGGCGACGGGACGCAGGGCGCCCGCGCCGAGGCCGAGCAACCGCAGCGACCGGTCGATGGTCGCGTGCCGCTCCCCCGTCGCCACCACCCGGATCGCCGGCGCGCCGCCGAGTCCGTCGCGCTCCACGTCCCAGCCGGCCTCGGCGAGCACGCGGTGCCGTGCCGCCGCGAGCCCCACGGTGTTGGCGGCCTGCGCGCCGGTCACGAACCCGAACGACGCCGTCCCGGGCAACCCGAGCAGCTGTGCCAGCCACGCCCCGGTCACCTCCTCCACGACCGCTGCCGCCGGTGACATCACGGCGCTGAACGCCGGCTGGTCCCACGCCACGGCGAGCATGTCCGCCGCCGTGGCCGCGTCCAGGGCGCCGCCGACCACGAAGCCGAAGTACCGCGGCCCCGTCGTGGCCACCAGCCCCGGCTCCACGGCCGCGACCAGTTCCGCCACGGCCACGGCCGGGTCGGTGCCCTCGTCGCGCAGCGCGCCCAGCCCGGCGCGGACCGCGCCGGCCGGCTCGCCGGGTGGGAAGACCGCGACGTCCCCGACACCGGCGCGGTAGTCGGCGGCCCGCGCCGCCACGTCGCCGAGGAGGGTGCGCAGGTCGGTCACCGCCGGATCGTGTCCGGCCACCGACCCGGCGGGGACCCGTCGCGCTCCCCCGTCCTCCGTCGCCCCGGGCGCACGGGCTCGCCGTGACGCTGCGTGCGCGGTCGTCCCCGACGTCCGGTGTGGCCGGCCGCCGCGCCGACTGCCCCGGCCGGACGACCGGTGCCCGCGAGCGGCCGCTCACCCAGACTGGGCCGTGCGCGCCGGGCCGCGACGCGTCCCGCGCGGCGCGCGAGGAGGAGGGGACATGTCGACCAGCGGACCTCGCGGTGTGCTGCCCGACGCCGACACCGGCCACCGCACGAGGGTCGGGCAGCTCATGCGGCCCCCGGCCACGACCGTGGAACCCCGCGCGCACCTGGCCGCGGCCGCCTACCTCATGAAGCGGTCGGGCGACAGCGCCCTCGTCGTCACCACGGACGACGGCACGCGGACGCCGCTGGGGGTCATCACCGACGCGGACATCGCCCAGGCGGTCGCGGACGGGCGCGATCTCGAACAGGTGCGGATCAGCGACCTGCTCGCCCGCGGGACGGTCGGCGTCGCCCCCGGCACGCCGGTCGGGGACGCGACCCGGCTGATGCTCGAGAAGGGACTGCACCACCTGCCCGTGGTGGACGACGGAGGGCTGGTCGGCATCGTCGACATGGCGGACATGTGCCGGGCGCTGATGGCATCGGCGTAGCCCGGCGCCGGGTGCCCGGCCGCGGCTGGGGACCTTGGCCTCTACGTGGGACCGGCCCGTCATGGGGAATGCTCGACAGGCAGTGCTCCACCCGTTCCGGCGGCTCGGCCGGCGCTCGGACGAGGTCAGGAGGAGCTCCGTCGACCGGCCGGTGGACGTGCAGGGAAGCAGGATCCCATGACCGGGCTCACGCTCTCGGCGGAGACGAGGCTCGCCCGCCTGCTGGAACGGCTGCTGAACGCCGCCGAGGCGTCCCTGGCGGTGGGGGACCTCGAGCCGGCCCGGGCCACCGCCGAGGAGGTCCGCGCCGTCGATCCGGACAACCGGCGCGCCGCCCTCATCCTGCAGCGGGTGGCGGCCCGCCAGATCGGCCCGTCGGGGGAACGGGCCCTGATGACCCTGCTCTTCTCCGACCTGGTCGGCTCCACGCTGCTGTCCGAACAGCTGGAACCGGAGCAGATGCGGGACCTGTTCGCCGCCTACCGCGCGGCGGCCCGGGAGGCCGTCGGCCGGTACGGCGGCACCCTGTTGCACTACTCGGGGGACGGCATCCTCGCCGGCTTCGGGTACCCGGCCTCCCACGAGGACGATGCCCGGCGGGCGGTGCTCGCCGGCCTCGACCTCGTCGTGGCGCTGCACGACGCCCGGGGGCAGCTGGCAAACCGGTTCGGGGTGACACCCGAGGTCCGGATCGGGATCCACACCGGCCGCGTGGTGGTCACCGACCTGAGCGACGACGGCTCCGTCGCCGAGCGGGACTCGATCGTCGGCCTGGTGCCCAACCTCGCCGCCCGGATCCAGCAGGCGGCCGAGCCGGGCATGGTGGTGATCAGCGACGTCACCCAGCAGCTGGTCGACGCCGACTTCTTCCTGCGCTCCCTCGGCGAGCGCCGGCTGAAGGGGATCAGCCGCCCGGTCGAGGTCTTCGGCGTGGAGCGCCCCCGGTACGCCGCCGCCCGCTTCCAGGCCGAGCGGTACCGGAAGGCGGGGCTCGTCGGCCGGGACGAGCCCCGTGCCCGGCTGCTCGCCGCGTGGGACGCCGTCCGGCGGGGCGGGCCGGCCGCCTCCGCCGCCTTCCTGGTCGTCGGCGAGCCGGGCATCGGCAAGTCCCGGCTGGTGGCGGAGGTCCTCGACCGGGTGGAGGCCAGCGGCGGCGGGGTGCTCGGTGCGGCCTGCCTGCCCTACCACGCCAACGTCTCGCTGTGGCCGATCGCCCGGCTGTTCGAGCGGGCGTTGAGCAGTGTCGGCGAGGGCACCGACCGGCTCCCCGGGCTCGCCGACCACCTCGGCTCGCTCGGGCTGGACCCGGCGGGCGCGATCCCCCTGCTCGGCCCCCTGGCCGGGCTGGCCCCGACCCCCGAGTACCCGGTGCCCGACCTGGACCCGAGCGCCCTGCTCGACGAGACCCTCACCCTGCTCGCGGACTGGGTGACCGCCCTCGCCCGGCGTCGGCCGCATCTCGTCGTGGTCGAGGACGTGCACTGGGCCGACCCCTCCACCGTCGAGCTGCTGGGCCGGATCGCCGAGCGGCGGCCCGCCGGCGTCCTCCTGGTCGCCACCAGCCGCGACGACGCCCCCGTCCCCTGGCGGGACGCCGTCAGCACCGTGGCGCTCGGCCGGCTCGACGGCCCGGCCGCCGACCACCTGGTCGACAACCTCACGGCCGGCCGGCGGCTGGACGACGCGGCACGCGCCGCGATCATCGAGCACGGCGAGGGGATCCCGCTCTTCATCGAGGAGCTGACCCGCTCCGGCATCGACACGCAGCGGACCGAACCGATCCCGCTGCGGCTGCAGGAGCTGCTCACCTGGCGGCTCAAGGCGCCGGGGGTCGACCTGCGCGTGGTCCAGACCGCCGCGACCGTCGGGCCGACCTTCGACCCGGCCGTCGTCGCGACGGCGGTCGGCGACGCCGACGCCGTGGCCGACCAGCTGCGGGTGCTGGCCGGCGTGGGCGTCATCGAGCCGGTGGGGCTCACCGCGGGCACCTACCGCTTCCGCCACGCGCTGATGCGCGATGCCGCCTACGAGACGCAGGTGCTCGACGTGCGCCGCCGGACGCACGCCGCCGTGGCCGAGGCCCTGGCCGGGCGCGGCGCCGAACCGGCGCTCGTCGCCCAGCACCTGGACCTGGCCGGAGCGGCCCAGCCCGCCGCCGGTCGCTACCTGGAGGCGGCGCAGGCCGAGCAGGCACGCGGCGCGCACGCCGAGGCCACGCGGCTCCTCTCGCGGGCCCTCGAGTTGATGGGGACCCTGCCCCCGTCGGACGACCGCGACCTGGGGGAGCTCACCGCCCGCATGCTGCGCGGCCTGTCCGTCAGCGCGATGCGCGGCTACGCCTCCCCCGACGTCGAGGCGGACTACCGGCGGGCCCAGGAACTCGCCGCCCGGCTCGGGCGCCCGGAGGTCCTCCCCGCGCTGATCGCGATCTGGGCCTACTGGTACGCCTGCGCCCGGCTGACCACGGCCCGCGGCGTGCTCGACCAGCTGACCGCGATGGCCCGGGAGCCCGCCTTCGCCGCCTTCGGGCCGGAGGTGGCGGCGGTGACCGGCATCCACGAGATGGCCCGTGGCCACCTCCGGTCGGCACAGGAGCACCTGGCACGGGCGGAGGCCGGCTTCGCCGCCCGGCCCGCCGAGCAGCGGGTCACGCCGCTGTGGCCGCTGCCCGACGACCCGCTCGCGGGCGTGCTCGCCGCGCTCGCCCTCGTGTGCACCACCCGCGGCGAGCTCGACGAGGCCGGGCGGCGGGAACGGGAGGCCCTGCGCCGGGCCGAGGAGGTCGGCTCCCCCCGCGGCCCGGCCAGCCTCGCCTTCGCCGACGTCTACGTGGCCTGGATCCGGTACTTCCTGGGGGACGACGCCGCGGCTGCCCGCGCGGGAGCGGCGGCCGCCGCCATCGGCGAGGAGCACGGCCTCGACCTGTGGTCGGCCTACGGCGCCGCCTATGCCGCCACGGGCACGCCCGGGGGCGCGCCGGACCGGGAGTTCCTCGAGCGGGCCCTCGCGGCCCTGGAGCTCATGGGGTTCCAGTCCTTCCTCGCCTTCCACCTGGCCCACCTGGCCCGGCTGGACGCGGCGGCCGGTGACGTGGCCAGGGCCGACGAGCACCTGGCCGAGGCGTTCGCCGCCGTGCGGCGGAGCGGCGAGGAGATCCACCTGCCCGAGCTGCTGCGCCAGCGCGCCGGAGCCACGCTGGCCCGCGGCGGGGACGCCGACCGGGCGGCGGCCGACCTGACCGAGGCGGTGCGGATCGCGACCGGGCAGGGCGCCCGGCTGTCCCGGCTGCGCGCCGCCGTGGACCTCGCCCGCCTGCCCGCGGCCTCCCGGCCGGAGCACTGGCGGACCCTGCTCGCGGAGGCGCGGGCGGACCTGCCCGCCGCGACGGCGACCGCCGAGACGGCCGCGGCCGACGAGCTGCTGCGCGGGTGACCGCCGCTCAGCGGTGCCGGGGCAGGACGACCCGGGCCCGCGTGACGCCGTCCGTCGAGGTGAGCGTGAGCCGGCCGCGGTGCTTCTGGGCCACCACGGCCAGCGACGTCGCGAGCCCCAGCCCGGTGCCCTGACCGACCGGCTTGGTGGTGAAGAAGGGGTCGAAGGCCTTCGCGAGGACCTCCGGCGGCACGGGCGGTCCGGTGTTCTCGACGTCGACCACCACGGCCTCGTCCTCGCCCCGGGTGCGCACCGTGACGGTGCCCGGCCGGTCGACGGCGGCCAGCGCGTTGTCGAGGAGGTTGGTCCAGACCAGGGCGAGGTCGGCGGGCCAGCCCTGGACGACCTGGGGCTGCGGGTCGAGGTCGCGCTGCACCGTCACGTCGGTGGGCACCTTGTGGTTGAGCAGGACGAGTGCCTGCTCGAGGCCGGCGTGGACGTCCACGTCGGTCAGCGACTGGTCCGAGGAGTAGGCCAGCGGGCGCACCCCGGAGACGATCCGGGAGAGCGCTTCGGCGCCGACCGAGATCTCCTCGAGCAGCGCGGCGACCTCCGCCGAGCGCGCGAGGTCGTGCACCGCCCGGCCGCGCGCGTCCGCGGGCAGGTCGGCCAGCGCCTCCGCCAGGAGCGCCGGGTCGACGCCGAGCCGCACCAGCTCCGGAGCGGCCGCCCACCCCCGGTCGACGCCGGCCGCGGCGAGGACGTCGGCGAGCGCCCGCTCCGCGTCGCCCCGCTCCAGCGGGTCCTCCGGCACGGGCACGGCGCCGACGAGCCGCCGGAGCGGGTCCCCGGGCCCGGCGTTCCCCGCCAGCAGGGTCCGCAGCCTCGCGACCCCGCGCTGGACGGCGCTGGCCGGGTTGTTCAGCTCGTGCAGCAGCCCGGCCGACAGCGCGCCCAGCGCGGCCATCCGCTCGTGCTGGCGGACCAGCCCCTCCTCGCGGTCCAGGCGCCGGGTGGCCGCCAGCAGCATGGCCCGGGCCGACTGCGGGTGCGTGAACAGCCGGTCCAGCGCGTCGGCCCCGATCCGCTGGACGCGGCTGGCGGTCCGGGCCCGCACGGTCGCCGAGCGCGGCCGGCCGTGGGCGATGCCCATCTCCCCGACGAGGTCGCCGGCGGCGCAGACGTTGAGCAGCACCGGGGAGCCACCGACGTCCCGGCTGACCTCGAGCTCGCCGCAGAGGACGACGTACATGGCCTCCGGCGGCGCGCCCTCGGCCATGAGCACCTCGCCGGCGGCGAGCTCGACGGTGCGGCTGGTCACGGCCAGCTCCGCGAGGTCGGCCTCCGGCAGGTGCCCGAAGAGGCGGGAGCCGCGCAGCGCCGCCGCCACGTCCCGGTCCGCGACCCCGGTCACCGGGCGGCCAGCCGCTGGTGCACGAACCGGACCGCCATCGCGCCCTCCCCCACGGCGGCGGCGATCCGGTTGCCCGCCCCGTGCCGGACGTCGCCGGCGGCGAACACCCCGGGCACGGAGGTCTCCAGGGGCAGGGGCGGGGCCGACAGCGGCCACTCCGGCGGCCACGAGCCGACGTCCATGCCGGTGAGCACGAACCCCCGCTCGTCCCGGCGGACGACGCCGTCGAGCCAGCCGGTGCGCGGCTCCTGGCCGATGAACACGAACACGGCGTCCGCAGGCTCCTCGCGCTCGCCGGCGTCCGACCGCAGGCGCAGCCCCTCCAGCCGCCGGGTGCCCAGCACGCCGGTCACCTGCGTGCGGTACTCCACGGAGACGTTCTCCCGCGACGCCAGCCGGTCGACCAGGTAGTGCGACATCGTGGCGGCGAGGTCGCCGCCCCGCAGCAGCAGCGTGACCGAGGCGGCGAAGCGGGAGAGGAAGACCGCCGCCTGCCCAGCCGAGTTGCCGCCCCCGACGACGAACACCCGGCCGCCCCGGTGGTCGGCGCCCTCGGCCTGACCGGCGCCGTAGTAGACGCCGAGCCCGGTGAGCTCGGCGGCCCCGGGCACGTCGAGCGTCCGGTACTCCACACCCGTGGCGATGATCAGCGTGGCGGCGCTGATCTCGCCCCCGTGCGCGGGCCGGACGACGGTGTAGGGGCCCTCCCGGCGCACGCCCACCACCTCGGCCGGCACCAGGATCTCGGCGCCGAAGCGGACCGCCTGCTCGCGGGCGCGCAGGGTCAGGTCGGCGCCGGACAGGCCGACCGGGAACCCCAGGTAGTTCTCGATCCGGCTGGTGGTGCCCGCCTGCCCGCCGGGGGCGTTGCACTCCAGGACCAGCGTCGACAGCCCCTCGGAGGCGCCGTACACCGCGGCGGCCAGGCCGGCCGGCCCGGCGCCCACCACGACGAGGTCGTAGGCCGCGCGCTGCGCCTGCGCCCGCAGCCCGATCCGCGTGGCGACCTCGTGCAGGTCGGGCTGGACGAGGACCTCCCCGTCGTCCAGCACGAGGGCCGGCAGCGAGCCGGCGTCGATCGCCGCCACGTCGAGCAGCTCCCGCGCCTGCGGCTCCGACTCGACGTCGAGCCAGCGGTAGGGCACCAGGTTGCGGGCCAGGAACTCGCGCAGCAGGTGGCTCGACCGCGACCAGCGGTCGCCGATCAGCCGGAGGTTCGCCAGCGGGGGCGCCGGGCGCCAGGTCTGGAACAGGTCGTCGAGCACCGGGTAGAGCCGCTCCTCCGGCGGGTCCCACGGTTTGAGCAGGTAGTGCTGGACGTCGGCGTCGTTGATCGCCTTGATGGCGGCGTCGGTGTCGGCGTAGGCGGTCAGGAGCACGCGCCGGGCGTCGGGGTACATCCGCCGGCTCGCCGCCAGCAGCTCCACGCCGCTCATCCCCGGCATCCGCTGGTCGACCAGCAGGAGGGCCACCGGGTCCTCGCGCAGCCGCAGCCGGCGCAGCAGGTCCAGCGCCTGCTCGCCGGAAGAGGCCGTGTAGACCTGGTAGTGCTCGCCGTACCGCTCCCTCAGGTCGCGCTCGACCGCGGACAGCACCGGACCGTCGTCGTCGACGGCCAGCAGGACCGGCTTGCCCATCTGGCCTCCTCCGGGATCGGTGGCCCTGTGCGCGGTCCGCCCCCTGGCGGCCGCGCCACCGGCCACCGGCGCGGCGTGCCCACGACCCCACGGGACGGCGGGCGCCGGAGAGGACGGGACGGCGTCCTGGACGGCTGCCGCTGCTCAGCCAGCCGTACCCCGGTCGAGGCCCCGGGCGCGGAGTCTAGGAGGACTGCCGAGAGCCGGAAAGCCGTGACGCCGCGCCGCACCGGCCCGGACGTGCCCGTCGACCTCCGCGCCGCGCCCGGCGGCCCCCTCGGGAGTCGTCCCGGCACTACCGTCGGCGTTCCTCGGGGACCTCGTGGACGGACGGGAGGCCGACGATGCCGCTCTACCTGACCAGGTTCAGGTACACGCCGGAGACGTGGGCCCGGCTGATCGACGCCCCGGAGGACCGCCGCGAGGCCGCGCGGACCTACATCGAGTCGGTGGGCGGCCAGCTGCACGGGTTCTGGTACGCGTTCGGACCCCATGACGGCTACACGCTCTGGGAGGCCCCGGACAACGTCTCCATGGCCGCGGTCGCGCTGGCGATCGGCGCCGGGGGTGCGCTCGACCCGATCGAGACGACGGTGTTGATGACCGTGGACGAGACCATGGAGGCGATGCGCCGGGCGCAGCAGGTCCGCTACCGCCCACCCGGCGCGCAGCCCTCCCGGTAGCCACCAGGTCGCACCGCGGTGGTGCGGCCGCCGGCCGGTGCACGAGGTGAGTAGTTCGGCGGATGTCGGCGGCGCGTCCGCGCGGCAGGGTGGGCCCGTCCCCGGCGCGGTGCCGCGGTCCGGCGGGGAACCCCCTCCGAGCCGGGCACCGGCCGACGCCCCTGCCCCTCCGGGAGTCGTCATGATCATCGTGTCCGCAGCCACGGGCCGGTACGGCCGGCTCGTCGTCGACCGCCTGCTGGAGCGCGTGCCCGCGACGGAGGTCGCGGTCGCGGTCCGCAACCCGGCCCGCGCCGCGGACCTCGCCGAGCGCGGCGTCGAGGTCCGCCACGGGGACTACGACCGGCCGGAGACCCTCCGGCCGGCGTTCGAGGGCGCGGACCGGCTGCTGTACGTCTCCGGGCCGGACCTGGGCGGCCGCATCCCGCAGCACCGCAACGTCGTCGCCGCCGCGCTGGACGCGGGCGTCGGCGGCATCGCCTACACCAGCGGCCTCGGCGCCGACGTGGTCGAGGACGGCCCCCTCGGCGAGCACCACGCCGGCGAGCAGGCCGTCCTGCGCAGCGGACTGCCCGCCACCGTGCTGCGGCACCCCATCTACTCGGACTTCTTCCTCGGCCCCGACCTCGCCGCCGCGATCGAGACCGGTGAGCTGGCGAGCAGCACGCGCGGTCGGGGGATGAACACGGCGACCCGCGCCGACCTGGCCGAGGCAGCGGCCGTCGTCCTCACCGACGGGGACCGCTTCGGGCGGGCCTACGACTTCACCGGCCGGCTCTGGACGTACCCCCAGCTGGCCGCCGTGCTGAGCGAGCTGGGCGGCCGCCCGGTGGTCCACCGCGACGTCGACGAGGACGCGGGCGTCATCGGCCTGCTCGGGATCGGCCCGTTCATCCGTGCCAGCGGGTTCGAGCGGCAGACAGGGGACCTCGAGGCGGTCCTCGGTCGTCCGGCCACCGGCCTGGAGGACGCCGTCGCGTCGGCGCTCGCCGCCCGCGCGCCGGCGTAGCCGCCGCGGACGCCGGGCTACCCGTCGCCGCGCATCGTCCCGCGCACGGTGCGGACGGCCAGCTGGCTCCGGTTGGCCAGGTCCAGCTTGGTGAGGATGTGCTGGACGTGGTTCTGCGCGGTGCGCTCCGAGAGGTGCAGCCGGGCGGCGATCTGCCGGTTCGTCAGGCCCTCCGCCACGAGAGCGGCGACCTCGCGCTCCCTGGCGGTGAGCGGGTCGGGCCGCCCGCCGTCGAGCCGGCGCACCAGGTCCCCGGCCCGGTCGGCCCACGGGCGCATGCCGAGCGTGGTGGCCCGTTCCGTCGCGTCGGCAGCCAGCTTCCGGGCCCGGGGGACGTCGCCGGGCCGGCCGCGGCGGGCCAGGACGGCCGCCAGCTCGTACGCGGACTGGACGGCGAACCCGGCAGCGCCATCGGCAACGCAGGCCCGGACGGCCGCCTCGAGGTCGCCGGCGGCCTCGTCGAGCTGCCCGAGGGAGCCGGCGGCGATCCCGAGGTACAGCTCGACCGGGCCGTCGTAGGCGATGGCGCCGGCGCCGCTGACGACGTGCTGGCCGCGGAAGGGGGCCATCCGCGCCCGCAGGACCGCGACGTCGTCCCGCAGGCCCAGGGCGATCGCGGTCTCGATCCCGAAGGCGTAGCAGACCGTCGTGGTGTGCGGGATCGGCCGCCAGCCGGCGGGGGGACCCAGCCGGCGGTGGACGGCGGCGGCGTCCGAGAGCCGGCCGGCGGCGACGAGGAGGCGGGCCGCCGCCGCGGAGAAGACCACGTCCTCGGTCGGGAAGTCCAGCTCGCCCCCGCCGACCTCCGGACGTCCCGGCGGCCGCAGGGCGGTCAGGTCCACGCCGTCACCGGTGTGCAGCGCGATCGCCGACAGCACGGCGGTCCGGTTGATGACCGCCGATCCGTGGCCGGTCGCCGACCGCGGGAGCGCGGCCAGCGCCTCGTCGGCCAGTCGGCGCGCGTCGGCGAACCGGGCCTGCGCCTGGGCCAGCACGGCGCGGCACTGCAGGACGTGCCACCGGGCCACCGGGCTGCGCTCCTCCTGGGCGCACCGGGCCAGCGGTCCGAGTTCCCCCTGGACGGCCACGAGGTCCCCGCGCTGGAAGGCCACGTCGATCCGCCACAGGTGCGCCCACATCGACGTCCGGGGGTCGCGGGTCTCCCGACCGAGGGCGGCCATGCGCTCGGCGAGGTCGGCCCGCTCGTCGAGGCCGTCCGGGCCGGTGGCCGCCAGCTGCCGTGCGCGCAGCGCCGCGGCGCGGGCGGACGGGTCGTCGGACGCCTCCGCCACGTCGAGCGCCTGCCCGCCGGCGGCGCGCGCGGCGTCGACGTCCCCGAGGTACATGCAGGCGTCGGAGAGGGTCGCCAGCACCCTGGCCCGGAGCGCCGAGGGGCGCGGGTCCATGGTGGCCAGCGCCTCCTCGCACCACCGGCGGAGGGTCACCTCCGACGCCACGTCGGGCAGCCCGCCCTCGAGCACCACGGCGGCCTGCGCCAGCAGGTCGGCCCGTCCGAGCCGGCGCGCGAGGGCGGCGGCCCGGCGGGTGACCGTCAGCCGGTCGGCGAGGTCCCCGGCCAGGCGCAGCGCCGTCCCGGCGTCGATCAGGAGGCGGCACCGCAGGGCGTCGTCCAGGTCGCCCGCGCCGACGGTGACCGCGAGGCGGAAGAGCCGGGCGGCCTCCTCGTAGGCCAGCCGGTGCCCGGCCTCCTCGGCCGCCCGCCGGATCCACCCCGCGGCGCGGGCGCGCTCCCCCGCCACGGCGGCGACCGCCCAGTGCCGGGCGAGGTCGGCGAGCCGGCCGTCTGCCGTGCCGTCGCCCGCGGTCTCGATCGCCTCGGCCGCGCGGCGGTGCAGTCGCACCCGGTCGGCGGTGCCGAGGTCCGCCTCGACCGCGTCGCGGACCAGGTCGTGCGCGAACCGGTACCGCCCCGGCACCGCGGCGCCCTCGACCAGCCCGGCCGCGGCCGCCTCGTCCAGCCCGGCCAGGCACGTCAGCACCGGGACGTCGAGCACCCGGGCCACCGCGGGGACGGCGAACTCCCGGCCGACGACCGATGCCGCCCGCAGCGCCCGCGCCGCGTCGGCCGACAGCCGCCCGAGGCGCGCCGCGATCGCCGCCCGCACGCCCTCCGGCACCGGCTCGTCGGCGCTCCGGATCCGCGGGTCGCCCAGCACCCGGGCGACCTCGCGGACGAAGAACGGGTTCCCCCCGGTCCGGGCGTGCACCCGCCGGACCTCGCCGTCGCCGGGGCGCTCCCCGAGCAGCGCGGTCAGCTGCGCGCCGACGTCCGGGACGGCGAGACCGCGGAGCTCCAGCACCTCGGTGACCGGCTCCCGGTGCAGCTCGCCCACGAGCGGGGCGACCGGCTCGGTGTCCCGGTGGGTGACGAGGACCAGCAGCCGGGAGCCGGCCATCGTCCGTGCGACGTGCTGCAGCAGCAGCAGCGAGGCCGGATCGGCGCGGTGCAGGTCGTCGAGGACGACGAGCACCGGTCTCGCGCGGGTCACCTCGCGCAGGAGCCGGGTGACGGCGTCGAAGGAGCGGAAGCGCGCCACGTCGGACGGCGGGACCTCGGTGCGGTCCCGCGGGTGGGGGAAGACGTCGGGTGCCAGGCTGCCGAGGTCCTCCTCCAGCCCGTGCGCGGCGGCGACGGCCCGGAGGTCGACGGGCTCGCCCAGCGCCCGCAGGACCTGGCGCCACGGCCAGTACGGCGGTGCCCCCGTCGCCTCGGCCGCCGGCCCCCAGGCGACGGCGACGTCCCGGGCGGCCGCGAGCGCGCTCAGCTCCTCGGCGAGCCGGGTCTTGCCGATGCCGGGCTCGCCGCGGCAGAGCACGAGGCGTCCGCGGCCGGCCACGGCCAGGTCGAGGCAGTCGACGAGGACGGCGAGCTCGTGTCGCCGTCCCACGAGTCCGGTCCGCATCGCCCCGCCTCCAGGGCTCCGAGGGACAGGTGCCGTTCCGTGGCCTGCGGGTCGGGGACCCCGCAGCGCCCGAGGGCGCATTGTCCCGGCCGGGGTGCGCCGGCGGGTGGTGTTCCGGACCCGCGACCACCGGCCTCGGCCCCACCGCGGACCGGCCCACCACCGCCGGGGTGGGTACCGTCCCGCGGGACGTGTCGAGCCGAGCGGGAGGACGGTCGCGGTGACCGATGGGCTGAGGTCGCTGCTGCACGCGTGCCACCTGCTGCCGCCCGACCAGCTGGCCGCCACCGTGGCCGCCGAGGCCGCGCGGCTGGGTGTCCGGGAGACGGTCCTCTACCTGGCCGACTACGAGCAGGTCACCCTGCTCCCGGTACCCGGCGCCGGCGTGCCCGAGCGCCAGGAGCTGTCGATCGAGGGCACGCTGGCCGGGCGGGCGTTCCGGCGCGTGGCGATCGTCGACAGCGCCGGGGAGCACGGGTACCGGCTGTGGATGCCGCTGCTGGACGGCGTGGAGCGGCTGGGGGTCGTCGAGCTGGTCCTGCCCGAGGAGCCCACCGCCGACCGTCGGGACGCGCTGTGGGCGCTGGTGACCCTCACCGCCGAGCTCGTCGTGGTGCGGGACGCCTACAGCGACGTGTTCGCCCGGCTGCGGCGGCGCAGGTCGCTGAGCCTGGCCGCGGAGATGCAGTGGGAGCTGCTGCCCCCGTTGTCGTTCGGGACCGACCGGGTGGTCATCACCGGCGGGCTGGAACCCGCCTACGACATCGGCGGGGACTCCTTCGACTACGCGGTCAACGGGGACACCGCCGAGCTGCTGGTCATCGACTCGGTCGGGCACGGCCTGCCGGCCGCCGTCCTGGCCAGCGTGGCGATCAGCGCCTACCGCCACGCCCGCCGCAACTCCCTCGACCTGCCCGGCATCGCCGCCGCGGTCGACGCGGCCATCGCCGCGCAGCTCGGCGCCAGCCAGTTCGCCACCGCGGTGCTCGCCCGCCTCGACATCGACACCGGCCGGCTGCGGTGGATCAACGCCGGCCACCCCGCACCGCTCATCCTGCGCGGTTCCTCGCTGGTGCAGCCGCCGGACTGCCCGCCGTCCCGGCCGCTGGGCCTGCAGGGGGGCGAGCCGGCGTGCTGCGAGACCCGGCTGGAGCCCGGCGACCGCCTGCTGCTCTACACCGACGGCATCACCGAGGCCCGCTCCCCGGAGGGCGAGTTCTTCGGCGAGCAGCGGCTGGCCGACTTCATCAGCGCGGCCGTCGCCGCCGGCGAGCCCGCCCCCGAGATGGTCCGCCGCCTGATGCGGCAGGTGCTCACCCACCAGGCCGACCGGCTGCAGGACGACGCCAGCATCATCGTCCTCGAGTGGCTGACCGGCGGCGGGCACCGGACGCTGCCGTAGCCGGCGCAGTGCTCGCCCGGCCGGCGCAGCGCCTAGCCTCGGGGCGTGGGGTTCACCGTTCCCGACGCGCACCTGCTCGCGCTGCACGCACACGAGGGCCAGGTGGACCAGCAGGGCCGGGACCACTACCTCGCCCACCTGCGGCCGATCGCCGAGGCGCTGCGCCCCTACGGCCCCCACGCGGAGATGGCCGGCGCCCTCCACGACATCGTCGAGGACACCCGCGACCACCCCGACCCGGCCCGCCGCTACGACCTGGACCGGTTGCGCGCCCTGGGCGTGCCGGAGGTCGTCGTCGAGGCGGTCGACGCGGTCACCCGGCGCCCCGGAGAGCCCTACATCTCCGGCCTGATCCGCCGCTCGGCCGCCCACCCCCTCGGCCGCCTGGTCAAGCTGGCCGACAACGCCCACAGCCTGGCCGCCAGCGCCGCCCTGGCCGAGGTCGACCCGGAGAAGGCGCGCCGGCTCCGCGAGGGCCGCTACCGCCCGGCCCGCCGGATCCTGCTCGCGGCCGAGGCCGCCGACCGCGGGCACGGCGGCCGGATCCTCGTCTGACCCGCGCCGCCAGGCCCCGCCCCGGGTCCCGCAGGCCCCCTGCAGGGTCCCGCCGCGACCCTGCGAGTGGCGGGGGCAGGGCGTCCGTTGTCAGCGGCGGAAGTACAGCCGGACGGTGGTGCCCGTGGGACGGGAGTCCACCGCCGCGTCGTCGGCCAGGCTCCACGCCAGCCACATCCCCCGGGCGCCCTCGGGTCCGTCGGGCGGGGGGACGTAGCCGAGGGTCTCGTCGGGCAGACCCGGCCCGGCGTCGGCGACCTCGACGACGAGGGCGTCCCCGTCGGTCCAGCACGACACCTCCGCGAACGCCGCCACGCGCAGCGCGTTGACGACCAGCTCGTGGGCGGCCGGGACGACGTCCCCGACCCGCGCCGGCCACCAGTCCAGCGCTGCCGCCGACACGACGCGGCGGGCCTCCCGCGACGTCGTCACGGCCACGGCGGGGGCCCACGCCGGCCGCTGGACCCACGCCGGGTGCACCGACCGGAGGAACCGCTCCGGGTCCTCGTAGGCCGGCTCCGGGACCGGTGCGGAGCCACCCCAGGTGAGCGGGTGCGTGCGGGCCACCGCGTCCAGGACCGGTGCCGGCAGCCGCTGCCGGTCGTGCAGGCACAGGCTGTAGTACGGCAGGGCGGCGTAGCAGCGGTTGGCGACGGCCTCGAAGCGGCTCCACTCGCGTCCGTCGTCGCGGGCCAGCCACGTCGGCTCCGCGGCCAGCCGCCAGGTCGGCGCGACGGCCTGCAACGCGCGCAGGTCCCGGTCGTAGGCGTGCAGGGTGCGGTGCCCGCCCTGCCACCAGGTCTCCGCGGCGGCGAACGTCGTGAGCCGGTCCACGTCCGGGCCCAGCTCCTCGGCGAGGAGCGTCCGGACCCGCTCACCGGCGACGACGAGCACCGGCTCCCCGCGGGACAGCCCCTCCACGGCGAACGGGACCACCCGGTCGACGAGCTCGCGGTCGGTGCCGAACACGAAGGCCTCGTGGGCGAAGGTCGTACCGTCCCAGTCGCCGGTCGGTCGGAGTCCGCTCACGCCGGCACCGTGCCCTCGCCGCCGAGGCCGAACAGCTCCAGACAGCGGGTGGCCACCCGCGGGGCGCGCACCAGCCGCAGCTGCACGCCGGCGGCGCGGAGCACCTGGGTGGCCCGGGCCAGCGCGCGGGCGCCCGCGACGTCGAGGAACCCGACGTCGGCGAGGTCGAGCACGACCTCCCCGGGGCCGTCGCAGGCGACGTCGACGAGGGCGCGGAACAACGCGTCGGCCTGGGTCACGTCGACCTCCCCGTGCAGGGACAGCGACGGCCCGCGCCCCGACAGGTGGGCCAGCGCCTCCTGGTCGCCGGAGTGCCGGCCGGGGTGCAGCAGGATGACCGGGCCCAGGACGTCGGCGTCCAGGGACGCCTGGTACAGGCAGAGGGCGGTCATGGGGACGCCGGCCATCATCGCGTCGGCCAACTGCTCGTAGACGTGCAGCCGCCGGCGCGCGTCGGGCCCGCGACGGACCAGGGGGGTGACGTCGGCGGCGACCCGGAGGCCGGTGCGGCCCCGGGCGAGGGCCGCGTCGACCAGCCTCCGGTAGGCCGCCACCTGCCCGGCCGGCGACAGCTCCCCGCCGGAGGCGTAGAGCTCGGCGGTGCTGTGCACCTCCAGCTGCCCGCCGGCGAGCAGCTCGTCCCGCCCCGGCAGCGGCGCCAGGGTCCGCAACAGCTCCGGTCGCGACGACCCGATGAGCAGCAGGTGCTCGCCGAGCCGACGTCCCTCGTCGAGGAACGGCAGGACGGCGGCCGCGAAGTCCGCGTCGTCGGCGTACGTCCAGCAGACGTGGTCGCCGGCTCGCAGCCCCGTCGGGGCCTCGAGCCTCCGCAGGACCGTCACCCCCGCGACGCTACCTCCGCACCCGCCCGTGCGGGAGGTCCGGGCCGGCTGCGCGCCCGCGGAGGTACCGGGCAGCCGGGATGGCGGGATACGGTGCCGAAGCGTGTGACCCAGCTCACAACGGAGGCACCGTGACGACGACCCAGCCCCGCCCGCGCTCATCCGTCCGGCCCCGCCCGGCGGCCGAGGACCGGCCCGCGCCCGAGGACCCCGGTACGCCGGCTCCGGTCGAGGGCGGCGAGCCCGTCGGCATCCCCTCCCCCCGGGGCATGGCCCGCGGACTGATCGCGACGTTCACCCAGGCCGGACCGATGGCGCGGGAGGCCGTCCGGCTCGGGCGCGACACCGCCCGCATCCTCCGGGGCACCGACGAGATCGCGCCCTCCCCCAAGGACAAGCGGTTCGCCGACCCGGCCTGGACGCTGCACCCCGGGTACCGCCGGCTCGTCCAGTCCTACGTCGCGGCGGCGGCGTCCCTGGACCGCCTGGTCGCCGACTTCGAGGCCGACGGCGCCGACTGGCGCGAGGTCGAGCAGGTGCGCTTCGTCCTGAACGCGCTGACCAGCGCCATGGCGCCCACGAACACCCTGCTGGGCAACCCGGCGGCCTTGAAGCGGGCCTTCGACACCGCCGGGGTCAGCGTCGTCCGCGGGCTGCGGAACGCACTCCACGACCTCGTCCGCAACGGCGGGCTGCCCCGCCAGGTGGACCGCAGCGCCTTCACCGTGGGCGAGGACCTCGGCGTCACCCCGGGCGCCGTCGTCCACCGCGACGAGGTCATCGAGGTCATCCAGTACGCCCCGTCGACGCCGACGGTGCGCTCGCGCCCGCTGGTGATCGTCCCGCCGCCCATCGGGCGCTTCTACTTCCTCGACCTGCGCCCGGGCCGCAGCCTCGTCGAGTACGCGGTCAGCCGGGGCCTGCAGGTCTTCATGATCAGCTGGCGCAACCCGACGCGGGAGCAGTCCGAGTGGGGCCTCGACGAGTACGCGCAGGGCGTCGTCACCGCCGTCGACGTGGCCCGCGAGGTCACCGGCTCGCCCGACGTCACCACGCTCGGCCTGTGCGCCGGCGGCCAGATCATGACGACGGCGCTGAACCACCTGGCCGCCAACGGCGACGACCGGGTGCACGCCGCCGGCTACGCGGTGACCCTGCTCGACTTCTCCAGCCGTGCCCCGCTCGGCGCCTTCTCCGGGCCGCGGATGCTGGAGGTCGCCCGGCGCAACTCGCGCCGGCGGGGGGTCATCACGGCCCGGCAGATGGGGTCGATGTTCACCTGGATGCGCCCGGACGACCTGATCTTCAACTACCTGGTGCAGCAGTGGCTCATGGGTGAGGACCCGCCCGCGTTCGACATCCTCGCCTGGAACGCGGACGGGACGAACCTGCCCGCCCGGCTGCACGAGCAGTTCCTCGACATCTTCGGCAACAACGCGCTGGTCAAGCCCGGGGCGCTGCGGGTGCTGGGCACGCCGGTGCACCTGAGCCGGATCACCCTCCCCACGTTCGTCACCGGTGCGCTCACCGACCACATCACCCCGTGGCACGGCTGTTACCGGACCACCCAGCTGCTGTCCGGGCCGAGCACCTTCGTGCTCAGCCACAGCGGCCACATCCAGAGCCTGGTCAACCCGCCCGGCAACCCCAGGGCCAGGTACTGGACCGGCGGCGAGCCCGGGCCGGACCCGCACGCCTGGCGCGCGGCGGCCGAGGAGCACACCGGCAGCTGGTGGGAGCCGTGGTCGGAGTGGGCGCTCGAGCGCTCCGGCGACGAGGTGCCGGCGCCCGAGACGCTGGGCAGCACCGGCCACCCGGTCCTGGAGCCGGCGCCCGGCTCCTACGTCCGCGACCGCGTCCCCGCCGGGGCGTAGGGACGACCGCCCCGGGAGCCCGGGCCTACGGGCGGCCGGGCTCCCGGGCCACCAGCCCCCGCAGCTCCTCGAGCATCACCTCGGGGTACTGCAGCGGGACGAAGTGGGTGCCGGCGAGCGTGCGGAGCCGGGCGCCGGGCACCCTCCCGGCCGCCGCCCGGACGTCGGCGAGGTCGACGAGGGTGTCGTAGCGGCCGGCCACGAAGGTGACCGGGCAGCGCACCGGCGCGACGTCCAGCGGCTCGTGCTCCGCGACGGCCAGCGCCAGGTGCCGGTACCAGCGCCAGTCGTGCCGCGAGAACTCGTGCAGCACGTGGTACAGCGCGGCCGGGTGGGCGGCCTCCCGCGCGGGGCCCGCGACCCCCGCCGGGTGCAGCAGCTCGTGCCACGGCGGCAGGCTGGCCACGACCACCGGCAGCAGCGGCCCGAACACCGGCAGCAGCCGGCTGCTCAGCCGGCCGGCCGGGGCCCGCAGCCGCCGCGGCACGCCGAGCGGGGCGAACATCGCCGAGAAGGTCCCGCCCGGCACACCGGCGACGGCGAGCAGCGAGCGCACCCGCGAGGGCTGCTCGAGCGCGAGCTCGAACGCCACGTTGACCCCCAGCGACCAGCCGATGACCGTCGCCGACGGCATGTCGTGCGCGTCGAGGACGGCGCGCGCGTCATCGGCGTGGTCCTCGACGCGCACCCGGCTGCGGTCGGCGGGCCGCTCGGAGCCGCCCAGACCGCGGTGCGCCCAGGTGACCACCCGGAAGCCGCTGTCCCGGCCCACGATCCCCGGCCAGGCCGCGGCCGGCGCCCCGAGCCCGTTGCACAGCAGCACCGGGGCGCCGTCCCCGTCGTTGCACCAGGTCCGCAGCCGTGTCCCGTCCGCGCCGCGGACCGTGCGGGTGCTCAGCCGAAGGCCTCGCGCATGTCCTCCGAGGCCGGCGTCGGCTCGCCCGGCGCCGGGGCGGGCATCTCCGCCTCGGTCTCGTGCGGCACGGACGCCGTCTGGACCGCGACCACCGCCGGGTCGACCCGCATCACCGCGTACCCGGCCACGGCGCCCGCACCGAACCCGGGCGCGAAGACCCGCACCGGCTGGGTGATGACGCCGTCGCGCACCGCGTCGTGGATGGCCAGCGGGATGCTGGCCGACGATGTGTTGCCGACCTGCTCGATGTTGAAGTAGAGCTGGTCGGCGGTCAGCCCGGCCCGCTCGGCCAACCCGATCACCATCGTCTTGTTCGCCTGGTGCGGCACGATCAGGTCGACGGCGTCCATGAGCGACCCGTCCCGGCCGTCCGGTGCCGGCAGCTTGCTGAGCTCGTCGATCATCTGCGACAGGTAGCGGCCGGCCAGCGCCTTCACCTGCGGCCCGAACACGGTGATGTTGTTGTCGAACTCCGGGTTGGGCCAGAGGATCGAGTTCACCTCGCTGGCCGGGCCGCTGGCGTAGGTCTTCATGTAGTCGATGTCGCCGTCGGTGCCCTCGGGCGCCGGGCCCACCACGAGCGCCGCCGCCCCGTCGCCGAAGATCATCCGCGAGGTGCGGACGTTGCCGATCTTGTCGGAGAACTTCTCCACGCAGACGACGAGGACCGGCCGCTCGACCTCCTGCAGCATCCGGACGGCGTCGGCGACGCCGTAGGGCATGCCGGCGCAGGCCGCGATGATGTCGTAGGCGGCGTACACCTGGTGCATCCCGAGCTGCCCGCACAGGTAGGTCGCCAGCGACGGGATCAGCCGGGAGCTGGTGCAGGTGCAGACCAGCACGCCCCCGATCTCCTCCGGCTGCCGCCCGGCCTTGTCGAGCGCCGCCTCGGCGGCCTGCAGGGCGAGCTCCTCCAGCGGCAGCGAGCTGTACTCGCGCTGCTCGATGCCGGTCTTGGAGGAGATCTCGTCGGCGCTCATCGGCGACCAGTTGTAGGCGGTGTTGCGGATCAGGTCGTCGTTGCTGCAGATCTGGTCACCGTGCACCGCGGCCAGCGCCTCGATCCGCGGCTGCACCGAGAAGCGCTGCCGAACGTCCAGCTCGGGGTAGGGCCGCACCGGGGGCCGGGACTCCCGGGCCGCCGCGGCGTGCCGCGGCTGGGCACCGGCCCGCAGGCGGCGCAGGAAGGCGCGCACCTCCTTGTCGCGCGGGTGGAAGGCCACCACCCAGTCCTCGTCCTTGAGCTGGTCGACCGAGGCCAGCTCCACCTGCGACCGCTCCCACGGGTACTGGTTGTGCAGCACCATCGCCCAGCGGTGCAGGGCCTCGAGCTCGGGGACGTCCTCGGAGACGTCGAGGATGTCGGTGTAGTCGTAGACCGGGTAGTCGGGGTCGTAGTGCGGCAGCCGGAAGGTCAGGTTGCCCGGCTGCTCCAGGAACTCCGCGACCGTGGGCTTGACCGCCGGCAGCGTGGACGCGTGGTGCCGCCGGTTGGCGAAGACGTCGAACAGGATCTCGAAGATGCGGTCCTCGCAGCCCTGGTTCCACTTCGACGGCAGGTGCGGATAGGCCTCCTGGACCCCGGAGACCTTGGCCTCGCCGTCCTCCCAGGGCTCCAGGACGGGCAGGAAGACGTCGGACCGGGTCCGCGGGAGGTCGGCCCAGCGGGTCGGCCGCTTGTCGTACATGGTGATCGAGAAGCGGTTGGCCCAGAAGAGGTTCAGGGCGAGGTCCCGCATCAGGTCGTACCGGGTGCCGTAGGCGCCGGTGCGGACCCGCTCCAGGATGTCGGTGCCGCTGGGGGCCTTGGTCTCGAAGTCACGGCGGATGACGCTGTCGAGCTGCTCCAGCGTCTCCATGGTGGAGAAGTCCAGCTCGGGCATGATGTTCGACGGGAACACCATGCGGCCGTGCCGGTTCAGGACGAACGCGTTCACGAGGGTCCTCTCTGTTGGACGGTTCAGCTCCGGGCGGCGCGTTCCATCCCGCGTTCGACCGCGGCGATGAGACGCGGGCGCAGTTCCGCGGCGGGGATGATGGCGTGCACCGAGCCCATCCGGCGGGCGCGCTCGATGTCGTGGACGGCCTCGAACTCCGCGGCGACCTCACCGAGCTTCTCCGAGCGGACGGCGCTGCGGACGGTCGCCAGCTGCGCGCGCAGGTGCGCCTGCTCGACGGCGTCGGCCGCGGCGATCGCGGCCTCCAGCTCCTGCAGCCGCGGGTCGGCGGCGGTGCGCTTGTCGACCTCGCGGGAGAAGACGACCGCCGCGGCCGGTGCGCCGCCGATCACCGAGGCGTAGGAGCCCTCGACGGCCAGCACCTCCATGCCCTCGTTGAGGACGCCGGAGAAGACGACGAAGGCGCCGCCGTGGTAGCGGGAGACGACGCAGAAGACGATCGGGCCGTCGAAGTTGGTGATCGCCCGCCCGATCTCCGCCCCGTACTCCAGCTGCATCTCCCGCAGCGACTCCGGTGAGCCGTCGAAGCCCGACAGGTTGGCCAGCACGACCAGCGGGCGGTTGCCGCTGGCGGCGTTGATGGCCCGCGCGGTCTTCTTCGACGAGCGGGGGAACAGCGTGCCGGCCGTCCACTGGTCGGGGCCGTCGGCCGGGTGGCTGCCCCGCCGCGGGATCGGCCGCGACTCGATGCCGAGCACGGCCACCGGGTACCCGCCGAGGTGGGCGTCGAGGACGACGGAGGTGTCGGCGTCGGCCATGCCGGCCCAGCGCTCGAGGACCGGGTGGTCCTGGTCGGTCACCGCCCGCATGACCGTCCGGATGTCGAAGGCCTTCTTGCGCTCGGGGTTCTTCTCGGCCGAGAAGACGTCGCCGACCCGGGTGAACTCGCTCGACGGGTGCTCGTGCGGGTAGTCGCGGACGTCCCGGTCGCGCGGGTCGGTGGTCTCGGCCCGCCGCGGCCACCGCTCCCCCGGCGCCCGGTAGGTGTGGTCGTAGTGCCGGAAGAGCACGTCGAGCGCGGCGGTGAGGTCGGGCGCCCAGTACTGGGCCTGCCCGTTGGGCCCCATCACCCGGTCGTAGCCGCCGATGCCGAAGTTGTCCTCGGCCGACACGCCGCCGGAGTAGTCGAGGGAGTGCTTGCCGGTGAGCACCATCGCGCTGTCCGGCGTCATCACCAGGATGCCCTTGGTGTGCATGAGCATCGTGGCCTCGGCGTTCCAGTACGACTGGGCGCCGACGTTGATGCCGGTGACGACGACGTTGATCTCCCCGCCGGCCTGGGTGTACTCGATGATCCGGCGCAGCGCCCGGGAGACCCAGTCCATGTTCTCGGTGCCGCTGTCCATGGAGATGCGCGCGCCGGAGGAGAGCGCGAACCACTCCACCGGGATGCCGCGCTCCTCGGCCAGGTTGAGCGCCGCGACGACGCGGGCGCACTCGGGCTCGGCGACCGTGCCCAGGGCCTTGGTCGGGTCGCCGAACAGCGCCACCCGGGTCATGCCCTCGGGGTACCGCTGGGTCGCCGTGGTCACCAGGCCGACGACGATGCCCGCCTTGTTCTGGCCGCGCGGGCGGTCGACCGGGACGAGCCGGCCGTCGGCGTCCAGGTCGTGCTCGACCCACGAGCCCTGCGGTCCGGCCAGGATCGGCGCCAGCTCGTACGGGTAGGGCGCGCCCCGGGCCCGGGAGCTGAGCACCTTGGCGGTGTAGTCGTCCAGCGGGCGGATCGGCTCGGTGGGCCGGTCGGTCACCTCCATGCGCACCCCGGTGCCGGGCCGGAAGGAGAAGCGCAGCGCCACGTCGCGCGGCGGGCGGTCGTCCTCCTGGAGCCGGGCGAACAGCACGATCTGGTCCAGACCGGCGCCGATGGTCAGCGGCGCCGAGGTGCGGGCGAAGGTCGCCACCTCCTCCAGCGGCACCTCGATCGAGGGCCAGGCGTAGAGGTAGACGCGGTTGTGCTCCAGCGGCCGCCGGGACCGGCGCAGGGACTGGGCCCGGCGCAGGCTGTCCAGGCAGGAGGTCAGCTGCCGCTCGACCGTGGGGAAGCCGACGATCTCGCCGGCGTCGTCGCGCAGCGGCGTGAGGTCGCGGACCTCGGCCATCGCGATGAACCGCTCGTCGTTCGGGTTCTCCTTGCCCGTGATGTGGAACAGGTAGGTGTCCTCCGCCGACGGCACCCGTTCCCCGTCGAAGTTCTTCAGCCGCCACAGGTTGAGCCGCTGCGCGGTGAGCGGGTGCAGCCCGCGGACGACCCGCTCCTCGGCGAGCCGGCCGTCCTCCCCCGGTCGGAAGGTGACCGTCTCGACCTCGCCGTCCGGGGTGGAGACCGTGACGGTGACCCGGCGGCCGGTCCGCAGCGCCGGGACGTCGTCGAGCACGCCGCGCAGGTGCTCGGCGAGCGCGTCGGCGTCGGCCGGGCGGTCGGGCCAGTTGACGTAGAGGTCCACGACGACCTGGGCCGGGTCGGCGACGTCGGCCAGCGCGCCGGCCACCGACCGCAGCGCCTCGGGCAGCCGGGCCGCCTGGGTCATCAGCGCCAGCAGGTGCAGCCGGACGCCGTTCAGGTCGAACTCGGCGGTGACGCAGGTGTTCCCGTCGAGCAGCGTGGACCGCACGTCCTCGAGGCTGCGGCTCCGGTAGTAGCGGCGGGTGAGCACCTCGAGGACCGGGTCGGGGACGGACGTCCCGCGGTCGAAGCGCTGCGCCAGCAGCCGGACCAGCGGCTCGGGGCTCGCGACCAGCGCCTCCATCCGCCGGATGCTCTCGGCGGTGTCCCCGCGGGCGCCGGCCTCGTCGAGCTCGTCGAGCAGCCGCGCGGCCCGGTCGAGGACCTCCTGCCGGGCCGCCCGGACGACCGGCTCCTCGAAGTGCCGGTAGCGGACCGCGCGCGCGAGGTCGCCCACCGACGGGTAGCGCAGCTGGGTGGCGACGACCAGCCGGTCGAGCACCTCCCCCACCTCGCCGCGCGCCGGCCCCTCGGGCAGCCGGTCGGCGGTCAGCCAGCGGTCCAGCAGCGCGGAGACCGCGGGCAGCTGCTCGCCGACGCGCTGCTGGGCGAGGAAGACCCGGTGCACCGCGTCGGTCAGCGCCGCACTGGGCTCGAGGTCCTCGACGCCGTAGTGGGCCAGTGCCCGCCGCAGCCGGGCCCGGAACGCCTCCGGCAGCCCCTCCCGCTCGGCGTCGAGGGAGCGCAGGTAGCCGTGGAAGTACTCCCGCGGGCTGTGGACCTGGGTGTCGGCCTCCTCCTCCGCGCTGGCCGGCCGGTTGCGGGACAGTTCGGAGATGTCGGCGAAGGTGACCAGGACGTCGAGCTCGGCGTGCAGCAGCTGTGCGTCGTCGGCCGGCAGCTCGTCGCGGGCGGCGGCGTACTCGGCGACCAGCCGCTTCGCGTGCCGGCCGCTGACGTCGTAGCCGGTGACCAGCGCCCGCAGCGCCGCCAGCCGGGCCAGCGCCCGCGTCCGCGGGTCGCCGTCGGGCGTCTCGTCCGCGCCGGGCAGGGCCACCCGCTCGCCGGCGGTCTCCTCGGCCTCCTCGGCGACCCGCTCGAGGACGAGCAGCGGCGCGCCGGCGTCGACCTGGCTGTTGACCGCGGCCCGGATCTCGCGGACCCGGCCGGCGAACGGCGCCCGTACCGCCGTCTCCATCTTCATGCTCTCGAGGACGGCGACCGGTTGGCCGGCCTCGACCTCGTCGCCCACCTCGGCGCGGACGGCGACGACCACCGCCGGGGCGGGGGCGCGGACCACGCCGCCCACGTCGCGGCTCACCCGGTGCGTCTCGCCGTCGACCTCCACCAGGGAGGATCCGGGCGCCTGCGCGGCGACCACGGACCAGCGCCGTCCGCCGGTGGTGAGGAGGCTCTCCAGCGGGCCGACCCGGTCGACCTCGACGTCGACGAACCGGCCGTCGAGCCCGACCTGGTACCGGTCCCGGTCCACGGTGACGACGGTCAGCCGGTACACCTGCCCCCGCATGCCGAGCTCGATGGTGCGACCGACCTCGTGCGGCGCCCGCGGCCGGCCGCCGCGGGCCGACGCCAGGAAGGCCAGCCGCTCCTGCTCCTCCTCGGCCTCGGCCAGGTCGACGGCCACCTGCACGAGCGCCACCCACGCCGAACCGTCCGGCCGGGCGGTGCCGGCCGCGCCGGTCCGGTCCAGCCACCCGGTGTCGGCGGTGCCGGACACGACCTCCGGGCGGTCGAGGAGGTCGAGCAGGAAGGACTTGGTGGTGGTGCCGCCGCCGAGGACGACGGTGGTCTCCTGCAGGGCGCAGCGCAGCCGGGCCAGCGCCTCGGTGCGGTCCCGGCCCCAGGCGATGATCTTGGCGATCATCGAGTCGTACTCCGGCGGGACGACGTCGCCGACGCTGAGGCCGGTGTCCACGCGGATGCCCGGCCCGGTCGGCATCCGCAGCAGCTCGACGCGGCCGGGGGCCGGGGCGAAGCCCTGCTCGGCGTCCTCGGCGGTGAGCCGCGCCTCGACGGCGTGCCCGCCGGCCGCGGGCGGGTCGCCCTCGAGCCGGCCGCCCTGGGCCACGTGCAGCTGCAGCTTGACCAGGTCCAGGCCGGTGGTCGCCTCGGTCACCGGGTGCTCCACCTGGAGCCGGGTGTTGACCTCGAGGAACGTGGTGAGCTGTTCCTCCGGCTGGTAGAGGAACTCGACGGTGCCCGCGCCGACGTAGCCCGCGGCGCGCACGAGCGCGACGGCGGACTCGCGCAGCGCGGCGTCCTGCTCGGGGCTGAGCGCCGGCGAGCTGGACTCCTCGATGATCTTCTGGTTGCGCCGCTGCACCGAGCAGTCGCGCACGCCGGGCGCCCAGACCGTGCCGTGCCGGTCGGCGATGACCTGGACCTCGACGTGGCGGCCGCCCTCGACCAGCCGCTCCATGAACACGACCGGGTCGCCGAAGCTCTTCTCAGCCTCCGACCGGGTGCGGGTCAGCGCCTCGTCGAGCTCGGCCTCGGAGCGGACGACCCGGATCCCGCGCCCACCGCCGCCGCTGCGCGCCTTGACGATGAGCGGGTAGCCGATGCGGTCGGCGTGCTGCCGGCTGTCGTCCGGCCCCTCGACCGGGCCGTGGCTCCACGGCGCGACGGGGACGCCGACCTTCTCGGCGAGCACCTTGGCCTCGATCTTGGCGCCGAGCAGCCGCATCGCCTCCGGCGGCGGCCCGACGAAGGTCACACCGAGGTCGGCGCACAGCTCGGCGAAGGCGGGGTCCTCGGCGACGAAGCCCCAGCCGACCCAGGCCGCGTCGGCACCGCTCACCCGCAGCGCGCGGGCGAGCTCGGCGTGGTCGAGGTAGGGGGACCCGGCCCCCGTGTCGTCCAGCAGCACCGCCTCGTCGGCGGCGCGCACGAACGTCGCCCGGCGCTCGGCCTCCGTGTGCAGCGCGACGACGCGGGTCCGTGTGCCGTGCTCGGCGTTGAGCTCACGCACCGCACGGATCAGCCGGAGCGCCGGCTCCCCTCGGTTGACGACGGCGATGCGGTCGAACACCCGGACACCTCTTCCTCTCGCTGGATCTGTGGACGTCGTTCGGGAGCTACATGTCGAGACCGCCGTTGACGCCCCAGACCTGCCCGGTGATGTAGCCGGAGGCGTCCGCGGCGAGGAAGTGCACGACGCGGGCGACCTCCTCCGGCTCGCCCAGCCGGCCGATCGGTGTCTTGGCCCTGAGCTGGTCGAGGACCTTCTCCGGCACCGTGCCGAGCATCTCGGTGGCGGTGTAGCCGGGCGTGACGGCGTTGACGGTGATGCCCAGGCCGTCGGCCTTGCCCGAGCGCTGCACCTGGTGCGCGGCCTCGCGGGCCAGCGTCTTGGTCAGGCCCAGCAGCCCGGCCTTGGCCGAGGCGTAGTTCGACTGGCCGATGCCGCCCATCTCGCCGATGACCGAGGAGATCATCACGATCCGCCCGGTGCCGCGCTCGAGCATGTGCCTGAGCGCGGCCTGGGACAGGTAGAAGGCGCCCGACAGGTTGACGTCGATGACCCGGCGCCAGTCGTCGTCGGTCATCTTCAGCACGGTGCGGTCGGCGGTGATGCCGGCGTTGTTGACCAGGATGTCGAGCCGACCGTGCTCCTCGATGACCTCGGCGACGGTGCGCCGGCAGTCGTCGGGGTTGGCGATGTCGCCCTTGTGCACGGAGAAACCCTGGTCGGGGAAGTCGTCGCAGAACTGCTTGCGGAAGCGCTCGGCGGCCTCGTCGTTGCCGCTGTAGCCGGCGGCGACGTCCGCGCCCTGGGCGGCCATGCTGCGGCAGATCGCCGCGCCGATCCCCCGGGTGCCGCCGGTCACGAACGCCACGCGTCCGGAGAGCTTGTCGCCCGTCCTGCTGGTGCGTTCCTGGGTCGCTGTCACCGGCTCCTCCTCGAGACCTCGGCGCGCACGCCTCGTCCATGGACCGGAGCCGGTCTGCGGACGACACGGCTCCGGATCGGGATACGGGGCAGCATCCTGCTGACCGGGCAGTACGGCAAGGGCGGGGACGCGGTCGCGCCCGGAGACCGCGTGACATCCACCACGCGGTCGGGCGTGTCGAGGACGGCGTGTCGCCGGCGCGGGAGCTCCCCCGCGGGCGCCGGAGGACCGCGCCCCGGTACCCGGCCGACCTGCGGGGTCTCCGCTCGGTCAGTACGGTCGCCTCACCCGTCCCCGGAGGTACCCGTGCCCGACCGGCCCGCCGACCCCGCGAGCTGGTCGCTGCGGGCGGTCGCCGCCGCGTACCGGGCCAAGACCCGCCTCGGCGAGGTGCTCTCCGCGCGCGCCCGTCGCCGCGGGTGGACGACGGCGGCCCTCGGCTACCCCGGGTACGCCGCGCAGGGCCGGGCGCGGGTGCGCGGCCGCCTGCTGCTGGCGCCCGCGGGCACCGACCCGAACGCCCGTCGGGACATCCCGGGCTGGCGGCGGCTGCTGACCCTGGAGCAGCCGCACGGCGAGGTCGACGTGACCGTCGGCGGTGCCCGGGTGCGTGCGCGGGCCGACGAGGCCGGCCTCGTCGACCTCACCGTCCCCGCCGACCTGCCGCCCGGACGCGCAGTGGCGCTGCTGCACCCGGAGGGTCGCCCGCCGGTGCCGGCACCGCTGCACGTCGCCTCGCCGGACGCGCGCCGCGGCGTCGTCTGCGACATCGACGACACGGTCTGGATCACCGGCATCCGCCACCCCCTGCGGGCGGCGTGGCGCACCTTCGCCGGCAACGGCTCGACCCGCCGTCCGGTGGCCGGCATGGCCGCGCTGCTGACCCGGCTGGTCGAGGGCACCCCGCACGCGCCGGTGGTCTACGTGAGCAACGGGCCGTGGAACCTGGCCGGCCCGATCACCGACTTCCTGGACCGGCACGGCTTCCCGGACGGCGCGCTCCTGCTCACCGACTGGGGCATCACCCCGCGCGCCTGGTTCCGCAGCGGCCGGGCGCACAAGCGGGGCGCCCTGGAGCGGCTGGCCGCGGACCTGCCCGGGGTGCGGTGGGTCCTGGTCGGCGACGACGGCGAGCACGACCCGGAGATCTACCGCGACTTCGCCCGGTCGCACCCCGACCGGGTCGCCGCGATCGCGCTGCGCACGGTCGCCCCGATCGGCACCCACCCGCCGGCGACCGAGGAGCGGGCCGGCGCCGTCCCCGTCGTCCGCGCCGGTGACGGCCGGGCGCTGGCCGGGCTGCTGGACCGGCTCGACCTCGCCGAACCGCTGCGGACCCCCGGGTGGCAGCCGGCGGGGTGACGCCCCGGTGACGTCGCCGTGACGGGTGCCCCCGGAACCTGGCCCGGCCGGGCACGGTCCTGCTCCGCGCCCGGCCGCCGGGGGCCGCGGTCGCCGACGCCGTCCCGGGGCCCGTTCGGTCCGGCCGGCCCCCGCCGCGTCGTCCTCCGCGTCGAGCCGTGACCGACACCCAGGAGGCGAGCGTGACCGTCAAGGTGGGCACCTTCAACCTGCGCAACCTCGCCCGCGCCGGGGAGCCCTTCTACCCGGACGAGCGGCCGTACTCGGCGGCCGAGTACGAGCGGAAGGCGACGTGGACGGCCGAGCAGCTCCGCCGGATGGACGCGGACCTGGTCGGCTTCCAGGAGGTGTTCCACGAGGAGGCCCTGCGCGACGTCTGCGGCCGGTCGGGCCGCTTCGAGGACGCCACCGTCACGGCGCCGGGAGTGGACGGTGCCAGCGGTCCGCGGCTCGGCCTGGTCACCGCGCTGCCCCTGGCCGAGCCGGTCACCGCGATCGCCGACTTCCCTCCCGGCCTCGACGCGGAGGTCGACGGTCTGGCGCTGCCGGTGGGGACGTTCGGCCGCCCGGTCCTCCGCGCCCCCGTGGTCCTCGACCCGGCAGCGGGCACGACGGCGACGGTGTTCGTCGCCCACCTGAAGTCCAAGCGGCCGATCCGGGACCCGCAGACCGCCGAGCACGACCCCCGGGAGGAGGCCCTGGGCAAGGCCCGGGCCCTCATCCGTCGCGCCGCGGAGGCGGCCGCCCTGCGCTTCCTCGTCCTCGAGGAGGCCGTCGGCAACGCCCGGCCGGTGATCGTGCTCGGCGATCTCAACGACGCCGCGCGGGCGGTCTCCACCGACATCGTCCTGGGCGACGCGCCCTCCCGGTTCTGGCCGCGGGACCCCGACGACAGGAGGGCCTACTGGGACCGGCTGCTGTACTCCACGTACGAGATCAACGCCCGGCAGGTCGGCCGCGACGTGAGCTACACGCACATCTTCAACGGGCGCTACGACACCCTCGACCACATCCTGGTCAG
This sequence comes from Geodermatophilus sp. SYSU D01176, assembly GCF_054050015.1. Lineage (NCBI taxonomy): Bacteria > Bacillati > Actinomycetota > Actinomycetes > Geodermatophilales > Geodermatophilaceae > Geodermatophilus > Geodermatophilus sp. SYSU D01176. The sequence goes on along the minus strand of NZ_JBJGYN010000001.1, from coordinate 148,519 downwards.
CCAGGAGTTCTACGACCGCAACCCGGCGCGCATCGGCGAGGTCAGCACCCTCCGGTACTTCAACGACCACCTGGTCGACAGCCAGCTCAGCGACGACCGCGCCGGTCGTGACGTCTCCGACCACGGACAGCTCGTCGCGGAGATCAGCCTGCGCGACAACTAGGCTCCGTGCCCCCGGGACCCGCGGCCAGGCACGCCGCGCACGCCGGACGGTCAGGCGCGGCGGACCACCAGCGGCAGCCGGCTGACGGCCACCATCGTCCACGGGTTGCGGTGCTCGACCGGCTCGTCGGCGGCCGGCTCGATGTCCCGGTAGCGCTGGAACAGCGACCCGAGCGCGACCCGGGCCTCCAGCCGGGCCAGCGGCGCGCCCAGGCAGAAGTGGACGCCGTGCCCGAAGGTCAGGTGCGGGTTGGGGCGGCGGTGGAGGTCGAACCGGTGCGGGTCGGTGAACACCCGCCCGTCCCGGTTGGCCGCGGCCAGCCACGGCAGCACGAGCTGCCCGGCCGGGATGCGCACGCCGCCCACCTCGGCGTCGACGGTGGTGTACCGGGCCAGCCGCGGGAACGGCGTCCGCAGCCGGAGCACCTCCTCGATGGCCTGCGGGAGGAGCCGCGGGTCGGCCCGCACCTCGGCGGCGGCGTCCGGGGCCTCGGTGAAGGCGACCACGCTGTTGCCCAGCGTCGCGGTGGTGGTGATGTGCCCGGCGACCAGCAGCAGCCCGGCGAAGCCGACGATCTCCTCGTAGGCCAGCCGCTGCCCGTCCACCTCGGCCTGGACCAGCCGGCTGGTCAGGTCGTCCGCGGGGTGGATCCGCCGGGCCCTGATGTGGTCGAGGAAGTAGGCGTTCATCTCCCTCACGGTGGGCGCCACGGCCCCCACCATCCGCTCGCCGGCGTCCACGAGCGCCTGGTCGGGGTCGACGTCCTGGCCGAGCAGCACGTCGGCCCACCGGCGGAACAGCCCCCGGTCGGAGGCCGGGACGCCGAGCAGGTCGGCGATGACGATGACCGGCAGCGGGTGGGCCAGCGCCTCGACGAGGTCGAACCGCTCCCCTGCCTGGTCCAGCAGCTCGGTGGTCAGGTCGGCGATCCGCGGTTCGAGGCCGGCCACGACCCGGGGCGTGAAGGCCTGGTTGACCAGGGAGCGCAGCGTCCGGTGCCACGGCGGGTCCATCCGGACCAGGTTGCCGCGCGAGAAGAGCGCGAGGTCGTCCTGCTCGGGCTGCAGCGCGGTGAGGTCCGAGGAGAACACCACCGGGTCGGACAGGACGGCGCCGGCCTCCGGGTGGCCCAGCACGTGCCAGCACTGCTGCCTGTCGTCGTGGTGGACCTGCCCCTCCTGCCGGCTGCCCTCGAGCCAGGCGAGGAGGTCATCGAACGTCGGTCGGGTGGTCGTCACGCGAGCTCGCTCCCCTCCGACTGGGCGGCCGCGTCCCCGGACCGGCCGGAGTCGCGGCCCGGGTCCGGCCGACGGGCCCGGCCGGGCCGGGTGCGGAGCGCGGGCGCCCGTCGGCCGGCAGCCGGAACGCCAGCACGGTCAGCAGCACCGCGGCGACCGACACCAGGCTCAGGGTCAGCGTCTGCAGGACCTCGTCGCTGGTCGTCTCGAGCAGGTGCAGGGTCAGCTGGTGGTACAGCTGGTGCGGGAGGAAGGCCACGACAGCGGCGAGGCCCGTCGCGCGGGCGAGCCATACCCCGCCGGTCAGCAGCGCGAGCAGCGCCACGACCCCGAGGGCGAGGTTGCCCTGCCCCACGTCACGCAGCAGGTGCTCGTTGTAGGGGCCGTCGACGCTCACCCAGTGCCGGCCGGCACCCGGGAAGTCCTCGTAGAAGGACGCCGGTGCCAGCGTCTGCCAGCCGCCGACGCCCAGGCCGAACAGCACGAAGAAGCCGAGCAGGCCGGAGACGGCACGTCGCACGGGAGCCTCCCCCCGGGTGCCCGGCCGGCGGCGGCTCCCGCTCCAGTGGGGCTGCTCCCCCGTCGCCGGGCCCGAGGACGCGATGGTCCTGCCGCTGTCCGGGTGCCGCAAGGGACGACAGGCACTGGTGGGGCAGGGCGACGCGCCGGGCGGTGCGGGAGCCGACAGACAGTGCCAGAACCGGACGCCGCGCTCTTCCGAGTTCTGCCAGTGCCGGGCGGGCCGGCCATTCCGTAACGTCACATACAGCAACGAGGCCGTACCGGTCCGTCACTCCTGATCACGCCTCCCCCTTCCCCGAGGAGCCCCTGTGTCCGCCTTCGCCCGCCCGCACCTGACCCTGCTCACCGACGACGCCCACGCGCCGGCCGCGGCGCCCGCGTACGACGCCTCCCCGTGGACGGACCCGTCCCCCGTGGACGACGCCTCGTGGCGGCTCGAGGCGCTCTGCGCGGAGACCGACCCGGAGGCGTTCTTCCCGGAGAAGGGCGGCTCGACCCGGGACGCCAAGCGGGTCTGCACCGGCTGCACCGTGCGCGCGCAGTGCCTGGAGTTCGCGCTGGCCAACGACGAGCGCTTCGGCATCTGGGGCGGCCTGTCCGAGCGCGAGCGCCGCCGGATCCGCCTGCGGCAGCGCACCGACCTCAGCGCCTGACCCGCCTGCCCGACGGGCCGGCCCCGCGCCGCGGGAACCGGCAGGCACCGGCCGTGTGGATGACCCGCGGAGCCCGGGAGGCGGCCGACCGCACCCGGCCGACCCCACGCGGACGTCGTCCCACCGCGGCACGCCGGTCGTCCTGGCCGGCGGCGACGGGATGGTCCTGCGGGTCGGCCACCGTCGCCGACCGGAGGTCCCGTGTCCGGCGCGGCCCCGCCGCAGCGGAGGGCAACGGAGTAGCGTCGTCCCTCGGACCGAGGAGGCCCCATCGCCGGACACCGTGGACGCTGCGCCGACGCCCATCTCGGCTGCCCCTGCCGGGGCGACCAGTCGATCCACGAGGAACGTTCCCGCGACATCGTCGAGGCCCGCAGCCGGTCGGCCGAGCCCGTCGAGTGCCCGGAGTGCGGCTCGCCGACGACACCGCTGGCCCTCGTCGCGTGGGGCAACTGCCGGGCCTGCCGCACGGCGCAGTCCCGGGTGACCGACCCCCTCCGGTGGTGACCGGCCGGCGCCCGGCCCCGGATCTCAGCCGGGGAGCACCTTGCCGGGGTTCATCAGCCCGGCCGGGTCGACCAGCTGCTTGACCCCGCGCATCAACTCCAGCTCCAGGGCGCTCTTGTAGTCGCCGATGACGTCCCGCTTGCCCTGGCCGAGCCCGTGCTCGGCGCTGATGCTGCCGTCGAAGGCGGCGGTGGAGTCGTACACGATGCGGCTGAGGACGTCGGCCCGCGACCGGAACTCCCCGGCGTCGCCGCCCACCGGCCCGCTCAGGTTGTAGTGCAGGTTGCCGTCGCCGACGTGGCCGTAGGTCACCGTGCGGACGCCGGGCAGCGCCTGCTGCAGCGCCCGGTCGGTGGCCGCCACGAAGGGCGGGATCGCGCTGACCGGCACGGTGACGTCGTGCTTGAGGCTCGGGCCCTCGTGGTTCTGCGCCTCCGAGATGCCCTCGCGCAGCGCCCACAGGGCGGCGACCTGCGCCGAGCCCGAGGCGATCACCGCGTCGGCCACCACGCCGCGCTCGACGGCGTCGGCCAGCACCGCCTCGACCACCGCGCCGAGGCCGGCGTCGGGCAGCGTGTCGCTCAGCTCGACCAGCGCGTACCAGGGGTGTGCCCCGCCGAACGGGTCGCGCGCGCCGACCGCGTGCCGCAGCACGAACTCCACGCTCTGCCGCGACATGAGCTCGAAGGCGGTCAGCCGGTCGCCGGCCAGCTCCCGGACGACGCCGATCAGGTCGACGGCGGCCTGCGGGTCCGGCAGCGCGACCCACGCCGTCGCCCGGCTGCGGACGGCGGGGAACAGCCTGAGCACCGCGGCGGTGATCACGCCGAGCGTCCCCTCGGCGCCGATGAACAGCTGCTTGAGGTCGTAGCCGGTGTTGTCCTTGCGCAGGGCGCGCAGCCCGTCCCACACCCGGCCGTCGGGCAGCACGACCTCCAGCCCCAGGGTCAGGTCGCGCATCGAGCCGTACCGCAGCACGCCGGTGCCGCCGGCGTTGGTGGCCAGGTTGCCGCCGATCGTGCAGCTGCCCTCGGCGCCCAGGGACAGCGGGAACAGCCGGCCGGCGGCCGCGGCGGCGTCCTGCAGCTCCCGCAGCACGACCCCGGCCTCCACGGTCACGGTCTGGTTGGCCGCGTCGAGGTCCCGGATCCGCCGCATCCGGGTCAGCGAGAGCACCACCTGCCGGCCGGAGGCGTCCGGCACCGCGCCGCCGCACAGCCCGGTGTTGCCGCCCTGCGGGACGACGGCGACGCCGGCCTCCCGGCACAGCGCGACGACGGCGGCGACCTCCTCGGTGCTCCCGGGGCGGACGACGGCCGCGGCGCTGCCCGAGTACGCGCCCCGCCAGTCGGTGGTGAACCCGGCCGGGTCGTCGACGATCCCGGCGGGGCCGACGACGTCGCGCAGCCGGGCGGCGAGGTCGGCGGTCACGGCGCGACCGCCGGGCGCACCGGTGCCAGCCCCAGCACCCGGCGGGCGCGCGCCAGCTCCTCCGGCGTCCCCGGGGGCACGAGCCCGCCGAGTCGCGCGGCCGAGCCGGGGAAGCACGTCTCGAGCACCTCGAGCATCGTCGCGACGGCGGTCGACGCCCCCGGCGAGGCACCGAGCAGGGCGGCCAGCGACCCGCCCGCGGAGGTGACGACCTCCGTGCCGAAGCCGACCAGCGTGCCGCGCCCCTCGGTCTCCTTGAGCACCTGCACCCGCTGGCCGGCGGTCACCAGGGTCCAGTCCTCGTCGCGCGCCGTCGGGACGAACCGGCGCAGCGCCGCCATCCGGGACGCGGGGCGGGCGGTGACCTGGCCGACGAGGTGGGCGATCAGGGACCGGTTGTCCCGCGCCGAGGCCAGCAGCACGGGCAGGTTCCCGGGCCGGACCGACCTCGCCAGGTCGCCGAGCCGGCCGCGGGTGAGGAAGCGGGGCGAGAACGCCGCGAACGGGCCGAACAGCAGCGACTCGCGCCCGTCGACGACCCGCAGGTCCAGGTGCGGGACGGAGATCGGCGGGGCCCCGGGCTCGGCGTGGCCGTAGACCTTGGCGCGGTGCGCGGCCACCAGCTGGGGGCGGTCGGTGCGCAGGAAGCGGCCGCTGATCGGGAACGCGCCGTACCGGCGGACCTCCGGCACGCGGGCCGACTGCAGCAGCGGCAGCGTCCCGCCGCCGGCGCCGACGAAGACCCACCGCGCGCGCACCCGCCGGCGCTCCCCCGTCGCCCGGTCCCGCACCGCCAGCTCCCAGCGCCCACCCCGCCGCCGGAGGGAGGTGACCTCGGCGCGCAGCCGCACCTCGCCGCCGCGCTCGCGCAGCGCCGCCAGCAGCTGCCGGGTGAGGACGCCGAAGTCGACGTCGGTGCCCTGCGCGGCCCGGGTGGCCGCGATGGGCTCGTCGCCGGTCCGGCCGTCGAACACCAGCGGCAGCCAGGAGGCGAGGACGCCGGGGTCGTCGCTGTACTCCAGGTCGGCGAACAACGGGTGCCCGCGCAGCGCCTCGAACCGGGCCCGCAGGTACGCCACGCCGTCCGCGCCGCGCCCCAGGCCGAGGTGCGGCACCGGGCGGACGAACGCCCCGGGCGGGCCGAGCACGCCCCGCTCGACGAGCCGCGCCCAGAACACCAGCGAGGCGGCGAACTGCTCGGCGATGCGGACCGCGCCGGTCGCGTCGACGGTGCCGTCGGGTCGCCGCGGGGTGTAGTTGAACTCGCAGAGCCCGGCGTGGCCCGTCCCGGCGTTGTTCCAGGCGGCCGAGCTCTCGCACCCCGCCTCGTCGAGCCGCTCGAGGACGGCGATCCGCCGGTCCGGCTGCGCCTCCGCGAGCAGCACGCCCAGCGTCGCGCTCATCACGCCGCCGCCCACGAGGACGGCGTCCCACTCCTCGACCGGCACGGCGCCCACGCTAGGAACGGCGCCGATGCCTGTCCAAGACCGCTGCGGCATGACGCGATGCTCCACGAGCATGGGCGCGCCGATGAGTCCGCCGGGCGCCGGACGTCACTGCTCGGACGGAAGGGCGTCCGCAGCGGGCGGGCCGACGAGAGGGGCATCCGGATGACGAGGACCGGCGACGACGTGGAGCGGCGGGTCAGCCGCGAGCGGGACCGGCTGCTCGCCGTGCTGGAGGGGCTCGACGACGCCGGGTGGCGGACACCCAGCCTGTGCGCCGGCTGGACGGTGCGCGACCTCGTCGTCCACCTGCTCATGCCCTACGAGCTCTCGGTGCCCCGGTTCCTCGTCCTGATGGCGCGCTCCGGGTTCCGCTTCGACCGGGCCGCGGACCGCTGGGCCCGGCGCGACCGCCGCTCCCCCGCGGAGGTCGTGGCGGCGCTGCGCGACACCGAGCACCGCACCTTCGAGGCCGGGCCCGGGGCGCCGGTGGAGGCCCCGCTGAGCCACCTGGTGATCCACGCCCAGGACGTCTACCGGCCGCTCGGCGTCCCGTCGCCGACCGATCCGGACGACGCCGGGATCGCGCTCGGCTCGCTGACCGGCCGTCGCGCCCTCGCCGCCGCCCTGCTGGACGGGCTCGCCTTCACGGCCACCGACACCGACTGGCGGTACGGCAGCGGCGCGGCGGTCTCCGGACCGGCCACCGCCCTGCTCTCCACGCTGGCCGGCCGCCCGGCGGCGCTGGACGACCTCACGGGTGACGGGGTGCCCGAGGTCCGCGCGCGTCTCGAGCCCGCCGCCTCGGCGTGAGCGATCAGCCGAGCAGCAGGGCGATCCCGACCAGCACCGGGACCGAGAGCACGGTGCTCAGCAGGACGACGTCCCGGGCGAGCAGCGTGCCGCGGTCGTAGGTGGAGGCGTACACGAAGACGTTCTGCGCCGTCGGCAGCGCGGAGGTGACCGTGACCGCGAGCAGCGCGACCCCGTCGAGGCCGGCTCCCCAGCGGCCGAGGGCGTAGGCCAGCGCGGGCTGCGCGAGCGTCTTGAGCGCCACCGCCAGCCCCACCGGGCCCGCGCCCTCGCCCGACGCCGGCCGCGGCGCACCGTGCAGGCTCATCCCGTAGGCCAGCAGGGCGGCGGGCACGGCCAGCCCGGCGGTGAGCTCGACCGGCTCGAGCACGATCGACGGGAGCTGCACGCCGGTCGCCGCGATGAGCACGCCCAGGCCGCAGCCGAGGACGACCGGCGTGGTCAGCGGCTGGGTGAGCACCCGCCAGCGGGACCGCGGCTGCGTGCGGGAGCCGGCCAGCACGGCCAGGCCCAGCGGCGCCAGCACCAGCACCTGGAACAGCAGGACGGGGGCCACGAAGGAGGCGTCGCCGAGCACGTACACCGAGATGGGGACGCCGAGGTTGCCGGCGTTGACGTAGGACGACGCCAGCCCGCCGGCGGTCAGCTCGGCCGGCCGCAGCCGCCACCGCCAGCGCGCCAGCCCGGCGAAGAGCAGCGCGCACAGCACCGCGCTGCCGGCGGTGGCGACGAGCGCGGGCGACACCAGCACCCCGGGGTCGGCGTCGGCGAGGGTGAGCAGCAGCAGCGCCGGCGTCGCCACGACGTAGGACAGCTTCGACAGCACGGCCGCGGCGTCCCGGCCGAGGGTGCCGGTGCGGGCGACCAGCCAGCCGACGGCGATGACCGCGGTGAGGGCGGCGAAGCCACCCACCACCCCGTTCACGCGGCGATCGCGTCCCCGACCGCGCGGACCAGCCGGGGCAGCGCCTCCGGCGGGGCCTGCGGGAGGAACAGGTTCGGCTCGGTGAGCTCGACCTCCAGCACCACCGGCCGGCCGGCGGCGTCGGCGACCAGGTCGATCCGTGCGTAGAGCAGCGGGGCGGAGCCTGGCACGAGCGCGGGGACGGCGTCGACCACCGCCTGCGCGACCGCCAGCTCCTCCGGCGTCGCGAGAGCCGGCCGCACCCCGCTGCGACCGTCGCGGTCCTGGCGCACGCCCTCGCCGCGGCCCAGCATCGGGGGCTTGCGCGCGGCGTGCGAGAACTCCCCGCCGAGGAAGAGCAGCGCCGTCTCCCCGGCATCGTCCACGCTGGCCTGGTAGGGCTGCACCATCGCCGTCCGGCCGGCGGCGGTCAGCTGCGCGACGTGCGCCGTCACGTCGGCGGGGTCGGTCCAGCGCGCGGTGTCCCGGGAGCCGGCCGACACCGACGGCTTGACCACCCACTCCCCTGCGTCCGGCAGCTCGGCGGCGCCCGCCGGGTCCCACACGGTGGGGACGACGGGCAGGCCGGCGCGCTCGACGTCGCGCAGGTGCGCCTTGTCGGTGTTCCAGCGCAGCACCGCGGCGTCGTTGCGCAGCCGCGGGACGGCGCCGGCCCACGCCAGGAACTCCTCCCGCCGCTCGGCGTAGTCCCAGCAGGAGCGGACGACGGCCAGGTCGAAGCCCGCCCAGTCCACCGCCGGGTCGTCCCAGCGGACGCAGTCGACGGCGACCCCGGCCGCCCGCAGCGCCGGCGCGGCGAGCGGGAGGTCGGGGTCGACGCGCAGGCCCCGCTCGGAGCTGACCAGGGCGACCCGGGTCGTCACCGGGGCAGCTCCAGGACCCCGTCGATCCGGCGCGGGATGCCGCGGTGGTCGTCGGTGAGCTCGGCCGGGAGCACCTCCTGCGGGGCGCCCTGCCAGGTGACCGGGCGCAGGAAACGGCGGATCGCCGTGGTGCCGACCGAGGTGTGCTGGGAGTTCGTCGACGGCCACGGGCCACCGTGGTGCTGGGCCCAGGAGACGGCCACGCCCGTGGGGTAGGCGTCGTAGACCAGCCGGCCGGCCCGCGTGCGCAGCTCCTGGGAGACCGCCAGCGGCAGCTCGGTCTCCCCGGCGCCGCGCAGCACGGTGGCGGTCAGCGACGACGGCATCCGGTCCAGCGCGGCGAACAGCTCGGCCTCGCCGTCGTAGCGGGCGACCACCGACACCGGCCCGAAGCACTCCTCGGTCACCTGCTCCGGCAGGTCGCCGGCGGTCGTCTGCAGCAGCCGCGGCACGGCCTGGAAGCCCCGGCCCGAGGGGTCCCCGCCGCGGGCGACCTCCTCGACGCCGGGCGCCCCGGCCAGGCCGTCGGAGATGCGACCGTAGGAGGCGGCGATGCCCTCGTTCAGGAGCACCGGGGCGGCGGTGCCGCGCACGGCCTCGGCCATGGCGTCGACGACGGCGTCCCCCTCGGGTCCCGCCGGCACGAACGCCAGGCCCGGCTTGGTGCAGAACTGGCCGCCGCCCAGGGTGAAGGAGCCCACCAGCTCGGTGCCGATCGTCGTCCCGCGCTCGGCGGCGGCCGTCGGGGTGACGACCACCGGGTTGAGGCTGGACAGCTCGCCGAAGAACGGCACCGGGTCCGGACGCCGCTCGATGATCTCCAGCAGGGCGCGGCCGCCGTTCACCGAGCCGGTGAAGCCGACGGCGCGGATCGCCGGGTGGGCCACGAGGTCGGCGCCGCCCTGCAGGCCGTGCACGATGCCCAGCGTGCCGTCGGGCGCGCCGGCCTTGCGGGCGGCGGCGTCCAGGACGTCGAACACCAGCTGCGAGGTCGCCGGGTGCGACCCGTGCGCCTTGACGACGACGGGGCAGCCGGCCGCGAGCGCCGAGGCGGTGTCGCCGCCGGGCACGGAGAAGGCGAGGGGGAAGTTGCTGGCGCCGAAGACCGCGACCGGGCCGATCGGGACCAGCATCCGGCGCAGGTCCGGGCGCGGGCCCATCGGGGTGTCGCCGGCGTGGTCGATCGCCGCCTCGAGGTAGCTGCCCTCGTCGAGCACCTCGGCGAACAGCCGCAGCTGGTAGCAGGTGCGGGTGAGCTCGCCGTTCAGCCGGGTCGGGCCGAGGGCGGTCTCCCGGTCGGCGACGGCGACCACGTCGTCCCGCCGGGCCTCCAGGGCGTCGGCGAGGACGCGCAGCAGCGCCGCCCGCCCGGCCCGGCCGAGGGCGTCCAGGCCGGGGGCCGCGGCGAGCGCGGCCGTGCAGAGCCGGTCCACCTCCGCGGGAGTCGTCTCCTGGGCGACGACCTCGACGGCCTCGCCGGTGCGGGGGTCGGTGCTCACGACGTCGGACACGGGTGCCTCCAGTGCTGTGGTGCGGGTGGTCAGCGGATCGCGCCGACGGTGACGCGGTCGACCGTCCAGGCGCGGGCCTGGTCGCTGAGGGTGATGCCCAGCCCCGGCCGGTCGGAGATGTACATGCGCCCGTCGCGGGTCTCCAGGCGCTCGTTGAACAGCGGGTGCAGCCAGTCGAAGTGCTCCACCCACGGCTCGCGAGGGTAGGCCGCCGCCAGGTGGGCGTGGATCTCCATCGCGAAGTGCGGGGCCAGCTGCAGGTTCGCGACGTCGGCGAGGGTGGCGAGCTTGAGGAACTGGGTGATGCCGCCGATGCGCGGGGCGTCGGGCTGGATGATGTCCACCGCGCCGTGCCGGATCAGCTCGGCGTGCTCGGCGACGCTGGTCAGCATCTCCCCGGTGGCGACGGCGGTGTCCAGCGAGCGGGCGAGCTGGGCGTGGCCCTCGGCGTCGTAGGCGTCGAGCGGCTCCTCGATCCAGACCAGGTCGAGCTCCTCCAGCCGCCGGCTCACCCGCATGGCGGTCGGGCGGTCCCACTGCTGGTTGGCGTCGACCATGAGCGGCACGGCGTCGCCGATGTGCTCGCGGACGGCGCGCACCCGGCGCAGGTCCTCGGCCGAGTCGGGCAGCCCGACCTTGATCTTGATGCCGCCGATGCCCTGCTCGAGCGTGCGGGTGGCGTTGTCCTGGACCTGCTCGATCGACTCGTGCAGGAAGCCGCCGGAGGTGTTGTAGCAGCGCACCGAGTCGCGGTGGGCGCCCAGCAGCTTGGCCAGGGGCAGGCCGGCGCGCTTGGCCTTGAGGTCCCACAGCGCGACGTCGATCGCGGCGATGGCCTGGGTGGAGGCGCCGCTGCGGCCCACCGAGGCGCCGGCCCAGACCAGCTTGGTCCACAGCCGGCCGATGTCGCTGGGGTCCTCGCCGATGAGGTCGGGCGCGACCTCGGCCGCGTGGGCGAACTGGGCCGGGCCGCCGGCCCGCTTCGAGTAGCTGAACCCGACGCCCTCGTGCCCGTCCTCGGTGGTGACCTCGGCGAACAGGAAGGCGACCTCGGTCATCGGGCGCTGGCGTCCGGTGAAGACCTTGGCGTCGCTGATCGGGGTGGGCAGCGGCAGGGTGACCGAGGACAGGGTCACCGACTCGATCCGGTCGAGGATGGCGGGCGCGGCGGCCGGGGGCGCAGCGGGCAGGGTCGTCATGGGAGCTCCGATCGGGGTCAGCGGACGAGGCAGGGGCGCTTGGGGTCGAACGCCCAGCCGGGGACGAGGTACTGCATCGCGACGGCGTCGTCCCGCGCACCGAGGCCGTGCTCCCGGTACAGCTCGTGCGCCGCGGCGAGGGCGTCCGGGTCCAGCTCGACGCCCAGGCCGGGGGTGGGCGGGACGGCGATCGCGCCGTCCCGGATCTGCAGCGGCTCGCGGGTCAGCGCCTGCCCGTCCTGCCAGATCCAGTGCGTGTCCAGCGCGGTGATCTCGCCCGGCGCCGCGGCGCCGACGTGGGTGAACATCGCCAGCGACACGTCGAAGTGGTTGTTCGAGTGCGAGCCCCAGGTCAGCCCGAAGTCGGCGCACAGCTGGGCGACGCGGACCGAACCGCGCATGGTCCAGAAGTGCGGGTCGGCCAGCGGGATGTCGACGGCGTTCGAGCGGACGGCGTGCGCCATCTGCCGCCAGTCGGTGGCGACCATGTTGGTCGCGGTGGGCAGGCCGGTGGCCCGGCGGAACTCGGCCATGACCTCGCGGCCTGAGTAGCCGCCCTCGGCACCGACCGGGTCCTCGGCGTAGGCGAGCACGCCGTGCAGGTCGCGGCAGAGCTCGATCGCCTCGGCCAGCAGCCAGCCGCCGTTGGGGTCGAGGGTGACGCGGGCGTCGGGGAACCGCTGCGCCAGCGCGCGGACGGCGGCGACCTCCTCCTCGCCGGCCAGCACGCCGCCCTTGAGCTTGAAGTCGGTGAACCCGTAGCGGGCCTGCGCGGCCTCGGCCAGCGCGACGACCGCCTCGGGGGTCAGCGCCGGCTCGCGGCGCAGCCGCTCCCAGTCGTCGGCCGGGTCGGCCTCGGCCCGGTAGGGCAGGTCGGTGGCCGACCGGTCGCCGACGTAGAACAGGTAGCCGAGCATCGGCACGCTGTCGCGCTGCTGGCCCTCGCCCAGCAGCTCGGCCACGGGCACGCCGAGGTGCTGGCCCAGCAGGTCCAGCAGCGCGGACTCCAGCGCGGTGACCGCGTGGATCGTCGTCCGCAGGTCGAAGGTCTGCAGGCCGCGGCCGCCGGCGTCCCGGTCGGCGAAGGCAGCCGCCACCTGCCGCAGCAGCCGGCCGTACTGCGCGACCGGCTGGCCGGTGAGCAGGTCGCCGGCGTCGGCGATGGTGCGGCGGATGGCCTCGCCGCCGGGGACCTCACCGACGCCCTGCCGACCCTCGCTGTCGGTGACGATCGCGATGTTGCGGGTGAAGAAGGGACCGTGGGCGCCGCTGAGGTTGAGCAGCATGCTGTCGTGTCCGGCGACGGGCACCACCTCGACGCGGGCCACGGTGGGGGTGCGGGCGGTCATGGCGTCCTCTCGGGTCCGGGGGCGAGGCTCAGGCGACCTTGTCCACCAGGGCGGTGAGCTCGGCGAGCTCGGCGTCGGTCAGGTCCGACAGCGGGGGGCGGACGCGGCCGCCGTCACGCCCGACCGCCGTCAGGCCGGCCTTGACGATGGAGACCGCGTAGCCGCGGGCCCGGTCGCGGATGTCCAGGTACGGGATCACGAAGTCGTTGAGCATCTGGTAGACGGCGGTGCGGTCCTGGGCGCGCACGGCGGCGTAGAAGCGCAGCGCGAACTCGGGCAGGAAGTTGTAGAGCGCCGAGGAGTACGTGGTCACGCCGAGCTGCAGCAGGGGCAGGGCGAAGGTCTCCGCGGTGGGCAGCCCGCCGACGTAGATCAGCCGGTCGCCGACCCGGGCGTAGGTGCGGGTCATCTGCTCGATGTCGCCCACCCCGTCCTTGAGGCCGATCAGGTTCGGGTTGCGGTCGGCGACCTCGGCCACGGTCGCGTCGGTGAGCACCGCGTTGGCGCGGCTGTAGACGATGACGCCGAGGTCGGTGGACCGGCAGACGGCGCTGATGTGCTCGGCGAGGCCCTTCTGGCTGGCCTCGGTGAGGTACGGCGGGAACAGCAGCAGGCCCGACGCGCCAGCGGCCTGCGCGGCCTGCGCCTGGGCGATGGAGACGGCCGTGCCACCGGTGGCCGGCGCGAGGACCGGGACCCGCCCGGCCACCTCGTCGACGGCGACGCGGACGACGCGGTCGATCTCCTCCGGGGTCAGCGAGAAGCCCTCGCCGGTGCCGCCCGCGGCGAACAGGCCGGCCACGTCGAACCCCGCCTGCCAGGCCAGGTGCTCGCGGTACCGGGCCTCGTCGAACTGCAGGTCGGCGTCGAAGTGGGTCACCGGGAAGGAGAGCAGGCCGGACTTCAGCCGGTCAGCGAGGGCGTCCGGGGGCAACAGCGTCACGGGTATCGCGTCCTTGGGTCCGACGGGTCCGCGCCGGGGTCGAGAAGGGGCGCGGGCTGTGGTCGCGGCCACCGTAGGAAGACCGGTCGATGCACGTCCAATCGTCTTTGCGCATCGCGCGATGCTCGACGGGTATCAGGTCCGGCCGACCCGCCGCTCCAGCACCGCGAGCGCCCGCCACAGCGCCGGGTTCTTCGAGTCCTTGGCCCACAGCAGGTGCAGCTCGACCGGCTCGGGCACCGCCGTCTCCAGGCGGACGAACCCCACGCCCTCGATCGGCAGCCGCGCCGCGGACCCGGGCACGAAGGCCACGCCGCGGCCGGCCGCCACCAGCCACAGCATGGTGAGCACCTGGCTCACGGTGTGCACCGTGTTCTCCGCGGCGATCGGCGCGACCCCGGCGACCAGGTCGTAGAAGTACTTCGCCTTGGTGGGCGAGTGCATGACGACCGGCGTGGACGCCAGGTCCGCGGCCCGCACCGGCCGGCCCAGCTCCAGCAGCCGGTGCCCCACGGGGGCGGCGACGAGCAGCGCCTCGCGGTGCAGCAGCCGGTGCCCGAAGGCCTCCTCGTCGAAGGGCGGACGCCCCAGCCCCAGGTCGACCTCCTCGTTGAGCAGCCCGGCGACCTGCTCGCGGGTCACCATCTCGGCGAGGTCGACGTCGACGTTGGGCAGCTCCTGAGCCAGGTCGTTGAGCAGCTCCCCGAGGATCCCGTAGGTCGAGGCGGCGGTGAAACCGATCCGGACCACGCCGCTGGCCCCAGACGACACCCGGCGGGCGAGCTCGGGGGCGGAGTCGGCCAGGCCGAGCAGGCGCCGCGCCTCCACGAGGAAGACCTGCCCCGCGGCGGTCAGCGTCACCCGGCGGTTGTCCCGCTCGAGCAACTGGGCGCCGACGACACGCTCCAGCTTCTGGATCTGCCGGCTCAGCGGCGGTTGGGTCATCCTCAGCCGGGCGGCCGCCCGGCCGAAGTGCAGCTCGTCGGCGACGGCGACGAACCCGCGGAGCTGCTCCAGCGTGAAGGCCATGCCCCCAAGGTATCAATCGATGCCTCAATGGATTTGGACAGGCATGAGCCGGGCTTCCTAGGCTCGCCGACGACCAGGCGTCCGTGACGCCACTCACACCGCTCGCGGCCCGGCCACGGCTGCTCTCCGAGGAGAACTCTCATGACCACGAACAACCGCGCGCGCCGGTGGACGACGGCCGGTGCCGGCCTCGCCCTGGCCCTGTCGCTCGCCGCCTGCGGCGGCAACGTCGGCGGGGGCAGCGCCGCCGAGGAGGGCGGGTTCCCGGGCGACGAGCCGATCACCGTCCTCGTCGGCCAGGACCCCGGTGGCAGCACGGACCTCATCGCCCGCGCGCTGGCCGACGAGGTCTCCGACGACCTCGGCGTCCCGGTGACCGTGGAGAACCGGCCCGGCGCCAACGGCGCGCTCGCCGCCCAGGAGCTGGCCAGCGCCGAGCCCGACGGCCACACCCTGATGGTCTACAACGGCAGCCTGGCCTACATCACGCCGCTGGCCGTCGCCGAGGGCGAGGCGCCCGACATCGCCGACTACGAGATCGTCACCGGCATCAGCCAGGACGACTACGTGCTGGTGACCGCGCCGTCCTCCGGCTTCACGACGGTGGAGGACCTCGCCAACGCCGGCCGCCCGGTCACGTTCGGGACGACGGGTGTCGGCACGGGCAGCCAGCTGTCCCAGGAGCTGCTCTTCGCGCAGGCCGGCATCGAGGCCACCGCGGTGCCCTTCGACGGCGGCTCCCCCACCCTGACCGCGGTCCTCGGCGGCCAGGTCGACGTCGCCTCCATCCAGCTGGGCGAGGCCATCGAGCAGATCGAGGCCGGCGAGCTGACCCCGATCGTCACCTTCGCCGAGGAGCGGGTGAGCTACCTGCCCGACACCCCGACCGCCGTCGAGGCCGGTTACGACGTCCCGGTGCAGCAGTCCCGCGCCGTCTTCGCGCCGAAGGGCACGCCCGAGGACGTCATCGAGACCCTGCAGGCGTCGTTCCAGACCGCCTTCGAGTCCGAGGCCTACCAGCAGTTCAACCAGGACAACCAGCTCACCCCGAACGAGGTCGACGGCGAGGAGGTCCGCGAGACCTGGACGTCGAACCTCGAGGACTACCGCAGCGTCGTCGAGGAGTACTCGATCGACCTCGGTTCGGAGCAGTGACCTCGCCCTCAGGCGGGACGCACGTCCCCGAGCGCCCCGGCGGCCACACGGCCGCCGGGGCCTCCCCGGAGAGCGCACCGCCGCCCCCGGCCGGGTCCGCCGACCACGGGTTCGACCTCGAGGAGGCCATCCACCAGGTGGAGGCCGAGGAGCACGAGGGCCGCCCGCCGGCCGCCGGGACCCTGGGCAACGTCGTCGTCGCCGCCGTCGTCGTCGCCCTCGGCGCCGCGGCCGTCCTCGGCTCGCTCCCCCTCGACGTCGGCAGCGCCGCCGCCCCGGAGGCCGGCACCTGGCCGCTCCTGATCAGCGTGGTCATCGTCGTGCTCGGCCTGGGGCTGCTGGCCGTCGTCCGGCGGACCACCGACGCCGAGCGCTTCGGCCGCACCAGCCTGCTGGTGCTCGCGGGCCTGGCGACGATGGTCGTCTTCGTCGCCGTCCTCCCGGTCATCGGCTTCGAGATCCCCGCGGCGCTGCTGGCCTTCGTCTGGCTCCGCTTCCTCGGGCACGAGGGCTGGCGCACCTCGATCATCACGAGCCTCGCCGTGGTGGTCGCCTTCTACCTCATCTTCGTGGCGGCCCTGTCGGTCCCCATCCCGCACCTGTTCTAGGAGACGCCGTGGACTTCGCCCCGGTGCTCGACGGCTTCGGCGTCGTGCTCGAGCCGACCAACCTGCTCTACTGCCTCATCGGCGTCGTCGTCGGCATGCTGGTCGGCGTGCTGCCCGGCCTGGGCCCGGCGGCGACCATCGCGATCCTGCTGCCCATCACCATCGGCATCGAGCCGGTGACGGCGATCATCATGCTCGCCGGCATCTTCTACGGCGCCCAGTACGGCGGCACGATCACCTCGGTGCTGCTGCGGCTGCCCGGCGAGGCGTCCTCGGTCGTCACCGTCTTCGACGGCCACGCCCTCGCCCGCAACGGCCGCGCCGGCACGGCGCTGGGCATCGCCGCGGTGGGCTCGTTCATCGGCGGCACCGTGTCGATCGTCGCGCTGTCGTTCGTCGCCCCGCTGGTGGCCGGTTTCGCCCTGGACTTCGGCCCGCCCGAGTACACGGCCCTGGCGCTGCTGGGCATCCTCCTGGTCGCCACCGTCAGCAGCGGCGACCGGCTCAAGGCGGTGATCGCCGCCTGCCTCGGCCTGCTGCTCGCCACGGTCGGCCGCGACGGGTTCACCGGCGCCGAGCGGTTCACCTTCGACAACCTCTCGCTCGCCGACGGCCTGGACTTCGTGCCGATCGCGATGGGCCTCTTCGGCCTGGGCGAGATCCTCTACAACCTGGAGGAGCGGCACCGGACGGTGCACGCCCCGGCGACGGTGGCCAACGTCTGGCCGTCCGGGAAGGACCTCAAGCAGTCCTCCGGCGCCATCGGCCGCGGCTCCGTGCTCGGCTTCTTCCTCGGGATCCTGCCCGGTGGCGGTGCGACCCTGGCCTCGCTGGCGTCCTACGCGCTGGAGAAGCGCCGGTCCAAGACCCCGGAGCGCTTCGGCAGGGGCGCCGTCGAGGGCGTGGCCGCCCCCGAGTCGGCGAACAACGCCGCGGCGACGTCGTCCTTCATCCCGCTGCTGACCCTCGGCATCCCGGCCAACGCCACGATGGCGGTCATCTTCGGCGCGCTGCTGATCCAGGGCGTGAGCCCGGGCCCGCAGCTGGTCGACCAGGAGCCCGAGCTGTTCTGGGGCGTGGTCAACTCGATGTACATCGGCAACATCCTGTTGCTGATCATGAGCATCCCGCTGGTGGGTCTGTTCGTGAAGATCCTGCGGGTGCGCGCCACGATCCTGGCGCCGATCACCGTGCTGATCACGCTCATCGGCGTCTACACGGTCAACAACGACGTCTTCGACATCGGCCTGGTGATCGTCTTCGGCGCCCTGGGCTACCTGATGAAGAAGCTCGGTTTCGACCCCGGCCCGCTGGTGCTCGCCTTCGTCCTCGGCTCGCTGCTCGAGGACTCCCTGCGCCGCTCGCTGCTGCTCTTCGGCGGCGACCCGACCGGCTTCCTCACCCGTCCCATCTCCGGGACGCTGCTCGTCCTCTTCCTCGTCGTGGCCCTGCTCCCGGCGATCCAGGCCCTCACCCGCCGCCGGCGGAGCACCGACCGCCACACCCCCAAGGAGCTCGTGTGACCGTCCTCGTCGCCTACGTCCCCACGCCCGAGGGGGACGCCGCCTTCGCCGCGGCCGTCGAGGAGGCCGGGCGCCGGCACTCCCGGCTGGTCCTGCTCAACACCCCGCGCGAGGGCGCGCCGGTCAGCGCCGCCATGGCCGGCGAGGACGCCGTCCGGGACCTCGTCGCCCGGGCGTCGGCCGCCGGCGTCGACGTCGAGGTGCACCAGGAGGCGCACGCCGGCGACGTCGCCGGCGAGGTGGTGCGCGTCGCCGGCGCGGTCGACGCCGCGGTGATCGTCATCGGCCTGCGCAAGCGCTCGCCGGTCGGCAAGCTGCTCATGGGCAGCACCGCCCAGCGGATCCTGCTCGACGCCGACCGACCGGTGCTCGCCGTCAAGCCCTGACGCGTCGGGGTCCTCGGCCCGGCACCGGGCGCCCCGGTGTCAGGCCGACGGGCCGGGACCGGTGAGTGCGGCCAGCACCGCCGGGTAGACCTCCTCGGCGACCGTCCGCAGTTCGGCGTCCGTGCGGTCCTGCACCGGGTGCGGCACCAGCACGTGCGGCGCCGGGAAGCCCAGCGCCGCCCCCTGCACCCGCGCGGCGTCGGCGAAGGCGGCACTGGCGAGGAAGACCCCCACCACGCCCCGGCGCTCCAGGTCGGCGATGTCGTGCACACTGCACGACGTGCACGAGCCCTAGTCGGCCAGCGCCTCGATCACCACCTCGCACTGCTCGGTGATCTCGTGCCGCAGGTCCACGGGTGCGGGTCGGGCGAACGTGGGCTTGCGGTAGCGGCGCACCGTCACGCCGTCCTCCTGCAGCAGCTCCGCCAGGCGGTCCAGGACGACGTCCCCGCGGGCCTTGCTGATGTCGAGCAGGCCCACCGTGCGGCCCCGCAGCGACGCCGGGCGCGGCAGCGGCGCCCGGGTCGGCGCCCGCCGCTCACCCGTCGGATCGAGGACCGTCCTCACGCCCGCACCTCCCGTGTCACCGGAGCACTCCCCGTCTCGCCGGCGACCCAGCCCCCGACGATCGCGCTGAACAGACCGGCCTCGCCGCCGGCGTGGACCACCAGCAGGCCACCGGGCCGGAACTTCGGCACCTCGGCGGCGGTCCCGGGCGGCAGGCCCTCGGCCATGCCGCCGGCCCCCCGCAGCAGCTCGCCGGCCGGCAGCCGCAGCAGCCCGTCGAGCTCGGCCAGCAGGCGGGCGCGGTCCCAGCCCGCCTCGCGGAAGACGCGGCCGTGCTCCGGGGAGACGACGAGCAGCGCGTCGAAGGCCAGCGGCAGCTTCGGGTGCGCGTTGACCCGCAGGCAGGCCGCGAAGCTGCGGGCGAGCGACTCCGGATCCCGGCTGAGCTGGTCGACCACGGGCTGCACGCCGGACCCGGCGACGACGGTGACCGCGTCCCCGGGCACCCCGCGGTCGGCCGCCAGCGGCGCGAACGGGCTGTCCTGCTCGCGCTCGGCGAAGCAGAAGGTGTACTTGCCCGGGTTGCCGAGGGTGGCCCGGTCCACCTCACCGGGACGGCCACCACCGACGTTGCGCACGACCAGCTGCAGCGCCCGGCCGATCGTGGCGTTCGCGCGGTTGCCCTGCCCGAGGGCGTTGACCCCGCTGTTCATCCCGATCCGTCCGGCGACCGGCCCGTTGACGACCACCACCGGGCCGGCGAAGTAGGTGGTCGCCAGCAGCCCGTGCAGCGCGAACTCCTCCGCGGACGCCGCCTCCAGGGCCGCCAGGACGACCGGCAGGTGCTCGGGCAGGCAGCCGGCCATCACCGCGTTGACGGCGACCTTCTCGACGGTGCACGGCACGAGGTCCGGCGGGACGACGGCGACGACCTCGCCGGGGTCCCGGGTCGTGCCGCGCAGCATGCGCAGCACCCGCTCCGGCGTCGGCGGGACGACGGGCAGCCCGTCGGTCCAGCCACGGTCGAACAGCGCCTCGTGCTCGTCCTCCAGGTCGGCCAGCTCCACCCGGCGGCTGGCCAGCCCGTCGCCGTACCGCGCCTCGAGCGCGTCGACCCGCGACGGGTCGACCGACAGCGACCCGCAGCCCGGCCGGTGCTCGGGCAGCCCCTCCCCCAGGCCGGCGACGCCGGTGAGGAGCTCCCACTGCTCGCGGCTCCAGCCGACCGCCCGCGCCGTCTCCGCGCCACCCTCCACCCGCAGCAGGGTCGGGACGGTCTCGATCCCGAGGCGGTAGGAGAACCCCAGCTCGGTGTCGTCGTGGTCGAACCAGGCGGGGTCGTCCTGGCACCACACCGCGGCCCCGAGCCCGCGCAGCACCGGTTCCACCAGCACGCAGGTCGGGCAGTCCCGCTTGACGACGGCGACCAGGCCGTCGGGCAGCTGCACGGGGCGACCCTAGCCCGGCGCGCACCCGGGCACCC
This sequence comes from Geodermatophilus sp. SYSU D01176, assembly GCF_054050015.1. Taxonomy (NCBI): domain Bacteria; kingdom Bacillati; phylum Actinomycetota; class Actinomycetes; order Geodermatophilales; family Geodermatophilaceae; genus Geodermatophilus; species Geodermatophilus sp. SYSU D01176. The sequence continues at coordinate 128,266 of NZ_JBJGYN010000001.1, read as the reverse complement.
GGTGGCGCGCGCCCACCCGTGGTGCCGCACCCCGGCGCGGCAGGACACTGGGCCGGCACGGGGACCGCCTGCGAGGGAGGCCGGCGATGGCCGAGCGCACCACGTGTCTGGTCGTCGGCGGCGGCCCCGCCGGCATGGTGCTGGGCCTGCTCCTGGCCCGGGCCGGCATCGAGGTGACGGTGCTGGAGAAGCACGCCGACTTCCTCCGCGACTTCCGCGGCGACACCGTGCACCCCTCGACGCTGCAGCTGCTCGACGAGCTGGGCCTGGCCGAGGAGTTCGACCGGCTGCCGCACACGAAGGTCGAGCGGGTCGTCATCCCCACGGCCGACGGGGACACGGTCACCCTCGGGGACTTCCGCCGGCTGCACGTCCCCTACCCCTACATCGCCATGACGCCGCAGTGGGACCTGCTGGACCTGCTCGCCGACGCCGGCCGGCGCGAGCCGACGTCCACGCTGCGGATGTCGACCGAGATGACCGGCCTCCTGCGCGAGGGCGACCGGGTCGCCGGGGTGCGCTACCGCACCGCGGACGGCGCGACCGGCGAGATCCGCGCCGACCTGACCGTGGCCTGCGACGGCCGGCACTCGCTCGCGCGGCGGCAGGCGGGGTTGCGGCCGAAGGAGTTCCCCGTCCCCATCGACGCCTGGTGGTTCCGGGTCCCCCGCCTGCCGGACGACCGCCCCTCCGCCCTGGCCCCGCACGCGGCGCCCGGCCGGTTCGCCGTGGTCATCCCGCGCGAGACGTTCCTGCAGGTCGCCTACATCGGCCGCAAGGGCACCGACGCGCAGCTGCGGGCCCGCGGCATCGAGGCGTTCCGCGCCGACGTCGCCGACCTCATCCCGGAGTTCCGGGACCGGGTGGACGCGCTGCGATCGATGGACGACGTCAAGCACCTCGACGTGCGGGTCGACCGGCTGGTGCAGTGGCACGTCGACGGCCTGCTCTGCATCGGCGACGCCGCGCACGCGATGTCGCCGGTCGGCGGTGTCGGCATCAACCTCGCCGTCCAGGACGCCGTGGCCGCCGCGACCCTGCTGGCCGAGCCGCTCCGGGCGGGCACCGTGAGCCCCGCGGACCTGGCCGCCGTGCGCGCCCGCCGGATCCTGCCGACCGTGGCCGTGCAGACCCTCCAGCGGGCGCTGCACCGCGGCTTCGTGGGGCCACTCGTCGAGGGACGGCGGGCCGGCCCACCCAAGCCGGTGCTCGCGCTCGTGCAGCGGTTCCCCCAGCTGTCCGTCGTCCCGGCCTACCTGATCGGCGTGGGGCTGCGGCCGGAGCACGCGCCGGCGTTCGCCCGCCGGACCCCGGCGCCGTCCTGACACCCCGGGACCTCCGCACCTGGCGCCCCCCGCGCACCCCCGACAGCCTCGGACGATGGACCTCGCTGCCCGGGTCGTCCCGCTCGACGCGGCCTTCTTCGCCGATCCGCACGCCCTCTACTCCCGGCTGCGCGTCGAGGAGCCCGTCGCGCGGGCGGTGACCCCGGTCGGACTCCCGGTCTGGCTGGTGACCCGCTACGACGACGTCCGGCAGGCGCTGACCGACCCGCGGCTGGCCAAGGACGCCGACGGGTTCGCCCGGACGCTGGAGACCAAGCCGCTGCCGCCGGGGGCCCGGGCGGTCTTCGCCCAGGAGCTCAACCGGCACATGCTCAGCACCGACCCGCCCGACCACACCCGGCTGCGCAAGCTGGTCAGCCGGGCCTTCACGGTGCGCGCCATCGCCGCCCTGCGCCCCCAGGTGGAGGCGATCGCCGGGCGGCTCGCCGACCGGATGGCCGCCGGCCCGGCGGAGGTCGACCTGCTCGACGCCTTCGCCTTCCCGCTGCCGATGGGCGTCATCTGCGAGCTGCTGGGCGTGCCCGAGGGCGAGCGGACGTCGTTCCGCCGCTGGTCGAACACGCTGCTCACCTCCGACGGCGCGGTCGAGGAGCGCACCGCGGCCGGGATGTCGATGGCCGTGTACCTGACCGACCTCGTGGCGCAGAAGCGGGCCCGCCCGGCCGAGGACGTGCTGTCGGCGATCGTCGCCGCCTCCGAGGACGCCGACCGGCTCTCGCCCGACGAGACGGTGTCGATGGCCTTCCTGCTGCTGGTGGCCGGCCACGAGACGACGGTGAACCTCATCGGCAACGGCGTGCTGGCGCTGCTGCGCCGACCCGACCGGCTCGCCGAGCTGCGCGCCGACCCCGGCCTGGTGCCCGCCGCGGTCGAGGAGTTCCTGCGCCTGGACGGCCCGGTCAACCTGGCCACGTTCCGGCACACCACCGCGCCGGTCGAGGTCGGCGGCACCACAATCCCGGCCGGCGAGGTCGTGCTGGTGTCCCTGGCGTCGGCCAACCGCGACCCGGAGCACTACGCGCACCCCGACGAGCTGGACCTGCACCGCGACACCGGCCACCTGGCCTTCGGGCACGGCATCCACCACTGCCTCGGCGCCCCGCTGGCCCGGCTGGAGGGCGAGGTCGCGTTCCGCACGCTGCTCGGCCGCTTCCCCGACCTGGCCCTCGCCGTCGACCCCGCCGAGCTGACCTGGCGGCAGAGCATCCTCATGCGCGGCCTGACCCGCCTCCCGGTCCGGCTGCGCTGACCACCGCTGCTGCCGCGGTCCGCCGTCCGGTCGCCGTCACGCTCCGGTGGGCTGTCCTCCCTGCACACCGGCGAGCGCCTTCTGCATGTCGGCCATGTCCATCACGGGGAGGAACTCCACGATGGCGCCGAGCTCCTGGTACAGGGGCTCGGCGATGGCGGGCATCGAGACCGGATCATCGAGGTCGAAGATGATGGATGCGCCGCGCATGCCGTTCTGCGGGTGGAAGTAGGCGGCCTCCGGCCGCAGGCGCTCCATGAGGTCCCCCATGATCTGACCGATCCGGCCGCTGCGCATGGCCTCGCTCCCGGCCTCGACCGGCACCTGAAGCCTCAACATCATCCGCATGTCCCTCGCTCCTCCCGGGCGTCGGAGGGCGCCACGGTCGCTCGTCCGGTCCCGGCGGTCCAGAGGCGATGGGCCCCGGCCGGGTCCGGGAGACGCCACGAGGTGGCAGCCTCGTCGTCGGGTGCGGTCGTCACGGGTCGTGCCTCGCTGAGCCCTGGGTGCCGAAATCTCGACGATCACGTCGACGTCCACGGACCAGCCCTCCTCGGCGGTCAGACCCGGAACCGGGGGAAGAGCGGTGCCCTCCGCGGGCCGGGCCGTCAGACCGGGCGACCCTGACCCGGCGCCCGTCGCGCGTCGACCCGGTTGCGGGCGACCCTGGCGGGCCGGTCCTCGGGTGATCGGGCGAGGACATCGGCCGGAAATGCGTTGCGCCGCCCGTTAGAACGGGGAGGTGCAGATCCTGCGGACCGGCCCGGACGACGAGCTCTTCGCCGCCTGGTGCGAGGTGTGGGCCGCGAGCCAGCGCGCCGACCGTCCCGACGAGCCGCCCCGGCCGGCGCGTGACCACGTCGCCGTGGCGTGCCGACTGGTCACCCCCGGCGGCTCGATGGCCGGCACCCACCGGGCGGCGGTGGACGACGGCACCGTCGTCGGCGCGCTGCGGCTGCTCCTGCCGGTGCGGGACAACGTGGCCGTCGCCCACGTCGGCCTGGCGGTGCACCCCGACCACCGCCGCCGGGGCATCGGCAGCGCGCTGCTCGACGAGGGCGTGCGGCTCGCCGCGGCGGCCGGGCGCTCGGCGCTGATCGGCGAGGTCGACGAGCCCCGACCGGACACGGCCGGCCGGGCGTTCGCGTTGCGCCACGGGTGGAGCGGCGACCTGCTGGAGACCCGCCGTGACCTGCTGCTGCCCGTGGACGACGCCCGGCTGGCGACCCTGGAGGCGCGGGCCGGGGCCGCCGGCGCCGGCTACGAGGTGCTCACCTGGCGGGACCGGACGCCCGACGCTCTCCTCGACGACCGCGCCCTGCTCGGCCGCCGGATGTCGACCGACGCCCCGAGCGGGGACGTCCCGGTCGAGGAGGAGCACTGGGACGCCGCCCGGGTGCGCGAGGACGAGGCCGCCACCGCCGCCCGGGGCCGGACGGTGCTCACCGGCGCCGCCGTGCGCGACGGCCGGCTGGTCGCCTTCACCGAGCTGCACGTGCCGCTGGAGCAGCCGGAGCGGGCGCACCAGGGCGCCACGCTCGTCCTGCGCGAGCACCGCGGCCACCGCCTGGGCGCCCGCATCAAGGTCGCCGTGCTCCGCGAGGTCGCCGCGACCCTGCCGGCGGTCCGGCGGATCAGCACCTACAACTCCGACGCCAACCGGCCGATGGTGGCGGTCAACGAGGCACTGGGCTTCCGCCGCGCGGGCGGTCTGTCCACCTGGTCTCGCCGCTGGTGACCGTCGTCCCGACCGGCTCGCCGTCGAGGAACCCGGTGACCATCGCGGCGACCTCGTCCGGGCGCTCGAGGATGAACAGGTGTCCCCCGCCGCGGATGACGTGCAGCGTCGCGTCCGGGATGCGCCAGGCGAGGATCCGCCCGTTGACCAGCGGGATGATCGGGTCGTCGTCCCCGGCGAGGACCAGCGTGGGCTGCCGCAGGGTGTGCAGCCACGGCATGCTGCTCCAGCCCGTGATGGCGTAGAGCTGGCCGGCGTACCCCACCAACGACGGGGGCTGCACGCGGCCGATGACCGAGTGCAGCAGCCGGCGCGGGTCGGTGCGGGCCATCCCGCCGTAGATCCGGCCGGCGATCTGCAGGTAGTGCTCGGGATCGCGGTACCGGCGCGGTGTCGTCAGCGCCAGCAGGGCCGACGGCGCCCCCGGCATGCCGCCCAGCCCCGGCGCCGTGGCCGCGAGCACCAGGCCGCGGACCCGGTGCGGGACCTGGCGGGCGAGCTGCTGGGCCACCACGCCGCCGAGGGAGACGCCGAAGACGTCGACCTCGTCGTACCCGAGCGCGTCGAGCATCCCGCTGATCGTCCGCACCAGGCCCGGCATCCGCCGCGGGCTCCGGTAGGGCGTCGAGCCGCCGATGCCGGGCGCGTCGAAGCTGATGACCTGCCGGCCGCGGGCGGCCAGCTCCCGCTCGAACGGCTCGGCCAGGTCCAGGCTGGCGCCCAGACCGGTCACCAGCAGCAGCGGGCGGCCCGTGCCGCGGACCGACGTCCGCAGCCGCACCTCCCCCACCTGGACGGTGCGGACCCTTGCGCCCCTCACGCGAACGCCGAGGCGCCGGTGATGTCCCGGCCGACGATGAGGGTCTGGATGGTCTCGGTCCCCTCGAAGGTGTGGATCGACTCGATGTCGGCCATGTGCCGGATGACGTGGAAGTCCAGCAGGATGCCGTTGCCGCCGAGCAGGTCGCGGGCCTCGGCCAGCACCGCCCGGGCGGTGCTGGTGTTGTGCGCCTTGGCCAGCCCGGCCAGCGTGGGCTCGATGCGGCCGGCCAGGGCGAGGTCGGCCAGGCGGCGGCAGTACAGCTGCATCGAGGTGACCTTGGCCAGCATCCCGACCAGCCGCTCCTGGATGAGCTGGAACTCCACCAACCGCTTGCCGAACTGCCTCCGGCGTCCGGCGTAGGTCAGCGCCGCCTCGTACCCGGCGACGGCGTGGCCCAGGGCCATCCAGGCGCAGGAGCCCCGCGTGGTGGCCAGCACCGCGCCGGTGTCCTTGAACGACCGGCCCCCCGGCAGCAGGTTCTCCGCCGGGACCCGCACGTCCTCCAGCTCGATCTCGGCCTGCCACACCGCGCGCAGCGAGCCCTTGCCCTCGATCCGGCGCGCCCGGTAGCCCGGCGTCCCCTTCTCGACCAGGAAGCCCTTGACCTGCCCGTCGTCGGTGTCGCGGGCCCAGACCACGACGACGTCGGCGACGGTGCCGTTGCCGATCCACTTCTTGGACCCGTTGATGACGTACGACCCGCCGTCCCGGCGGGCGGAGGTCTCCAGGGCGATGGAGTCCGACCCGTGCTCGGGCTCGGTGAGCGCGAAGGCGCCCAGCGCCTCGCAGCGCGCCATCGGCGGCAGCCAGCGCTGCTTCTGCTCCTCCGAGCCGAGCATGGCGATCGACTTCATCGCCAGCCCGGCCTGGACGCCGAGGAAGGTGCCCAGGCTGCCGTCGCCGCGGTTGAGCTCCATGTGCACCAGGCCGGCGGAGAGCGCGTCCATCGGCGGGCAGCCGTAGCCCTCGATGCCGTCGCCCACCAGCCCCGCCGCGCCCAGCTTCTCGGCCAGCTCGCGCGGGAACTCCGCGCGCTCCCAGTAGCCGTTGATGACCGGCAGCACCTCGTCCTCGACGAAGGCCCGGGTCCGCAGCAGGGTGTCCCGCTGCTCGGACGTGAACTCCTCGCGGAGCAGGAAGTAGTCGGTGGACAGCGCCTTGCCGATGTCCTCGGCCAGTTCCACGTCGATCTCCCCTGTCCCGGTGCCGGCGGTCACGAGTCCCGGACGTAGCTGCCCGGCGCGTCCTCCCGGACGCGGAACCGGGCGCTGCCGAGCTGCTCGGGCGCCGGCTTGTCCGGCCCGGACCGTTCCCCGAGCCACGCGGAGTAGTCGGGCCACCAGGAGCCCTTCTCGGTGCGGGCGGTGTCGCCCCACTCCTCGACGGCGGACGAGTTGTCGTCGGTGACCCGGTAGCTGGACTTCGGGTTGCCCGGCGGGTTGACCAGCGCCGCGATGTGGCCGTTGGTGGACAGCACGAAGCGCATCTTGCCGCCGAGCAGCTGGCTGCTGCGGTAGCACGCCTGCCACGGGCAGATGTGGTCCGCGGAGCCGGCGAGCACGTAGGAGTCGACGGTGACCTGGCTGAGGTCGACCTCGGTGCCGAGCAGGGTCACGCTGCCCGGGTGGGTCAGCTTGTTGCCCAGGGTCATGTCGACGAAGTCGGCGTGCAGCTGCGCGGTCATCCGGGTCGTGTCGGAGTTCCACGACAGGATGTCGAACTTCGGCGGCTGCTTGCCCTGCAGGTAGTTGTTGACCCAGTAGTTCCAGATCAGGTCGTTGGGCCGCAGCCAGGCGAACACCTCGGCGAGCTTCCGGCCGTCGAGGTAGCCGGCGCGCCGGGAGGCCTCGACGGACCGCGCGGCGGTGTCCGGGTCCATCATCGCGCCGGTGAGGCCGGCCCGCGTGTGGTCCAGCACGGTGACCAGCAGGCTGAGGCTGGCCAGCCGCTCCTGCCGTCCCGTCGCCGCCAGGACGGCGGCGGTCATGCTGGCCAGGATGCCGCCGGAGCAGGTGCCCATGAGGTGGGTGGCCTCGACCCCGCAGATCTCCTCGACCGCGTCGAGGGCGTCGATGATCGCCGTGGCGTAGGTGTCGAAGCCCCAATCGCGGTGCCGGGCGTCGGGGTTGCGCCAGGAGACCATGAAGACCTGCTGGCCCTGGCCGACGAGGTGCTCGACCAGGCTGCGCCCGGGCGCGAGGTCGAGCACGTAGTACTTGTTGATCGTCGGCGGCACGATCAGCACCGGCACCGACCGGACCGTCTCGGTCGTCGGCCGGTACTGGATCAGCTCGAACACCGGCGTCCGCAGCACCACCGAGCCGGGGGTGACGGCGAGGTCCCTGCCCACCTCGTAGGCGTTCGGGTCGACCATCGTCGGCACCCGCGGCGGGCTGGCCAGGTCGCGCACCAGGTTCCGCGGGCCCCGGACGATGTTGGCCCCGGCGGTGTCGATGACCGCCTTCCACGCGACCGGGCTGACCAGCGGGTTGTTGCTCGGCGCGAGCGCGTCGACGATGTTGGTGCCGGCGAAGCGCACCCGCTCGGCGTCCCGCCACTCCAGCGGGACGTCGTGCAGCAGGCCCAGTGCGGTCTCGCCCGTCACCAGGTAGGCCTGGACCAGCCGCCGCAGCAGCGGGTTCTCCGTCCACGCGGGGTCGGCGAAGCGCCGGTCCCGCTTGGAGGGGGCCACGTCGCAGGTGCCGACGGCGATCTGCGCCAGCTGGCCGGCCAGCGTCCGGGCCCGCGCGGCGACCTTGTCCGGACGCCGGGCCAGCCCGCCCAGGAACTTGAGCCCCGGCTTCCCCGGGGACAGCCGCCGCAGCGTCCCCTGGGCCGCCTGGGTCAGCAGCAGGTCGAGCGGTCCGGCCGCACCGGCCACCTCGCGCGAGTCGTCGACCGATGTCATGTCAGCTCCTCCGGGACGGCGATCCCCATCCGGGGAATTCCGACCCTCATGGCTCGGGGGCACGGGACGCTCCTCGCATCATGCCCGCAGACGCCGAGCACGCCCATTCGGGGACGCCAGCCACCCCCATTCGGGGCGGTTCCGGTGGCGCGGTCCCGTCCGGGGGCGAGGGCGGCGGGCCCGCTCGCCGGACCAGCCCGAGGGGCGTGCACTGCCTCCTCGACCTGCGAGAAGCCCACCACGCCGGTTCCGGGCAGAGGTCCCCGCTGCCCGGCCGGCGGGTGGGGCAGGGCACGGCCCGGGGCGGATCACCCCTCGACCGGACCGCAGGCGATGCGCCCTCCGGCGTCGCCGGTGCTCCGCGTCGTCTGGTCGGGGCCGCCGGGGGCGTAGCGCTCGGGGACGTGCGCGTAGTTGTCCCGGTCGGCGTGCACCATGACCGCGCTGCCGTCCTCGTCGGTGAGCTGGTCGAGGGTCAGCGCGTCGGTGACGGCCGTGAGCGCCCCGGTACCCGCCTCGGTGACGTACAGCAGCGGCAGGTCACCGGCGTGCTCCCCGTGATCGGCCTCCTCGGCACCGATGTGCCCGCCGGCCGACAGGAAGTCCCCCGTCATCGCCGGGTCGGTCGGGCTGGGGCTGTCCGGCTCGCAGCGGCCGACGGCGTGCAGGTGGAACCCGTGGAAGCCCGGCGGCAGGCCGGTGATCCGTACGTCGACCTGCGTGCCCCCCTCGACCTCGGCGAGGGTCGCGACGCCCACCTCTCCGCCCTCGGGGTCGACCAGCCGCGCCGTGAGCTCCCGCGACCCGGACGACGCGGAGTCCGCGGCCGCGGCGCCCCCGTCGGTGGACGCGGCGGGAGCCTCGTCCGTGCCCGCACAGCCGCTCACGACGACGGTGAGCGCGCACGCGGACAGGACCGAGGTGGCGACGGGTCGGCGCATCGGGTCCTCCGGGGATCAGGCGGGCGGCCGGGGTCCGTCAGCGTCCTCCCGCCCGGCGCTCCCTGGCCAGGCGCTTCGTCGCCGGCCGCCGGGCCGGGCCCGGCGTGTCGTCAGGGCGCGCCGGGGCGAGCGCAGCAGGACGGCGACCCGCAGGCCGGCGCGCCCCAGCCGGGTGTCGGCCAGGTCCAGCGGGGGGAACAGCCCCATCTGCCCGAGGACGCCGGCGAGGTCGACGTAGAAGGTGTCCTCGGCGAGCCGGCCGTCCCGCATCCGGACGACGCTGACCGCCCGGATGCGCAGCGGCCGGCCGGTCGCCGGGATGCCGAACAGCGGCCCGAGATGGGTACCGGTGATCGTGTACTCCTCGGCGACGAGGTCCCCGTGCGGCAGCCGCGTGGTGAGGTCCAGCCGCAGGTCCGGCAGGGCGGTGAACAGCGCCGCCAGGTAGGCGCCGACCTCCTGCTTCCCCCGGTGGGTGCGGCCCCGGGCCACGTCGTGCCAGGTGATCTGCTCGTCGTAGTGCGCCAGGATCCCGGCGACGTCGTGGCGGTTCCACCGCGGGACGACCGCCGCCATCGTGTCGAGGTTGCGCCGCTCGGTCGCGGTGAGCGTCAGTGCGTCCATCGCGGGTGCCCTCCGGCGTCGGCGAGCACCATGCCCGCGGTGTTGTAGCCCGACAGGACCACCCAGGGCAGTCCGGCGCTGGGCGTCGTCCAGTGCCCAGCCAGGTACAGCCCCGGCAGTGGGGAGCGCTGCTGCGGGCGGGCGCGGGTGAGGGTCTCGGGCACGAAGGCCCACCCGGCGAAGGCGCCGTCGGCGTTGCGGGTACGCCGGACCATGTCCTGCGGCGTGTACACCCGGCGGACGACGACGTGCTTCCGCAGGTCCGGGATGAGCTCCTCGGCACGCCGGACGAAGACGTCGGCGACCGCCTCCTTGTCGCGGTCCCAGTCGATGCCGGTGCTGTCCAGCCGGGTCGGGCACTCCAGCTTGACCGAGTGCATCCCCCGCGGGGCGAGCTCCGGCTGGTGGAACGTGGCGACGTACAGGTAATAGGCCGCCTCCTCGACGTTGCCCAGCGGGAAGTTCGCCATCGCCTTGTCGACGTCGCGGGACGGGTAGACGAAGTTCAGCCGCTTGAGGTCCAGCTCCGGCCGGGTCAGGTCGAGGTCGACCCCGAGCTGGACCTGGAAGAACGCCGGTGTGGTGGGCATGGTCCGAACCCGGTGGCGCAGCCCCGGCGGGACGACGTGCGCGGGCAACTGCTCGGTGTAGAGCCTGCGGGCGTCGGAGGCGCAGACCACCGCGTCCGCGGTGTACCCCCGGCCGTCGGTGGTCAGCACGCCCCGCGCCCGGCCCTGCGACACGAGCACCCGCTGCACCTCGGCGTCGGTCACGACCGTGCCGCCGGCGTCCAGGAACATCTCCCGGAGGACCTCGGCCAGCCGGCCGAAGCCGCCCGTCGGCATCCACATCGGCCGCAGCGCGTGCACCAGGAACACCGCCGCGATGACCGCGGACAGCTCGGAGGGCGCGGTGCCGATCCCGACGCAGAGCATGGAGAGGGTCGCCTTGAGATCCGCGTCGCGCAGGTGCTCGTCGAGCACCTGCTGCAGCGTCCGGTTCTGGTACGTGAGCAGGGTGTGCCCGGGAATCCGCAGCCGGCGGGCCAGCGGCGCGACGGCGTCCCCGAGCCAGGGGCGCTGGAACTGCTCCAGCACCCGGTCGAGCGGCCGGCGCTGCCCGGGCGCGTCGGCGATCCGGAAGGACGGCACCACGGTCTCGAGGTCGGCGACCATCCGCTCCATGTCCAGCAGCAGCCGGGTGATCCCGGCCCGCTCGGCCGGGTACTGCCGGGACAGCTGCTCGGCAGCCATCGTCAGGTCCGCCGGGATCTCCGTGCGGGCGTCCGGGAAGACGCACTGGAAGGTCTGCAGGTCGGGGACCATCTCGATCCGCCGGTCGATCCCGAGCCGCTGGAACACCGAACGGGCCGCCGACCCCAGCCGGTAGGCCAGCAGGATGTGGCCGCCGTGGTCCCAGGAGAAGCCCTGCTCCCCGTCGCCGGAGGCGTACCCGCCCACGACGGGGTTCTTCTCCAGCAGCACCGTCCGCGCGCCCTGCTGGGCGAGCGTGAGCGCGGCGGTGAGCCCACCGGCGCCGCCGCCGATGACGATGGCGTCGGAGTGCCTCGCCGGCTCCGGACGGCGGGGGGCGGACGGTCGTCCTGGCACGGTTTCCTCCTCGGGGTGCGGGGATGGTGGTGCGGGTCAGGCGGCGTCGCGGAGGTCGGCGTCCGCGAGGGCGGTGCGCAACCGGGCCAGCAGCCGGGCCCTGGTCGGGCCGATGCTGCCGACCGGCATCCCGAGCCGGGAGCCGATCTCCTGGTAGCTCAGCGGCGGCGAGGCGACGAGCAGGCCGAGCAGCTGCTGGGAGTGCTCGGGCAGGTCCTGCACGGCGGCGCGGACCAGGTCCGCCCGCTCCCGGCGCAGCACGATCGCCTCGGGGTCGGCGTCGGCCCGGTCCGCGGGGAGCTCGACGGCGGGCTGCAGGGAGTGCGGGTCCGACGGACGCTCGCGGCCGGCACGGCGGATCGTCGCCAGGCACTCGCGGCGCACGGTGGTCCGCAGCCAGCCGGCCAGCCGCTCGGGCTCCCGGATCGCGTCGGCGTTCTCCACGAGCTGCAACCAGGTGGCCTGCACGGCGTCGGCCGCCTGGGAGTCCGACAACCGATAGGTGCGGACGACCGACCGCAGCAGGCCGCCGTACCGCTCGACGACGGCGCGCCACGCTCCCTGGTCCCCGTCGGCGACCCGCCGGACCAGGTCGGCGAGGGCCGGGTCGCCGGACCCGCCGGGACGCAGGGCCGTGACCGACGCCTCGCCGGAGGCGGCCGGACGCCGGCGGGGGGTGGACTCTCGTGGGCCGGGAGCCATCTCGTACCTCGTCTCGTCGGGCGCCGCGGGTGCGGCGGACTGGCGGTTCGCGTGGGTACGAGCCTGCTGGCGACGCGCCCCGGAGACGATGGAGCAGTCCCCCGTTCCGCAGGTGGGGAAGGCCCCTGGGCGTCAGGCGACCGGGACGGCGCCGGGGAGGGAGCGCTGCAGGGCGGCCGGGGCGGCGCCGGCGCGGGACGCCCGCGACCGTCCCCGCGCCACGGCCCGCCGCGCCGGCGCCCGGCGGCCCGGCATCCACCAGTTCCACGCACCCATCAGCCGCATCGAGGCCGGGACCACGACGAGCCGGATGATGGTGGCGTCGAGCGCGATCGCGACCGCCATGCCCAGCCCGAGCTGCTTCATCGGCAGGATGCCGGCGAAGGAGAAGGCGCCGAACACCACGACCATGAGCAACGCCGCCCCCGAGATCAGCGGGGCCGTGCGCGCCAGCCCGCGGGCGACGCTGCCGACGCCGTCGCCGGTCCGCCGGTGGTCCTCGCGGACCCGGCTGAGCAGGAAGACCTCGTAGTCGGTGCTCAGGCTGAACAGCAGGGTCAGCAGCAGCACCGGCACGAAGTTCTGGACGTAGCCGGTGCGCTCGAACCCGAGCAGGTCGGCGCCGATGCCGTGCTGGAAGACCAGGACCAGGACGCCGTAGGTGGCGGCCACCGACAGCAGGTTGATCAGGATGGCCTTCAGCGGCAGGAAGACCGACCGGAAGGTCACCAGCAGGAACAGGTAGATGATCCCCAGCATCGCCGCCACGACGGCCGGCATCGTCCGGGTGATGGCGTCGTTGCTGTCCACCCCCTGCGCCGTCTCACCGCCGACCTCGACCGTCAGCCCGGCGCCGTCGGTGCGGGCGGCCTCCGCGCGGACGTCGTCCAGCAGGTCCTGGGTGCCGGCCGCCGCCGCCGGTCCGTCGGGGAGGACGCTCAGCAGCAGTCGCCGTCCGTCGGCGGAGACGAAGTGGTCGACCGTCTGGCGCGCGTCCGGGGGCAGCGCCTCGAGGGCCGGCCCGGCCAGGGCGCCCAGCGGGTCCTCGGGGGCCACCCGGGCCAGGGCGTCGAGCGCCGAGTCGACCCGGACCACCGAGGGCAGCTCCTGCAGCCGCTGCCGCAGGTCGGTGACGGCCGGGCCGTCGTCGGAGCCGAGCGGGTCCGGCGAGCTCACCAGGACCTGCAGCGGCGCGGTGGACCCGACGCCGAACTGCTCCTCCATCAACGTGTACCCGGCGCGCACCGGCTCCTCCGCCGGGATGATCCGGGCGTCGGGCGTGAAGGTGCGCAGGCCCAGCGAGGGGGCGGCGAGCAGCAACAGCCCCGCGACGCTGACCGTCAGGAAGAGCACCGGCCGGCGCATCACCCGTTGGGCGAAGCCCGCCCACCGCGCCGCGGCCGGACGGCGGTGCATGCCCTTGCGGACCACGACCACCCACCGGTCGATGCGCGGGCCCAGCAGGTGCAGCAGCACGGGCAGCAGGACCACGCTGGTCAGCACCGAGAAGGCGACGACGACGACCGCGCCCAGGGCGATCGAGCCGATCACGCCCAGCGGCACCAGGAACAGCGTGCACATCGCCGCGATGACCGTGACACCGGAGGAGACCACGGTCTCCCCGGAGGTGCGCAGCGTCGTGGCGATCGCGCTCTCGACGTCCCGGCCGGCCGCCAGCTCCTCCTTGAACCGGGCGATGACGAACAGCGAGTAGTCGACCCCCACGCCCAGGCCCAGCATGGTCGCGGTGTTCTGCACGAACAGCGACAACTCGTACTGGCCGGCGAGCACGGTGAGCACGGCCAGCGTCAGCACGATCGAGGTCACCCCGACCACGAGGGCCACCAGCGCCGCCACGACGCCGCCGAAGATCAGCACCACCACGAGGACGATGAGCGGCAGCGTGATCAGCTCGGCGCGGACCAGCCCCTCCTCGCTGAGCTCGTTGACCTCGCCCCAGAAGGACGGCGGGCCGACGAGCGAGACGTCCAGGCCGTCGTCCGCGAACCGCTCCTGCAGGCGCTCCTGCGCCGCCGGCAGCTCCTGGCGGGCGTGGCCGTCCTCGACGCCGAGGCCCACCACGTCGATGACCGTGCGCCGGTCCCCGCCGAGGAAGGGCGCCCGCGCCTCGGGGCCGAGGGTCGACCAGCCGTAGCTGCTCCCCACCTCCAGCGCCGGGTCCTCGGCCACCGCGGCCACCACCTCGCGGACCCGACCCTCGAAGGGCTCCTCGTCCGCGGTGTGCTCCCGGTCGTGGACGACGACGGTCAGGGTGCTCTCGCCGCGGCCGGCGAAGCCCTCCTGCAGCGCCTGCTCGACGGCGGCGGACTGCGAGCCTCCGACGTCCCAGCCACCGCCGCTGAGCCGGTCCGGCAGGCCGGTGGCGACGACCCCCGCGCCGGCGACGAGCAGCACCCAGACGACGGCGATCGGCCAGCGCGCGCGGCGGGTGAACGCCGAGAACCGCTCGATCACCGACGGCTGCCCGCCGCGCGCTCCAGGACCGCCAGATCCCGGAGGGCCAGCGCGAGCACCCACGGCTTGCGCAGCCGGGCGCGCAGGGAGGCCACCGCGGGCCGGACCGCGGCGTGCGCGTCGACCACCGTGTGGCGGCGCACCGGCCGGCCGTCGAGGACGTCGACCACCATCCGCGAGGCCAGGGCCCCGAACAGCATCGAGGTGTACACCAGCTGCGACACGCTCTGCTCGCCGGTGGCCACCGCGGCGCGGGCGCTCTCCAGCATCTCGACCGGGACGACGCGCAGCGGGACGACCTGCCGCAGCAGCCGCCAGGGAGAGCCGGACACGACCTGTGCGGCGGTGACCGCGCCGTCGAAGGGGGCGCCGCCCTGGCGGTAGTCGTGGAAGCGCACGTACTGGGTCCCGGCCATGTCGTAGCCGGAGATGACCGGCCGGCCCAGCGCGGCGGCCGCCTCGTGCAGTGCGTACTTGGCCCGCCAGCCGGCCGGCTCGGTGACGTCGACGCCGTCGATGACCACGTCGCACGCGGCCACCATCGCCGCGACGGTGCCGGGCGCGATGCCAGCGGTCGCGACGCGGGTGAAGGCGTGCGGGTTGATCTCCGCGACGCGGCGGGCGCAGACCGCGGCCTTGTTCCGCCCGATGTCCTCCTGCGTCGCGCTCTGCCGGTTGAGGTTGTTCAGCTCGTAGGTCCCGTTGTCGGCGAGCAGGAAGGACTGCACGCCCAACCGGGTCAGCGGCTCGACCACGGCGCCGCCGGTCGACCCGCAGCCGGCGACCAGCACGATCGCGGTGCGCAGCCGCTGCTGGGACTCCGGCGGCACGAAGCCGCGGTTGCGGGAGGTCAGCTCGTCGTAGCGGTCCGGGGTGGTCGCGGTCATGGAAGTGCCTCTCGGGTCGGGGTCAGCGGGCGGCGGCGATCGGCAGGGTGGTGACCACCCGCCGGACCGTGGTGCCGGGGTCCCGCCGATGGGGCTCGGCGGCGGGGACGGCTCCCGGGACGTCGGCGGGGACGGCCTGGCCACCGGCCGACAGCGGGCGCTGCTCGGGCAGCCGGCCGAAGGCGCCGAGCAGGCCCTCCAGCTGCTCACGGCACCGGCGCTCGGACTCGGCCAGGCGGTCGAGCTCGGCCCGCAGCCGCCGCCCGCGGCCCACGAGCTCGTCGCCGTCCGGGGAGGACCGCCGGTGCACCGCCGCCGTGACGTGCGCGGCCTCGGCCCAGGCGTCCGCGACGATCTGCCGTGCCTCGGCGTGCGCCTGCTCCCGGATGGCGGCGGCGTCGGCGCCGGCCTCGGCGACCAGCTGCTCGGCCACCCGCTCGGCGTGCGCCAGCGCGCGCACCGCCTGGGCAGAGGCCCCGCCGGGCGCCGGCCCGGCGGGTGCGGTACCGGGCGGGACCGGTGCCGGGGCGGTCAGCTCCTGCTCGATCCAGTCGAGGAAGGTGTCGACCTCCTCGACGTCGTAGCCGCGGAAGACGACCCGGAACTCCTGGGCGCGGACGGCGGCGGGGTCGATGGGCACGGCGGGGGCTCCTCGTGGCGGAGGTCGAACGGGGTCGGGCCGGGGACGGGCGCCGCCGCCCCGGGTCAGGCGGCGATCCGCCGGGCAGATCCGCGGACGGCGCCGGAGAACGCGTCGGTGGCCTCGAAGAGGTCCCCGGCCGCGAGGGTGGCCTCCAGCAGCGCCGTCCGGCCCGCCAGCTCGGCGCGGTCGGGCACGTGGGCGACGAAGGGCTTCACCTCGCCCCGGCGCGTGTAGGCCGGGTGCAGCAGGTCGTCGTCCGGCAGCCGGGGCCGGGTGTCCTCGATGAGGTGCACGTCCAGGCCGGCGAGCAGCAGGTGCCGGAGGGCGACCTGCTCCTCGACGTCCCCGACGAGGACGCGGACGGCGGGCTCGAGCGCTTCCAGCGTCCGTCCCGCCCCGAGCAGCAGCTCGAGGGTGACCCGCAGCCGCTGCGCCTTGTCGGTGAGCGTCCGGGAGTGCACGAACCGCTTGAGCTCGCGCACCTGGTCGCTGCGGACGCCGTCCGGGGCCGGCACCGACGCGAAGACGTCGACCCGGTGCGCCGTCTCGACGGGGAACCGCGCGCGGTCCGGGTCGTGCAGGTCGCGCGGCTCGCCGTCCCCGGAGGTGGTGAGGCCCAGGTAGCCGAGGATGCGCCCGCTCCGGCTGCTGTACGTGACGACGTGGACGTCGTCAGGGTGCAGGGACTGCAGCGGCTCGCAGAACCCGGCGCTGCGGTGCAGCGCCTCCTCGCAGGCCCAGCCCAGCTGCAGGTACTGGGCCAGCCGGAACCCTTGCAGGCCGAGGAGGTAGCGGTGCGGCAGGTGCTCGGTGGCCGCGGCGACGGTCACCAGCCCGTCGCCGCGGGCGGCCCGGTGCACGAGATCCGCGCCCGGCAGGGAGTCGAGCAGGTGGCGGTAGCTCAGCCGGTCGTGCAGGGCGACGATGTCGGCGGCGTAGCGGCGGGTGGCGCCGCGGCTCGGTGTGCTGCACACGGGGGTCCTCCTGGGGATCGCGCGGGTCAGAAGTAGTCGTCCTCGGCGTACATCGACTCGGTGATCGCCAGGGCGAGCACCTCGGGCGTGCCCTCGTAGATGCGGGCGCCGAGCGCCTCCCGCAGGTACTTCTCCATCCCCCAGTCGCGCACGTAGCCGCGGGCGCCCATGAGGGACATGGCCTCCTCGGCCACCTCCACGGCGATCCGGTCGGCGAAGAGCTTGGCCACGGCCGGCTCGTAGGCCGGGGCGGGGATCTCGGTGTCGGCCAGGTGCGCGGCCCGCAGGTACAGCAGGCGGGCGGCGTCGACCTTGGTCGACATCTCCGCCAGCTTGCGGGCGGTGAACTGGTGGCGGTACAGCGGGACGCCGCCCTGGATCCGCTCGCCGCACCACTGCCGGGCCAGGTCGAGGGCGCCGCGGGCGACGCCGGTGGAGATCGCGGCCACGGCGGCCCGGGCCATGTTCATCTGCTGGACGTTGATGACCACGCCGCCGCCCTCGCCGCCGATCACGTTCTCGGCGGGCACGCGGACGCCGCGAAAGGTCATCTCGGTGCCCAGGCAGGTGCGGTAGCCCATCTTGTCCGCCACCGCGCCGAGCTCGACCCCCGGTGAGTCGAGGGGAACGACGAAGCAGGTCAGCGCACTGGCGCCGGGGTGGCCCTCGATGTTGGCGAAGACGGTGGCGTAGGAGGCGACCTTGCCGTTGGTGATGAACTTCTTGGCCCCGTCCAGGACGTAGTGGTCCCCGTCGCGGCGGGCCCGCATGACGTCTCGGGCGTACCGGGCGTTCTCCGGGATGAGCAGGTCGCAGCCGGCCAGCTCCTCGGTGATGGCGTTGCAGGCGAGCACCGGCTCGTCGCCGGAGAACAGCGGGAGGAAGCGAGCCTGCAGCGCCGGGTCGCCGGACAGGAGCAGCGGGGCCTGGCCGAGCATGGTGGCGCCGAAGACCAGCGCGAACCCCGCGTCGACGGCGGCGAGCTCCTCCAGGGCCACCGCCACGCCGAGCTCGCCGTAGCCCAGGCCGCCGTGCTGCCGCGAGATGACCAGCCGGGTGAGGCCGAGCCGGTGCCCCTCGGCGACCAGCTGCCAGTCGAAGTCGGCGGCGTCCGCCCGGTCCAGGCGCTGCACCTCGGGGCGCAGCCGCTCCTGGGCGAAGGCCCGGACGCGGTCGCGCAGGGCCTCCACGTGGGGCGGCAGCGAGGTGGACGGCGGGCCGGCGACCTCGGCGGGGAACGTGTCGAGCATGGCGGGGGTGCTCCTTCGGGGTGTGCGGGCAGGCGGGGACGGCGGGTGCGTCGGTGAGCCGGTCAGGCGGCGGTGGGCACGCCGGCGGCGGCGGCCAGGGCGGGGTAGCGGTCGAACGCCGGGCGCAGCAGCGGCACGAACTCGATGACCCTGGCCACGCTGCCCTTGATCCGGATCTTCCCGGTGGCCACCGCGATGGGCATGAGCAGCCGGCCCGACCAGAGCGCGTCGGCGGTGTCGCAGGACATCCGGATCGCCAGGGTGGTCGATGCGGGCGGCCCGTCGACCCGGACGCCACCGGCGTCGACGTACAGCTCGAAGTCGGGCCCGGTGTGCACGAAGCGCACGGACAGCGCCTCGTCGCGGACGATCGCTCGGAAGGCGTCGTCCTCGAGCATGATCTCGAACAGCTGAGAGAAGACCGAGACGGCCTGCTCCCGGGACGTGTACGCGGGCATGGCGGGACCTCCGGGGTGTACGGGACGGGACGACGGGCGCGGGTCAGGCGGCGGGGACGACGGGGGTCTCCACCGGGTGCGGGGTGTCGCGGGACAGCAGGGCGACGACCGAGCTCAGGAAGCGCGGGGACCGGACGATCCCCAGGTGCCCGGCCCCGGGTACCAGGACGTTGGTCGCGCCGAGGCCGGGCTCGTCGAGGCGCGAGGACGGGGGGCGGACGACGAGGTCCGCGTCGGAGTAGTAGGAGACCCACCGGACGTCGCTCGGGCGTGCCCGCCGGCGCAGCTCCTCCAGCAGCGGCGAGCCCGGCCGCAGGGAGGCGACGAGGGTCCCCCTCCCCAGCAGGGCGGCGCGCGTCCCGCGGTGCGGCGCGGCGACGGTGACGGCGGTCCGGACGTGCGGCTCCAGCCCCAGCTCCTGCACCGCGTAGCGGACGACGACGCCACCGAGGCTGTGCCCGACGAGGGAGATCCGGTCGGTCCCCGCGGAGTCCATCGCGTCGTGGCACTCGCGGACCAGCGCCCGCGCGATCGTGGCCACGCAGGGCGCGAGGGGGGTGTAGGTGATGGCGTGCAGGCTGGTGCAGCCCGCGGCGGAGAGCCGGCGCTGCAGGGGCGACCAGGTCGACCGGGTGCCGCCGTAGCCGTGGACGAGCACGACGGGGATGGCGGGGCGGGCGCCGTGCGGCCGGAGCGACACAGGCGCGGCGGCGGGGCGGGACAGCCGGGCCGTGACCATCCCGCGGACGGCGAGCGTGGCGTCCAGTGTCAGGGCGCTCAGTGCGGAGCCGGGGCGCATGGCTTCCTCCTCACCGGGTGGGACGGGCGTGGACCGGGGCGGGTCAGGCGGCAGGGCGAATGGCGGCGGCCGGGCGGCGGCCGGGCGGGGGAACCAGCGTCAGGACCGGGGCGGTCCGGGTGCGGGCGGCCTCGCGGGCGGCGATCTGGTGGCCGAGGTGCCAGGCGGTGCAGTCGGCGCAGGACGCCATCCACCGGTGGGCCGTGTGCTTGTAGCAGGGCCGGGGGCCGGTGCGGACGGGGTGGGCGGTGAAGGCGACAGGTGCGGTGGAGGCGGACACTTCCTTCTCCTCTTCTCGAGCCGGGGAGGTGGTCCCGGTGGCTTTCTCGATGGGAGAAGGGTGTCGGCGCGGAGGACGCCCGACGATCGAGCAGACCCCCCGAACCCGCGCGCGCATCCCCCGTCCTCGGGGTGGGGTCCTCCCCCGCCT
This sequence comes from Geodermatophilus sp. SYSU D01176, assembly GCF_054050015.1. NCBI lineage: Bacteria > Bacillati > Actinomycetota > Actinomycetes > Geodermatophilales > Geodermatophilaceae > Geodermatophilus > Geodermatophilus sp. SYSU D01176. The sequence goes on along the minus strand of NZ_JBJGYN010000001.1, from coordinate 108,409 downwards.
CGCCGGGGGCCGGGTCCCCTCCGGCCCAGGTCAGCGCGGCGTGGCGCCCACCAGCAGCCGCTCGCAGGTCTGCACGAGGGCGCCGGCGAGGCGCCGCGAGGCCGCTGGCGAGGCCGGGTGTGCGGCGACCCGCTGCCAGTGGGCCAGCTGCTCCGCCGCCGCCCGCTGCAGGTCGCCGGGTCCGGCGGAGGGGTCGCACCCCAGCCGCGCCTCCGCCGCCACCCCGTCCGCGCCGAGGAGGACCTCGGCGGCCCGGCGGTGGTCATCGGGGACGCACAGCTCCCCGGTGACCAGCGCGTCGAGCAGATCCAGCTCGGCGACCTCCTGCGCGGCGGAGCGGATCTCGTCGAGCTGGTAGCGCAGCGGCCGGGTCTCGCCCCGGGGTGGCGGGACCCGGAGGGCCGCCTCCAGCACGGCGAGGGCACCCCGGGTCCGGAGGGCCTGGGCGCGCGGGAGCAGGCGGGCGTCCACCAGCCGCTGCACCCGGGCCGTCCCCACGGCCGGGTCCTCGCCCGGGCGGAGGGTCGCCACCGCCGAGCACCGGCGGGCCACCGCCGGGTCCGGGTCGCCGCCGAGGAGCACGCCGACCACCGAGCTCGGGCGCACCCCGGCCGGGAGACCGTCGGGCGGGCCGCCGTCCCCCCGCCCCGTGCCGTCGACGACGAGGACCCAGGCGTCGGCCTGCTCCTGCGCCGCGGCGCCGGCAGGGTCCGGGGCCGGGTCCACGCGGCGGACGGCGCAGGAAGGGGTGCCGGCCGCCAGCCCGTCGGCCAGCGCGGCCACCGCCGGGACGGGCGGGCCGACGACGGCGATCCGGAACGGCCCGTCGAGGGACCGGGCCAGCGCCTGCAGACCCTCGGCCTCCGGGCTGCCGTGGTAGAGGTCGCGGGCCGACCGCACCACCGTCCGCACCCGGTCGAACAGCCCGGGGCCCACCGGCGGGGCGGCCGCCGGCGTCCGGCCGGGAGCGGGATCGGGTGCGGGCACCGGCACCCAGCCCTCCACCGTGGTGCCGCGGCCCGGGGCCGACCGGACGTCGACCCGCCCGCCGACCGCGGCGACCCGGGCCGCCACGTTGTGCATCCCCCGCCCCGGGTTCCCGTCCGCGCCGGTGAAGCCCGGGCCGTCGTCCCACACCGCGAAGTGCAGCCGGGCGCCGTCCGCGGCCACGCGCACGCCGACCCGGGCGCCGGGAGCATGCTTGCGGCTGTTGTTGACGGCCTCCAGGCAGACGAAGTAGACGGCCTCCTCGACCTCGGCCGGGAACCGCGCCCCGGCCGGCGCGTCCACGGCGACGGGCGGGTCGTCGTGCGCCAGCTCCTGCCGGAGGGCGGCGGCCAGGCCGCTGCGGGCCAGCACCGGTGAGGTGACGCCGGCGGTCGTCCGCGCCAGCAGGTCCGTGACCGCGTCCAGCTGCGCGGAGACCGAGTCCAGGCCGCTGCGGGCCCGGTCGAGCCGGTCACTGCTGAGCTCGTGCTCCACCAGGCCGAGGACCAGGCTCAGCGAGACGAGCTGGTGCTGGGCCCCGTCGTGAAGGTCGCGCTCGATGCGGCGGCGCTCGCTGTCGGACTCCGCGACGGCGCGGCGGCGCGCGACCGCGATCTCGGTGGCGTGCGCCAGCGCCGCCCGCAGCTGCCGCTCGAGCTCGACGCCCGCCCGGTCGGCCTGCAGCACCACAGCGAGACTGCTGGCGACGTCCTCGAGCACCTGGCGGCGCTGCGCCTGCGTCCCCGGGACCGTGACCCGGTCGACGGCCAGGGTGCCGACGTCCTGCCCGCCGTGCCGCACGGCGACCGCCCAGCGCGCTCCGGCCGGGTCCAGTCCGTCCGGCGACCACGTGGCCACCCGGTCGCGCAGCCCCGGCCGGCGCACGGTCAGCGTGCACACCCGGGCGCCGAGCCCCTGGCCGACCGCCGCGACGACGTCGGCGAGGTCGGGCACCCCGCGGGCGGCGGGCCGGGGCAGGGCGGCCAGCTCGGCGAGCACGCGGGCGCCCGTCGGAGGTCCGCCGCCGTCCCGCCGCGCGGTCAGCCGCCGGGCCCACCGGTACGCCGGCAGCGCCGTCGCGGCGGCCACGACGGGCGCCGCAGCGGCAGCGGCCGTCGTCCCCCCGAACCCACCGACGACGGCGTCGACGATCAGGTGGACGCCCCCGACCACCACGGTGACCAGCGCGGTGGTCAGCAGGCCGGCCGGTACGGCCTGCCCGCGTGGGGGTCCCGTGCTCACGTGACCGCGACCTCGGTCCCGGCGGTCTCCACGACGACCGGCTCCACCCGGTCGGGCAGCCAGGCACGCAGGACGAGCACGCCTGGTGCGGGTGCCTCCAGGGCCATCCCGCCGCCGAGTGCGGCGAGCCGGTCGACGTCGTCGGCCAGGAGGGCGCCCAGGCCCTCGGCGGCCACCGGTGGGGCCGGGTCCTCGACCAGCAGCTCGATCCGGCCGGCCGTGTGTTCCAGCCGCACCACCAGGGCGGCGTCGGCGGGCCGGCCGGCCAGCGTGCGGACCGCCGAGGCCGCGACGTAGTAGATGCCCGACTCCAGCTCCCAGGGCAGCCGCGCGGCCGGTCGTCCGCTGGTGCGCACCGGCCGGGGCAGGTCGGCCACCACCTCGTCCAGCGCCGCGGCCGGCCCCTGGTCGCGCAGCACGGCCGGGTACACCCCCCGGGCGACGGTGCGGAACCGGTCGAGCAGCTCCTCGAGCCGCTCCCGGGCGCGCCCGAGCGCGGCGGACGCCGCCGCGGGGCCGGCCCGCTCGTCGTCCAGGGCGACCCGCGCCGCCGCGACCTCCGCGCGCAGGTCCTCCAGCCGGTCCCCGGTCGCGTATCCCAGCTCGGTGACCAGCCGGCGCCGCTCGGCCTCCCGGGCCGAGGCCAGGCGGGACCGGGACGCGTGCAGCTCCTCCGCGAGGGCAGCGGCCCGCTGCACCCGCTCGGCGAGCTCGGCGTTGAGGGCGGCGACGCGCAGTACCAGGGCGGCTCCCGAGGCGACGTCCTGCATGAGCTGCCGGTCCACGGAGGTGACCGCCGACGGCTTGCGGACGGCGAGCACGGCGCGCAGCACCGTCCCGTCGAGGACCGGGACGACCGAGTCGGTGTCCGGGCGGGCCAGGAGGGCGGCGAGGTCGGCCACGGTCTCCGGAGCGGCCTGCGGCAGGGCCGGGTGCGCCGCGACCGCGACGAGGCGGGACCCCACGGCGAGCCAGACGACGGCGCGGTCCGCGCCGGTGCCCTCGGCCACGACCCGCGCCAGGCCCGGCAGGGCCTGATCCAGCGAACCGGACTGGCCGCGCCGGGCCGCCTCGGCGAGCGCGGCGTAGCGGGCGGCCCCGACACGGGCGGCCGGATCGGGCAGGAACCGGGGCACCAGCAGCTGCAGGCCGGCGGCCGCGACCGCGGCGGCGACGAAGGGCAGGACCGCTGCCGGCACCGGCTCCCCGACTGCCCGGCCGCCCTGCACCACGGCGACGAGCACCGCGGCCACCCCGGCGACGACCAGCAGGGTGCGGGCGGCGCCGGTCGCGGTCGCCCGTGGCATGCGCACCACCGACCTCTCGGCCGCGGGGCCGGACGGTCCCACCCGGGTCACGCTAGGCGGGCCGCGGGGACGGGCCAAGGCCGCTGGGCACGGGACGGCGCGCGGGTCAGCGCCGGTCCTGCTGGGACCGCAGGTAGGTGAGGACGGCGAGCACCCGGCGGTGGTGCTCGGTGCCGTCGTCCTGCAGGCCCAGCTTGCTGAAGATGTTGGCGATGTGCTTCTCGACCGCCTTGGGGGTCACGAACAGCTGCGCGGCGATGCCGTTGTTGGAGCGCCCCTCGGCCATCGACCGGAGCACGTCGAGCTCCCGCGGCGAGAGGGTGTCGACGGCCTCCCTGCGGTCCCCGCGCGGGCGCTCGACCAGCCGCTTGGCCAGTACCGGCTCGATGACGATCTCTCCCGCGGCGATCCGCTCGAGGGTGTCGGTGAGGACCTCGACGCTGCCCACCTTCTCCTTCAGCCGGTACCCGATCGCCTCGGTGCCGATCTCGAGGATGCGCATGAGGTAGTGGGACTCGGCGTAGTGGGACAGGAACAGCAGTCCCATGTCCGGGTGCAGCGCCCGCAGCCGCTCCGCGGTGACCAGTCCCCCGTCGGGTTCCGGTGGCATCCGGATGTCGAGGATCGCCACGTCCGCGCCCTCCCCGGACAACAGCTCGACCAGCGAGTCGCCGTCGGCGACGCTGCCGACGACCTCGTGCCCGGCCGCCTGCAGCAGCATGAGCAGCCCCTCGCGGAACAGGGCGCCGTCCTCGGCCAGTGCTACCCGCACGGGATCCTCGCCTCGATCGTCCCCACGGTGCGGTCCCCCGCCGTGGCCACCCGGCCGCCGAGGCCGCAGACGTGCTCGCGGACGGCCTGGGCCAGACGCGGCGGCACGCCGGACAGGACCAGCAGCAGCACGTCGCCCTGGCGCCGGGCGCGCACCTCCACCGGTCCCGCACCGGCGGGCAGGGCGGCGAGGCACTCGGTGACCGCGAAGTAGGCGGCCCCCTCGACGGCCGGGCCGAGGCGTTCCGGCGGGACGTCGACGTGGACCGGGACGGCGAGGTGCGCGGCGTGCTCGCGCAGCGCCGCACCCAGGCCCGCCTCGTCGAGCACCGGCGGGTAGATGGCGCGGGCGATCTCGCGCAGCTCCTGGAGCACCGCGTGCAGCTCGTCCTGCAGACCCTCGATGGACGCGTCGAGGTCCGGCCGCGCCTGGGGGACCCGGGTGCGCACGACACCGAGCTGCGGGACGAGGGCGGAGATGCGCAGGGAGGCGCCGTCGTGCAGCTGCCGCTGCAGCCGCAGCCGCCGGTACCACTGGTCGCGTTCGGCGCGGCAGGAGAGGGGATCGAGGTCGGCCTGCCCGGGCGCGGCCGCGGACGGCGGGTCGCCCGCGGACGAGGCCGGCTCGGACGTCATGCGGCGATGGTCCGTCCGGCGGACCGCACCGGAAAGGGTGCCGCCCCTACCGAGGGGTGGGGTTGTCCCCCGGTCCGTGTTGGACGCGCCGGAGTGGCGCAGCAGGTCGTTGCCCTCCGGCTGCGGTGGGTGCCTACTTCCCCCGTCGGGCCGAGCCGCGCGACGTGGGGTCCGTCCGGGAGGCGCCGTGAGCTACTGCCTCGGGGTGGATCTGGGCACCACCTTCGTCGCGGCCGCTACCGTCCGCGACACCAGCCTGGAGATGGCCGCACTGGGCGACCGGTCGACGGTCATGCCGGCCGCGGTCTACCTGCGCGAGGACGGCGTGCTCGTCACCGGTGACGCCGCCGCCCGGCGCGCCGTGAGCCACCCCGACCGGGTCGCCACGGAGATCAAACGCAGGCTGGGTGACCCGACACCCCTGCTGCTGGGCGGCACCTCGCACGCGGTGACCGACCTGCTCGGCGCCCTGCTGCAGGAGGTGCTCGCCCGCGTCAGCGCGGAGCGGGGCGGACCGCCCGAGGAGGTCGTGCTCACCCACCCGGCGAACTGGGGCCCGTACCGCCGGGAGCTGTTCGAGGAGGTGCCCCGGTTCGCCGGGCTGTCCACGGCCCTCACCGTGACCGAGCCCGAGGCCGCCGCGGCGTACTACGCGGCCACCCGCCGGCTCGCCGAGGGCGACGTCATCGCGGTCTACGACCTCGGGGGCGGGACCTTCGACGCCACGGTCCTGCAGCGCACCGCCGACGGCATCGAGATCCTCGGCTCCCCGGAGGGCATCGAGCGGCTGGGCGGCGCGGACTTCGACGAGGCCGTGCTCGCCCACGTGAACCACGCCACCGGCGGCGCTCTGTCGGAGCTCGACCTCGGCGACACGCAGACCGTCGTGGCCCTGGCCCGGCTGCGCCAGGACTGCGTGCTGGCCAAGGAGGCCCTCTCCCTCGACACCGAGGCCACCATCCCGGTCTTCCTCCCCGGCCGGCACCTGGACGTGCCGATCACCCGGGCCGAGTTCGAGGGCATGATCCGTGCGCCGGTCGAGTCGACGATCGGCACGCTGACCCGTGCGCTGCGGACGGCGGACGTGACACCGGACCGGTTGTCGGCCGTGCTCCTCGTCGGCGGTTCCTCCCGCATCCCCCTGGTCCGCGACATGATCTCGCGGGAGCTCGAGCGGCCCACCGTGGTCGACGCCCACCCGAAGCACTCCGTCGCCCTGGGGGCGGCGCTCCTCGCCCAGGTCCACACCGGGCTCGGAGCGGCGCCCGCGGGGTCCACCCCACCGGCCGACGGTCACGTGCCGCCGCAGGGCGACACCGTCGCCGCTCCGGTGCCGCCGCCGCGCACGGCCGCCACGGCCTCGGAGGCCCGGGCCGGGATCACCGTCGGGGCCCCGCCCCGGCGCGCCGCCGGTCCGGGGACGCCGGTGGGCGTCGGAGGCGCGCCGCTGCCGCCGTCCACCGGGGACCGCGACACGGCGCCTCCGGGCGGGAGCGGAGCACCCCCCGGCCCCGGGCACGGCTGGCCTCCGGGCCCCGGCGGACCGGGAGGGGCCGCCCCGGCGGGCCCGGTGGCCGGTGCGGTGCCCGATCCGGAACCGGACAGGTCCCGGCGCCGGACGTCGCTGGCCGGGGCCGCGGCGCTGCTCGTGGTCGTCCTGGGCGTGGTGCTCGCCGGGTGGCTGCTGCGTGACGACGCGCCGCCGGCGGCGCAGGAGACCGGCGGCGGGACGACCGCAGCGCCCGAGCACGACCGCGACCCGGGACCCGCTCCGTCCGCGCCCCCGAGTCCACCGCCCTCGACCGCGGTGCCGATCCCCTCCATCGGGGAGGCGATCGAGGTCGGCGAGACCCCGGGCTTCGCCGCCGTCTCGCCCAACGGCCGGCAGGTCTACGTCGCCAACCGGACCGCGGGCGTGGTGACCGTGGTCGACTCCGCCGTCGACGCGGTGACCGCCACGATCCCCATCTCCACCGGACCGCCGCAGTTCCTGACCTTCGCACCCGACGGCAGCCGGCTCTACGTCAGCGTCTACAACGACGAGCGCACGATCGCCGCCGTCGCCGTGATCGACACGGTCGACAACCAGGTGATCGCGACCATCCCGGTGCGCACCCGGCCCTACCTCGGCGCGTTGACCCGGGACGGGTCGCGGCTGTTCGTGCCCAACCACGACTCGGGCTCCATCTCGGTGATCGACACGGCGACCAACACCGTGGTCGAGGAGGTGCAGGTCCCCCCGAACCCGCACTGGATCGAGTTCACCCCCGACGGGTCGCGGGCCTACGTGGCCAACCACGAGTCGAACGTCGTCACCCAGGTGGACCCCGGGACCCTCGAGGTGGTCGCCGAGGTCGCGGTGGAGACCGCCCCGCACAGCGTGGCGGTGCACCCGACCCGGCCACTGGTCGCCAACGTCAACTACGAGTCTGGCTCGGTGACGATGATCGACACCGACAGCAACACGGTCGTCGCCAGCATCCCGGTCGGCCAGAACCCGCAGGACGTCACCTGGTCGGCCGACGGCCGGTTCGCCTACGTCGCCACCGTCACCGCGGACGCCGTGGCGGTGATCAGCGCCGACTCCTTCACCGTGACCGCGCGGCTGCCGGTCGGTGACGGCCCCACCTCCGTCGCGGTGCTTCCGGACGGCAGCCGGGCCTACGTGAGCGTCCTCAACGCCGGGGTGCTCGTGCCCCTCGACCTCACAGGCTGAGCGGGTGGTTCCGCTCAGGCGACGGGCGGACGTCGAGGTACATGTCCAGGACGGCGTCGATCCGGTCGGTCCACTCGGCGACCGCGGCACGGTGCGCCGGTGTGTCCTTCCGCTGCTGCTGGGAGCGGGCCTCGGACCACTCGCCGCTCGCGAGCACGAAGTCGTGCTCGAGCACGCTGCGCAGGCCGGCGGTGGGGGTGGCGGTCATGGTCATGGTCGGCTCCTCGGGGTGTCGGGGGTCCTGCTCTCTCTCGTGAGAGCCTGTCGCCCTCGCGGTTCCCGGACCATCGAGGCAACCCCCGTCCTCGGCAGCCGGATCCCCCGTTCTCCGGGTGGGGCTGGCCCCGCCGGGAGACCCGTGCGGCCCCCGGCGATCGGCACCGGCCGTCAGACCAGCCCGAGGGCGTGCACCGCCTCCGCGACCTCGAGGAACCCCGCGACGTTGGCCCCCAGCACGAGGTCGCCCGGCGAGCCGTACTCCTCCGCCGTCTCGTGGCAGCGGGTGTGGATGTCCCGCATGATCTCCTCGAGCCGGGCCTCGGTGTGCTCGAAGGTCCAGCGGTCCCGCGAGGCGTTCTGCTGCATCTCCAGCGCGGAGGTGGCGACCCCGCCGGCGTTGGCGGCCTTGCCCGGCGCGAAGGCGATCCCGGCCTCGCGGAAGACCCGCACGGCGTCGGGGGTCGAGGGCATGTTCGCGCCCTCGACGACGTACCGGCACCCGTTGCGGGCGAGGGTCGCGGCGGCGTCGCCGTCCAGCTCGTTCTGCGTGGCACTGGGGACGGCGATGTCGCACGGGACGTCCCAGATGCTGCCGCCGTCGACGAAGGTCGCCGAGGCCACCCGCTCGGCGTAGTCGCCGACCCGCCCGCGCTCGACCTCCTTGACCTGCTTGAGGACGTCGAGGTCGATGCCCTTCTCGTCGACGACGTAGCCGCTGGAGTCCGAACAGGCCACCGCCGTGCCGCCGAGCTGGTGGACCTTCTCGATGCCGTAGACGGCGACGTTGCCCGACCCGGAGATGACCACCCGCCGCCCCTCGAGGGACTCACCGCGCACGGTGAGCATCTCGGAGGCGAAGAAGGCCGCGCCGTAGCCGGTCGCCTCGGTCCGCACGAGCGAGCCGCCCCAGCCGAGGCCCTTGCCGGTGAGCACGCCGGACTCGTAGCGGTTGGTGATCCGCTTGTACTGGCCGAACAGGTAGCCGATCTCGCGGCTGCCGACGCCGACGTCACCGGCCGGCACGTCGGTGTACTCCCCGAGGTGCCGGTAGAGCTCGGTCATGAAGGACTGGCAGAAGCGCATGATCTCGGCGTCCGACCGGCCCTTGGGGTCGAAGTCCGAGCCGCCCTTGCCGCCGCCGATCGGCATCCCGGTGAGCGCGTTCTTGAAGATCTGCTCGAAGCCCAGGAACTTGACGATGCTCAGGTTCACCGAGGGGTGGAACCGCAGGCCGCCCTTGTAGGGGCCCAGCGCGGAGTTGAACTCGACCCGGAAGCCGCGGTTGATGTGCACCTCGCCGCGGTCGTCCTGCCAGGGCACGCGGAAGATGATCTGCCGCTCGGGCTCGCAGATCCGCTCGACGGTCTTCATCTCGGTGTACTCGCGGTGCCGCCTGAGGACGACGGCGAGGGACTCGAGCACCTCGCGGACGGCCTGGTGGAACTCGATCTCCCCCGGGTTGCGGCGGAGGACGTCCTCGTAGATCCGCTCCACGACCGCCGGCACGTCTGCGTTCACGCCTCTCCCATCCTCGCCCGCCCGGCGTCCGCCGCGCGTCCGGGAGCGACGGTACGAGCCTCTCGGAACGGGACCGTCCGCGGGGTTGCCGACACGGTCACCGGGCGAGCTGGCGGCTGATCACCAGGCGCTGGATCTGGTTGGTGCCCTCGAAGATCTGCATGACCTTGGCCTCGCGCATGTACCGCTCGACCGGGAAGTCGCGGGTGTAGCCGTACCCGCCCAGCACCTGGACGGCGTCGGTGGTGACCTTCATCGCCGCGTCGGTGGCGACCAGCTTGGCCACGCTGGCCTGCCGGCTGTACGGGCGGCCGGCGTCGCGGCGGCGGGCGGCGTCCAGGTAGGTGGCCCGCGCGGTGTCCACGGCGGCGGCCATGTCGGCCAGCAGGAAGCCCAGCCCCTGGTGGTCGATGATCCGCCGGCCGAACGTGGACCGCTCGTGTGCGTAGTCGACCGCGGTGTCCAGCGCCGCCTGCGCCAGCCCGGTGGCGACCGCGGCGATGCCGAGGCGCCCGGAGTCCAGCGCGGAGAACGCGATCGGCAGCCCCTGCCCCTCGGTGCCGATCAGCCGGTCGGCCTCGAGCAGCGCGCCGTCCCAGTTGGCCATCGTGGTGGGGACGGCGTGCAGGCCCATCTTCTGCTCGGGCCGGCCGAAGGACAGGCCCTCGGCCTGCCCGGGGGCGAGGAAGCAGGAGATGCCGCGGGCGCCCTCGCCGGTGCGGGCGAACAGCGCGTAGAAGTCGGCGATCCCGCCGTGGGTGATCCACGCCTTGGTGCCGGTCACCCGGTACCCGCCCTCGGTCCGCTCCGCCCGGCAGGTCAGCGCGCCGGCGTCGGACCCGGCCTGCGGCTCGGACAGCGAGTAGCCGCCGATCAGCTCCCCGGCCAGCATCGCCGGCAGCCAGCGCTCCTGCTGCTCCGGCGTGCCGTACGTGGCCAGCGGGTGGCAGGCCAGCCCGTGCACCGACACCGCGACCGCGACCGCCGCCCAGCGGGTGCCGAACTCCTCCAGCACCTGCAGGTACACCTCGTAGGGCTGCCCGCCCCCGCCCAGCCCCTCGGGGTAGGGCAGGCCGAGCAGCCCGAGCCCGCCCAGGGTCGCGAACAGCCCCTCGGGGTAGGTCTCGGCCCGCTCGTGCTCCTCCACGCGGGTGGCCAGCTCCTTGTCCGCGACGTCGCGGACGAGGGCGAGCAGGTCCTGCGCCTCCTCGCCGGGCAGCAGGCGGTCGACGGTCACAGCGGTTCCCCTCGGGAGTGCACGGGCGCAGGTCAGTTCTTGAGCTCGGGGAACTGGTCGTCCCGCCACTCGACACCGGAGCGCGTGTCGGCGGTGGCGAGCTCCTCCTCGCGCGCACGGAGCTCCACCCGTCGGATCTTCCCCGAGATGGTCTTGGGGAGCTCGGCGAACTCGATCCGCCTCACCCTCTGGTAGGGGTTGAGCCGCTCGCGGGCGTACCGGAGCACCGACAGCGCGGTCTCCTCCGTCGGCTCGTGGCCCGGGGCCAGTGCGATGTAGGCCTTGGGCACGGCCAGCCGGAGGGCGTCCGGCGCGGGGACGACGGCGGCCTCGGCCACCGCCGGGTGCTCGATGAGGACCGACTCCAGCTCGAACGGGCTGATCTTGTAGTCGCTGGCCTTGAAGACGTCGTCGGTGCGGCCGATGTAGGTGATGTAGCCGTCGGCGTCGACGCTCGCGACGTCCCCCGTGTGGTAGTACCCGCCGGCCTTGGCCTCGCCGTCGCGCTCGGGGTCGCCCTGGTAGCCGGTCATCAGCGGGAGCGGGTGCGCCGACAGGTCCAGGCAGATCTCGCCCTCGCCGGGGCCGTGCACCGCCTGGCCGGTGACCGGGTCGACCAGCACGACCGGCACCCCCGGCAGCGGACGACCCATCGACCCGGGCCGGACCTCCGACCCCGGCGTGTTGCCCACCTGCGCCGTGGTCTCGGTCTGGCCGTAGCCGTCGCGGATGGTCAGGCCCCAGGCCCGGCGCACCTGCTCGATGACCTCCGGGTTGAGCGGCTCCCCGGCCGCGATCACCTCGCGCAGCGCCCCCGGTCCGCCGGACAGGTCGGCGTTGATGAGCATCCGCCACACCGTGGGCGGCGCGCAGAACGTGGTGACCCCGCGCTCGCGGAGCAGGGTGAGCAGCCCATCGGCGTCGAACCGGCGGTAGTTGTGCACGAGGACGGTCGCCTCGGCGATCCACGGGGCGAAGAAGCAGGACCAGGCGTGCTTGGCCCAGCCCGGCGAGGAGATGTTGAGGTGCACGTCGCCGGGCTGCAGGCCCAGCCAGTACACCGTCGACAGGTGGCCGACCGGGTAGGAGACCTGGGTGTGCTCCACGAGCTTGGGGCGGGATGTCGTCCCGGAGGTGAAGTACAGCAGCAGCGGGTCGCCGGGTGCGGTCCCCGGGTGCTCGACCGGGAGGGGCTCGAGGTCGGCGGCGGCGCGCACGTCGGCCCAGCCCTCGGCCGGGCCCACGCTGATCCGGGTGTAGTCGCCGGGGACCTCGTCGAACTTCCCGACGTCGGCGGCGTTGCAGACGACGTGCCGGGCGCCTCCGCGGGTGATCCGGTCGACCAGGTCGGCCGGGCCGACCGCGGTGGTGGTCGGCATGATCACCGCCCCGAGCTTCATCACCGCCAGCATCGACTCCCACAGCTCGACCTGGTTGCCGAGCATCAGCAGCACCGGGTGCCCCTTCCGCACGCCGCGCCCGGCGAGCCAGGCCGCCAGCTGGTCGGAGCGCCGCGACATCTCGGCGAAGGTGCGCTCGGTCGACGTCCCGTCCTCCTCCACCAGCACCAGGGCGGGCCGGTCGTTGCCCCGGGCGACGGCGTCGAACCAGTCGACCGCCCAGTTGAACCGCTCCCCCAGCTCCGGCCAGCGGAACTCCGCGACCGCCGCCTCGTGCCGCTCGCGCAGCTCCAGCAGCCGGTCGCGGGTCGCCCGGTAGGTGTCGGGAACGTCCATCGGGGGTCCTCCCTGTGCCTCGTCGCGCGCCGGCCCGCACCGGTCGCCGGCGGCTACCGGATGGTCGGACGTCCGAATAGTTTGTGGCCGGGCTCACTGTAGGGCCCTCCCGCGAGACGGCCGAGCCCGAGGAGACGAGCGTGTTCGACGAGACGCTGACCAGCACCATCACCCGGGCCCGCCGGCACGCGCTCGGTGACCTGCTGCGGCGCTCCGCGGCGCGGGTGCCGGGGAAGACGGCCCTGCGCTACCGCGACCGCTCGTACACCTACGCCGAGCTCGACACCGTGGTCGACCGCACCGCCAACGCGCTCACCGCCCGCGGCGTGGCGCGGGGCGACCGGGTGGCGCTGCTGTCCCACAACGACGACGGGTACGTGGTGCTCACCTTCGCCCTCGCGCGGCTGGGGGCGATCGCCGTCCCGGTGAACTTCATGCTCCAGGCCGGCGAGGTGGCCTACATCCTCGAGCACTCCGGGGCGACCGGCGTCGTCGCCGAGTCCGCACTCCTGCCCGTGGCGCAGGCGGCGATCGAGCAGGCCGGGCGCTCGTCCGCCATCCGCGTCCGCGGCGTCCTGGGCGCCACCGCCTCCCAGCCCTCCCCGCGCCTGCCCGCCGGCTGGGAGGCGTTCGAGACCTGGGCCGCGCACGACGACGCCACCCCGCCGCAGGTGGACGTCGCCGACGACGACGTGCTGCAGCTGATGTACACGAGCGGGACCGAGTCGCGACCCAAGGGCACGATGATGACCAGCCGCAGCCTGATCGCCCAGTACGTCAGCTGCATCGTCGACGGCCGCTACACCGCCCGGGACGTCGCCCTGCACGCGCTGCCGCTGTTCCACGTCGCGGCCCAGCACTGCTTCCTCGTGCCGAACCTGTACCTGGGCGGGACGAACGTGGTCCTCGGCGGGCCGGACCCGTCGACGGTCCTCGAGACCGTCGAGCGGGAGCGGGTGACCAGCCTGTTCTGCCCGCCGACGGTGTGGATCGCACTGCTGCGCCACCCCGACTTCGACCGCCGGGACCTGTCCTCGCTGGCCACCGGCTACTACGGCGCGTCGATCATGCCGGTGGCCGTCGTCGAGGAGCTCCGCCGACGGCTGCCCGACATGGCGTTGTTCAACTTCTACGGGCAGACCGAGATGTCCGCGGTCGCCCTCGTGCTGTCGCCGGAGGACCAGCTGCGCAAGCCCGGGTCGGCCGGCACCGCCGTCGTCAACAGCGAGACCCGGATCGTCGACGACGCCGACCGGCCGGTGGGCCCCGGCGTCGAGGGCGAGATCGTGCACCGCAGCCCGCACGCCACCGCCGGCTACTGGAACGACCCGGAGAAGACCGCCGAGGCCTTCCGCAACGGCTGGTTCCACAGCGGCGACCTCGGCGTGATGGACGAGGACGGCTACATCACCGTGGTCGACCGCAAGAAGGACGTGATCAAGACCGGCGGGGAGAACGTCGCCAGCCGCGAGGTCGAGGAGGTGCTCTACCAGCACCCCGCCGTCGCGGAGACCGCCGTCTTCGGCATCCCGCACCCGACCTGGATCGAGGCCGTCGCCGCGGTCGTCGTCCCCCGGGAGGGACGGGCGGTCGACCCCGACGAGCTCGTCCGCTTCTGCCGGGAGCGGCTGGCCGGCTACAAGACCCCGCGGTACGTGACCGTCGCCGACGCCCTGCCGAAGAACGCCAGCGGCAAGATCCTCAAGCGCGAGCTGCGGACGACCTACGCGGACCTGGCCGGCTGACCGGGCCCGGCGCGTCCCGCCGGGCCCCTCCCGGAGGCGTCCGTTACCGTCGGGTACGTGTGGCGCGGACCACACACCCACGCATCCCGAGGGGCGACCTGTGCTCTACACCGCTTACCAGTGGCAGCAGCGGCTGACCGCTCCGGCCCGCACCACGTCGGCGATCACCGCGCGGGCCCTGGAGGCCCTCCCGGCACCGCTGGCGGCCCTGCCCGGTGCCCGCCGGGTGCGGGCCGCCTGCCGGATCGTCGCCGACGCCCGGCCCACGCACGTCCGCCCCGAGTGGGGCATCGACTCCGTGGACGTCGACGGGCGGGCGGCCGAGGTGGCCGTGGAGCCGGTGCTGTCCACGCCCTTCGCCGACGTGCTGCACTTCGTCAAGCCCGACGTCGCCGGCCAACCGCAGGTGCTGGTGGTGGGCCCGATCTCCGGGCACTTCGCCACGCTGCTCCGGCCCACGGTCCGCACGCTGCTGGCCGACCACGACGTGTACGTCGTCGACTGGCACAACGCCCGGGACGTCCCGGTGGCGGCGGGCCGGTTCGGGCTGGACGAGTACATCGACCACGTCCTGCAGGCGCTGCGGCACCTCGGCCCGGACACCCACGTGCTGGCCGTGTGCCAGCCGTCGCCGCTGGTGCTCGCGGCCGTCGCCGTGCTCGCGGCCGCCGGCGACCCCGCCCAGCCCCGCAGCGTCACGCTGATGGCCGGGCCCGTCGACACCCGGGTCAACCCCAACCGGGTCAACGACAACGCCGGTCGCCACCCGCTCGCGCTGTTCGAGCGGCTGCTGACCACCCCCGTCCCGGCGCAGTACGCCGGGGCCGGCCGGCGGGTCTACCCCGGGGTCGCCCAGCTGACGGCGTTCATGTCGATGAACCCGCGGCGGCACCTGAACGCCCACCTGGCGATGTACCGGGCCATGGTCGCCGGCGACGAGGTGACGGCGGCCGACAAGCGGGCCTTCTACGACGAGTACGGCGCGGTCATGGACGTGCCCGCGGAGTTCTACCTGGAGACGCTGCAGCACGTCTTCATGGAGCACGCCCTGCCCCGCGGGACCTTCACCTGGCGCGGGCAGCGGGTCGACCTGTCCGCCATCGAGCGGACCGCGCTGCTCACCGTCGAGGGTGCCCAGGACGACATGTGCTCCCCCGGCCAGACCGAGGCGGCGCACGCGCTGTGCACCGGGCTCCCGGAGGAGCGCAGGCGCCACCACCTGCAGCAGGGCGTGGGCCACTACGGCGTCTTCGCCGGCTCCCGCTGGGAGGCCGAGATCTACCCGGTGGTCCGGTCCTTCATCGCCGAGCAGGAGGACGCGCACACCCCCGTCCCGGCCGGCTGACCAGCCGCTCCTGAGCCGGGCCGCCACCGGGGAGGTCGGCCCGGCTCAGGGCGTGGCGCCGTCAGCGGCGGTGCAGGCGGCGCGGGGGGCGCCGGCTCACGGGCGGGTCGCGACGAGCGCCGTCCAGCAGCCGGCGAGGCGCGTCTCCTGGCCGACGACGGTCAGCCCCGCCGCCCGGCAGGCGGCGGCGACGCCGTCCGCGGTCGGGCGGTCGCCGTCGGCGGGGTGCCGGGAGACCGCCCGCAGCGGCCGGCTGTCGACGAAACGCGCCGTCATCTCGCACGAGTAGAACCGCCCGCCGGGGCGCAGCACCCGGGCCGCCTCGCCGACGACGTCCCGCCAGGCGTCGGCGTGGTGCAGCACGTGGTAGCCGAAGACCGCGTCGTAGGAGCCGTCCGGCGCGGCCAGCGCCGTCGCGTCGCCGCGTTGCACGTCGACCCGGCCGGCCAGGTCGCGCACCGCCTCCCGGCACGCCGCGACGCTCGCGTCGTGGCGCTCGACGCCGTCGGCGTGCGCGGCTCCGAAGACCCCGAGCGCCAGGCGCAGCCCGGTGCCCCGGCGCCCGGTGCCGAGCTCGAGCACCCGGCCGCCGGGCACCCGGCCACCCAGCCGCAGCAGGACGGGCGCCTCGACGCGGCGCTGCACCAGCGCGCGGACGCGCGAGTCCACCCACAGCCGGTTGGCGTCGACGTAGGTCGGGGGGACGGAGCGGGGGGACCTGGTCGGCATCGTGCGGTCGTGCCCGGGCGGCACCGTGCCGAACCGTGCCGGGGTCAGCCCAGGTAGTTCACGTGCGGGTGGTCCATGTGGTTGGCCGTCGCGCTGCCCCGGTCCGCCATCGCCTTCCAGGCGCCCCCGGGCGAGGACAGCATCCGCTGCTGCCAGATGATGTAGTCCACGCCGAGCTCGTCCCAGTGGGCGATGTGGTACTCGACGATCGCGTCGCCGAGCGCGGAGTCCGACATGACCATGTAGTCCAGTGCCAGGCCCGACGGGTGACCGCCCGGGTCGGCGGCGCTGGGCCGGGTGCCGCCCAGGGTGATCGAGTCGGCGCCCGGCACGTTGCTGACGACGGCGTTGGCCGCGGCCTGCACCACCGCCGCGACGGCGCCCGCGGAGTTCGTGATTCGCGCGACCGTGCCGGCCGCGGCGGCGACCCCGGGGGCGGCCGCCGCAGGAGCGGCCTCCCCGGCCTGCGCGGCCGCGGTCTCCGCGGCGGCGGCCACGGCCTCGGCCTCGGCGGCGGCCCGCGCGGCGGCCTCGGCCTCCGCCTTCGCCTTCGCCTCGGCCTCGGCCTTCTGCCGGTCGAGCACCGCCTGGTCGGCGGCGGCCTGGGCCTGCTGGGCGGCGGCTGCGGCGGCCTCGCGGCTGCTGCGGCTGGCGGCGAGGTCCTGCAGCGGCTGCAGCTCGGCGGTCACGTCGACGGGGCCGGACCGGGCGGTCAGCCCGAGCTCCTGGGCGACGCCGACCGTCCCCGCCGGCGCGGCCTCGGCCTGCGCGGCCGGCTCGGGGCCGACGACGACGGCGGCCAGGACGGCGCCGGTCGTGGCCATCCCCAGGTACAGGGCGGGACGACGGCGGGAGCGGGCGGGACGGCCCGAGGTGGTGGTGCGGCGGTCCATGGGGTTCGCGTTCTCCGGGGGTGCGGGCGCAGCGGCGCTCGAGGGCGCGCGGGTCTGCGGCGGTCTGCGGGCAGCGGGGCTGCGGCCGTGCGGCGGCGAGGCCTGTGCGGGCGCACCGGGGAAGCGGCGAGGGGCCGGTCGAGCGGAGGTGCTCGGAGCTCGGTGGACCCGCGGGCGGCGTCGCTGCGGACGGTCGCGTGCGATCAGGTGCGCGGGCGCTCCGGGATCCGGGGCCGGCGGGGCGGTGCGTCAGGGCGCGGGCACGCCATCCGGCGGCTCTCCACTTCTTCCGTGAGCCGCCTACCGAGTTAGCTGACGGGTTCGGGCGGGAAGCAGCCCTACCTGCCCCCGGACGTGCGTCCAGGAGCGGGATTCACCCCAGTACTGCGATGGGTCCCCGGCTCGCCCCTGAGGGCGACTCGGCGGCGCCCGCTCGGGCACCCCTGTGGGGGCGTGACGACCGACCGGACTCCTCGACGGTAGCTGGCGTTATGCAGCTGTGACAATCCGCGGCCGCGGATTCGTCAGGTGACACGCGTCGCCCACCCCCCGGATCGCAGGCCGGAGGGTGTAGGGGTCACCTGCGACCGACGGCGGTCAGCGCGGCCGCGGCGAGGACGAGCGGGACGGTGAGCCAGAGCAGTCCGGGCTGGGGACCCGCGTCGTCGGTCACCCCGCCGCCGAGGAGGGGTGCCAGCAGACCGGCACACCCCCACGAGGTGAAGACCCGGCCGTAGGCCGCCGGGAAGGCCCGGGGGCCCACCCGGTCGGCCGTCAGGGCCGGGACCAGCGCGGAGACCGCCCCGTAGGCCAGCCCGACGACGAGGAGAGCGGTCAGGACGACGACGGGCGCGACCTCCACGGCGAGCCCGGCGAGGGCGACCGCGGTGGTGGCGAGCGCGGTCGCCAGGGCGGGGACGCGCCCGACCCGGTCCGACCACCAGCCCGCGCCGAGGCGGCCGGCCAGGTTGCCCAGGCCCAGCAGGGAGACCGCCGCGCCCGCGGCCCCGGCACCCAGGCCCGAGGCGGAGGCGAGCGGTGCGGCGACGGCGAACACCACCAGGCCGGGCGCGGCACCCCCGGCGAAGAGGACCCACAGGGCGCCCACCGTCGTCCTCGGCACCGGCTCCCCCGGGGGACCGGGGTGCCGGTCCATCCCCGCTCCGCCCGGGACGAGGGCGGCGGCGAGGGCGAGCAACCCGGCGACGACCACGGCCAGGACGGCGAGGCAGGTCCGCCAGCCGACCGCCGGGAGGACGTGCGGGGACAGCAGGCCGAGCAGCACCGGCCCGGCCGCGTACGCGCCGACCACCAGGCCGCTGGCCGTGCCACGGCGGGCAGCGGGCACGCGGGAGGCGAGGGCGACCGCGACGCCGTAGGCCAGCCCGTTGGCCGCACCGAACAGCAGGCCCACCCCCAGCCACGGGGCGCCGCGCCACGGCACCGCGGCGGTCACCCCCAACCCCGCTCCCGCGGAGAGGGCCGCCGCGGCGAGCAGCCGGCGTGGTCCCACCCGCGCCAGCAGGCGGCCCACGCCGAGCAGGACCAGGGTGAACACGCCGAGGGCGAGCGCGAACACGGCCGGGCCGCTGCCCCGCGGCGCCCCGACGGCGGCCACCACCGGGGACGCCACGAGGCTCCAGGCGAACAGCGTCCCGACCGCGAGGTTGGCCAGCACGCCGGAGGCGACCAGGCGGACCGTCCCCGGCCCGCCTGCGGGGTCCCGGGTCACCGCGACGGGGCGCGGGCGGACCGGCGTCCGCCCGCGCCCGCCGGCGGCTGCCCGGTCAGGAGGTGACGCAGACCTGCCCTCGGTCCCGGCGCTGGGGACCCCGGCCGCCGGGCCGGATGTCCTCGTCGAAGATCTCCGTCGGCAGGAAGACCGAGCAGCAGGCGTTGGGGATGTCCACCACCCCGCCGATCCTGCCCTCGATCGGCGAGGTGCCGAGGATCAGGTAGGCCTGCTCCCCCGTGTAGCCCCACTTCTCCAGGTAGCGGATGGCGTTGAGGCAGGCGTTGCGGTAGGCCAGCGTCGCGTCCATGTAGACGTTGGTGTCGTCGCGGTGGTCGACCGAGACGCCGATGAACGTGAGGAACTCCGAGTAGCGCGGCTCCACCCGGCCCGGCATGAAGATGGGGTTGGTGGTGACGCCGTAGGTCTCCATGCCGCCCTTGATGAGGTCGACGTGGAAGTCGATGAAGCCGCCCATCTCGATGGCGCCGCAGAAGTTGATCTCGCCGTCCCCCTGGCTGAAGTGCAGGTCCCCTCCGGACAGCAGCGCGCCGTCGACGTACACCGGGTAGAAGACCCGGCTGCCGCGGGTGAAGTTCTTGATGTCGTGGTTGCCACCGTTCTCCCGCGCCGGGACGGTGCGGGCGCCGTCCCGGCCGATCGCCGCGAGCAGGTCGCCGCCGGCCGTGCCGCCCAGGACGTTGTCCGGCAGCGGCGGCAGCCCCAGGGGCGGCACCCGGTCGGGCTCGGTCGCGATCAGCGCCCGCTCGCGGGCGTTCCAGCGCGCCAGCAGGTCCGCCGACGGCGCCGTGCCGAACAGCCCGGGGTGCGTGATGCCCGTGTACTCGACGCCGGGGACGTGGCGGGAGGTGCACTTCTGGCCCCGGAAGTCCCAGATGGCCTTGTACGCGTCCGGGTAGTAGTCGGTGAGGAACCCGCCGCCGTTGACCTTCGCGAAGATGCCCGAGTAGCCCCAGCCCTCCCCGCAGTTGGGGCCCTGGACCTGCGGCACCGGACCGAGGTCGAGGATGTCGACGACCAGCAGGTCGCCCGGCTCGGCCCCCTCCACGGCGATGGGCCCGGAGAGCATGTGCGCGTGGGACAGGTCGACGTCCCGGACGTCGTTGGCCGAGTCGTTGTTGCCGATCTGGCCGTCGGTCCACTCCCTGCACTCCACCCGGATGTCCTGCCCCGGCCGGACGGTGACCGCCGGCGGGATGTCCGGGTGCCAGCGGTTGTGGCCGGGGACGGCCTGGTCCCGCATGGACTTGTTCTGGTCGACGCTGAACACGACATCGGGCATGGCGCGGTTTCCTCTCACTGGGCGCCCGGTGCGGCACCGGGCCGGGCGGGGGTGGGACGAGCGGGGGCGGACAGGGTCCGGCCGAGCGGGGCGCTGGCGGCGAGCAGGAGCACCCCGAGGACGGCGACGACGAGGGCCGTGGCGAGCGAGTCGCTCCACCAGCCGGTGATGATCAGGAAGGCCGGGACGGCGGCCGTGAGCAGTCCCTCGCCCAGGGCCAGGACGCCGACCGCGCCGGTGAGGTGGTCCTTGCGCCGGGCCAGCAGCAGGAAGAAGCCGAACCACAGGACCGCCCACAGCAGCCAGATGACGCCGAAGGTCCGGTCACCGACCGCCGTCCAGGAGTGGACGGCGAACCCCACGGCGGCCGCGGCCACGACCAGGGAGAACCAGCCGAGCCCCTCGCCCGGCCAGCCGGTGATGCCGTTGATCCCCACCCACAGGTAGGTGAAGCCGAAGTAGTAGAGCCCGGCGGCGAGCGCGATCTGCGCCGGGTCGCCGTCCGCGGCGATGATGAGGTAGGTCGGCGTGACCACCTGGAGCGCGCCGACGAAGAGGTTCAGCGGTGCTGCGCCGGCCGGGCTCACGTGCCCCAGCAGCATGACGCCGTTGACCACCAGCACGGCACCGACGTAGAGCAGTCCGACGGCGCCCACGGGTCACCAGCGCGGCAGCGAGGGGTGCGGGCCCGCGGGGCGGTGCGCCGCGTTCACGGGGGTGGCGCCGGTCGTGGGACTCCACCGGCGGCTCCGCGGCCGGGGCTTCCCGGCGGGGATGGAGCGGACCACCTGCGGCGCCTCGGCGCTCGCCTCGGCGGTCGCCATCGCGCGGTGCAGCGCGGCGGGTGTCGACGCCAGGGCGGGTGCGGTCCACACCCGGCCGGCCTCGCCCGCGCACGTCGGGCAGGGGTGCGTCGGGCGGACCGCGGACATCGGCACCACCACCTCGAACACCGCGCAGGTGGGGCACCGGAACACGTACGTGGCCATGACTCCTCCATTCCTTTCAGGTAGAACTTATTCACCTGAAAGGAACTGTCAAGAGGAGCTGAGCTGGGCCGCCGCTACAGCGTGGCGAGGACGTCGAAGTCGTAGCCGTCGGCCACGGCCAGGTGGACCCGCTGCTGGAGGTGGTTGCCGGTGAAGGACACCGGACCGCGCGGCCCGTCGTAGCCCAGCCCGTCGGCGACGGCGAGCATCCGGCGGACGTCGAGGCTGCCGGCGCGCTCCGCGAGCGAGGTGAGGGTCATCAGGCCCTCGTAGCAGGACTCCGCCATGTTGTTCAGCGGCGGCGCGTCGGGACCGTGCTGCTCGGCGTAGGCGCCGCAGAGCTCCAGCGCCGAAGCAGTGGCCAGGGACCGGAAGTAGGAGGCGCAGACGAAGAGGTTCCGCGTCGCGTCGTCCCCGCTGGCCAGGAGCATGTTCTCCTCCATGAGCGGGGTGAAGCGGATCAACCCCTCCTGCAGTCCGTGCTCGGCGAACACCCGGTTGAACTGGACGGCGTCCTGCCC
Source organism: Geodermatophilus sp. SYSU D01176 (assembly GCF_054050015.1). Classification (NCBI taxonomy): domain Bacteria; kingdom Bacillati; phylum Actinomycetota; class Actinomycetes; order Geodermatophilales; family Geodermatophilaceae; genus Geodermatophilus; species Geodermatophilus sp. SYSU D01176. The sequence continues at coordinate 86,783 of NZ_JBJGYN010000001.1, read as the reverse complement.
CACGAGGTACAGCAGCACCCCCTGGGCGTCGCTGGCCCGGATGCGCTCGACCACCCCCCGGAAGTCGTCGGTCCCCAGTGGCACGTAGGCCGTGCCGACCAGTTGCAGGTCCAGTCGCCGGGCGAACTCCCGGGTGACCTCGACCGACGCACGGGGCCAGACGTAGTCGTCGCCCACCACGAACCACCGCCGCACGCCGCACACGTCCCGCAGCCAGCGCAGCGCCGGTGCGATCTGCCGGGCGGGCGTCTCCCCGGAGCAGAAGACGCCCGGCCGTGACTCCCCGCCCTCGTACAGCGACGTGTAGACGTAGGGGATCCTCCCCGCGGTCACGGGCGCGACGGCGTGCCGGACCGCCGAGATGTGCCAGCCGGTCACCGCGTCGATCCGCCCGGCGTCGATCAACCGGCCCACGGCGGCCCCCACCTGCCCCGGTGGCGCGCCGCCGTCGATGACCTCGACGGCCAGCTCCCGGCCGAGGACCCCCGAGGCGTTGATGGTCCGCACCGCCGTCGCCGCGACGGCCTCGCAGGACGGGCCGAAGAGGCCGGCCGGGCCCTGCAGGGGCACCACCAGCCCGACCCGCGCGACCTCCGCGGACCGACGGCGCATCGACCCCCCAGGCGTGGACGGCGCGGCAGAGCAGCGGGACGTCCCGGACCTCTGCGAGAATCGGCCCGAGTAGGGGATCACTATGCTGACCTGCCCTGGCCATGGGAAGGGTCCCGGCCGAGGAGAGCGGACATGCGGCAGGAGACGTCGGAGGGCTCGCTGCCCCACGTCGACCTGCTCCAGCAGGTCGCCTCCGGGCTGACCTCACGCGTCGAGGAGATCCTCGCCGACACCGACCTCACCCTGGACCAGTGGCGGGTGCTGCACACCCTGGCCGAGCGCGGACCGCTGTCCATGACGGATCTGAGCGGCCGCACCCGGGTTTCCGGGCCCACCCTGACCCGGATCGTGGACCGCCTGGTCGAGCGCTCGCTGCTCTACCGCAACGTCGACGCGAGCGACCGCCGCCGCGTCGTCGTGCACTCCGCCGACCGCGGCCGGGCGCTGTGCCGGTCGCTGGGCCCGCGGATCGCCGAGGCCGAACGCGACGGACTCGCCGCCCTGTCCGACGGGGAGACACGCACCCTCCGCCGGCTGCTGGAGCGACTGGCCACTCCCTGACCGGGACGCGCCAGGTTGCGCTCCCCGCGGAGGTGCGGGCAGGCTGACGGGAAACTTCCACGTGGAAGGAATCTCTCGTGCCGGCTCCGACGGACTCCCAGCTGTTCGACCTCGGTGACCTGCCGCTGCAGAGCGGCGGGACGCTGCGGGGCGCGCAGCTCGCCTACAAGACGTACGGGACCCTGGCTGCCGACCGGTCCAACGTGATCGTGCACCCGACCTGGTTCAGCGCCTGGCACGACGCCAACGAGTGGTCGATCGGCCCGGGGCTGGCCTGCGACCCGGAGCGGTACTTCATCGTCGTCCCGAACCAGCTCAACAACGGCCTGTCGACCTCGCCGAGCACCACGCCACCGCCGTTCGACGGGCCGCACTTCCCGCCGATCACCTTCTACGACCAGGTCGAGGCCCAGCACCGGCTGCTGACGGAGCAGTGGGGCATCGAGTCGATCGAGCTGGTGCTCGGGTCCTCCATGGGCGCCGGCCAGACCTACCAGTGGGCGGTCAGCCACCCGGAGATGGTCAAGCGTGCCGCGCCCATCGTCGGCTCGAGCCGCACGAGCGAGCACAACCAGGTGTTCCTGAAGAGCCTGCGGGCCACGCTCTCGCTCGACCCGGCGTTCCGGGGCGGTCAGTACACCGCCGACGCACGACCCACGGCCGGCATGCGCGCGTTCGCGCGGATCTACGCCGGGTGGGGGTTGTCCCAGGCCTTCTACTGGCAGCGGGGCTACCGCGAGACGGGGTACTCCTCGCTCGAGGACTTCCTGGTCGGTTTCTGGGAGGGGTTCTGGCTCGACCGGGACCGGGACCCCAACAACCTGCTCGCGATGCTGTGGACCTGGGAGCACGGCGACGTCGGCCGGACGCCGGGCTTCGACGGGGACACCGAGGCGGCGCTGCGCTCCATCCGCTGCCCCCTCGTGGCCATGCCCGCGCGGACCGACCTGTACTTCCCGCCGGAGGACGAGCAGTGGGCCTCCCAGTTCATCGCCCAGGGCGAGGTCCGGGTCATCGACACCATCTGGGGGCACTTCGCCGGACTCGGGATGAACGCCGCCGACAACGCCTTCATCGACCGGACGCTGGCGGAGCTCCTCGACCGTCCCGCCTGAGCGCCCGCCGCACCGTCGCCTCCTGCGGACGACCGGCGCACGCCCCTGCCGAAGCTGGCGGGCGGAGCTCGCCCAGGACGCTCCCGGGGCTCCGCCCGAGGAAGAGCATGCGGGCGACGGATCCGTTCCGCAACAGATGTCTAGGACGTCTCGATGCCGGCCGACGGTTCTGCCGGGCCCGGCGGGGCACCCACCCCCCATGAGCGAGATGGACCCGCAGGACCCGAGCACCCTGTACTCGGAGGGGCCGGTCGCAGCCGAGCCCCCCGAGGAGGACCTGCCCGAGACCTCTCCGCTGCGCGACTCCGGCGGCACGGGGCCGGGCCCGGACGACCTCGACCGGCTGCTCTGACCCCGGGACGCCGAGCGGCCCCCCACCCGCAGGGGTGGAGGGCCGCTCGGCGCGCGGGCCGGACTCAGCCGAGGTAGTTCACGTGGGGGTGGTCCATGTGGTTCGCCGTGGCGCTGCCGCGGTCGGCCATGGCCTTCCACGCGCCGGTCGGCGAGGTCAGGATCCGCTGCTGCCAGATGACGTACTCGACGCCCAGCTCGTCCCAGTGGGCGATGTGGAACGCCACGATGGCGTCGCCGAGGGCGGAGTCGGAGCCGACCATGTAGTCCAGCGCCAGGCCGGACGGGTGGCCGTTCGGGTCGGCCGCGCTGGCGCGGGTGCCGCCGATGGTGATCGAGTCGGCGCCCGGCACCTCGCTGACCACCCGGTTCGCCGCGGCCTGCACCTGCGGGGCCACGTCGCCGGCGCTGTTGCTGATGCTCGCGGTGGCGCTGGTGGCAGCGGGGGCGGCAGCCGGAGCGGCCACGGCGAGCGGGGTCACCGGGGCGGCGGGCACGGAGGCGCCCACCGAGCCCGTGGCGGGGGCCGCGGCGGCCGGTGCGGTGGCCTCCGGGCCGGGCACGACGAGGACCTGACCGGGGAAGATCCGGTTCGGGTCCGCGCCGATGACGTCGGCGTTGCGCTGGTACAGGTCCCGCCACGCCTGCCCGTGGGCGGCGGCGATCTTCGCGATCGTCTCTCCGCGCTCGACGGTGTGGCCCGCCTCGGCGGCGACGGTACCGGCGGCGGGCGTCGCGGCGGGGAGCTCGACGGCGTGCGTCGGGAGGGGACCGGTCGTCCCGGCGAGGGCCTGGGAGGGAGCGCTCAGGACGCCGAACCCGACGACGGTGGCGCCGGCGGCGACGGGCGCCTTGGCGATGACCTTCCTGGTCCGGACATAGCGGGGTGCACGGTGCTTGGCCATGGTGATCTCCGATCACCGCCGGCGAGGTGAGCTGTCGGGTTCGGGCGATCGGTGCCCGGCCGCGGTCCGCGGCTTCACCCCGAGGCGGCCTGTGCCCGAGCTGTGCGCTCGAGGCCCGGCGCGCCGTGGTCGTGGGTCCCCCACCCCTGCCCTGGGATCGGATGGCGTCCGGTGGGCAGGGTTTGGCGGACCGGCGCCGCGCTCTCTCGTTTGCGGAGCGCACACAAAACGTTACGTGTGGTCATGTGAACTGTCGTCGTGACGCCGCTCACATCTGCGTTCACGGGCGGCGAGTCGCAGGTCAGCGCGGCGTGTCACGCCGGTGTACCGGTCGTCACTCCCCCGCCCCGCGGCGCGCCCACTGGCGGCCGCCACGGCGGGAACGCCGAGGTCAGGACGCCGTGCGGTGGGCGTCGAGCCAGGCGACGACGTCGGCCAGCACGTGCTCCTTCTCCGGCTCGTTGTGCGGCTCGTGGAAGAGCCCCTCGTAGACCGTGACCGTGAGGTCGGCGGAGCCGGCGTGGGCGCGCACGACCTCGCTCGCGGCCGGCGGCACGAGCCGGTCTGCGGTGCCGTGCAGCACGAGCAGCGGCATGGTCAGCGAGGGCAGCCGCCGGGGCATGGCCAGTGCGGTGGCCATCAGCTCGGCGCCGGTGCGGGCGACCATCCTCCCGGTGTGGTTGAGCGGGTCGGTGCGGTAGTCGCGGACCACCTCGGGGTCCCGGCTGACCGCCTCCGCGTCCAGCTGCAGGACGCCGAGGTCGGGCAGGACGCGGGAGAGCAGCGGCGCCACGGTCCGCTGGACGACGTTCGCGGCGCTGGTGTCCAGGGCCGCCGCGGAGATGACCGCGCCGGCGACCCTGGCGTCCGGCGTCCCGGTGAGGTACTGCAGGGCGATCAGCCCGCCCAGGCTGTGCCCGTAGACGAACAGCGGGACGCCGGGGTGCTCCGCTGCGGCCAGGCGCACCAGCTCGGCGACCCCGTCGACGGCGGCGGCCATGCTGCCGATGTTGCCGCGCCGGCCCGGGGAGCGGCCGTGGCCGGGGTGGTCGACGGCGTGCACCGCGTAGCCCGCGGCGGCCAGCGTCCCGGCCACGTGCCGGTACCGGCCGCCGTGCTCGTGCGCCCCGTGCACCAGGACGACGGCGCCGACCGGGTCCGCGACGGTCCAGGCCTGGCGGTACTGCCCCGAGGGCAGAGTGCCCTCGACGTGCACGGGCCGGGCAGCGGTCATCGGGGCCTCCTACGCGGTGCGGACTGCCTGCGCATCCTGCAGGAGACCTGGGCCGGTGCCACGCACCGGCCGGCCCTAGGTTGGACCCATGCCGACCACGTCGCCGGGGAGCGCGCCCGGGGGGACCGTCCGCGACCTGGGCCTGCCCGCGCGGGCGGTGACCGCGCTGACCCGGGCCGGGATCACCACCACCGCGCAGCTCGCCGCGCTGACCCGCGCCGAGCTCCAGGCGGTGGACGGGCTGGGTCCGGGCAGCATCGCCGCGATCCGCCGCGTCGTCCCCGAGCCGCCCGGCCGGCTGCCCGCCACCGGGCGGTCGCAGCCGGACCCCGCCCCGCTGTCCTTCCCCGAGTCCGCTGCCGACGACGAGGAGTCGCCCGACGCACCGCGGATCCCGTCGTTCGAGTCGCTGCGCAGCACCCGCCGCCGGACGACGGTCGACCTGATCGTGCCCGCCACGCCACCCCCGGCCGACCCGACACCGACCGCGCCCCGGCCGCCCGACTACGCCGACCTGTACCGCCTCGGTGTGAAGGTGGGCTCGGCCGTCGTGACGCTGCCGGTGCGGCTGGCGCTGCGCGTGGTCCGGGCCCCGGCCCGCCGGCTGCGGCAGCTGATCGGCAGGTAGGGCCGGCCGCCGGCCGGGGTATCCACCGGCCATGAACCCCGAGCGCACCCCCGACGGGCCGCAGGAGAACGCTCCCCCGCTGCCCGAGGACCCCCGCGTCCCCCGGCCCGAGGACGCCGAGCCGACCCGCAGCACGGAGCTCGGCGGCGCGGCTCCCGCCGTCGGGCCCGAGCGGACGGAGCAGCCGGAGACCGACTGAGCGCCGCCACCCGCGGTGCGCCGCCGGTTCCCTCCTCTGACAAGCTCGCGCGGTCGGAGGACCCCACCGTGCAGGAGGACCCGTGCGCGCCGCCCAGATCACCACCCTCGACGGCCCCTCGGCCATCTCGGTCGTCGACCTCCCCGAGCCCGACGCGGACGGGAAGGTGCTGATCGACGTGCACGTCGCCGGGGTGACCTTCCCCGAGGTGCTGCTCAGCCGCGGGCAGTACCAGCTCAAGCCGCCGCTGCCCTTCGTCCCCGGCAGCGAGGTCGCCGGGACGGTGCGCAGCACGCCCGAGGGCAGCGGTCTGCGGCCCGGGCAGCGGGTGGCGGCCTTCCCCGGCTTCGGCGGGTTCGCCGAGGTCGCGGCCGTCGACCCCGGCTTCGTCTTCCCCCTGCCCGACGGCGTGACCTTCGAGCAGGGCGCGGCGCTGCCGATGAACTACCTGACCATGCATTTCGCCCTCGCCCGCCGGGGCCGGCTGCGCGAGGGCGAGACGGTCCTGGTGCACGGCGCCGCGGGCGGCCTGGGGACGGCGGGCATCCAGCTGGCCAAGGCCTACGGCGCACGGGTGCTCGCGGTGGTGTCGAGCGACGCCAAGGGCGAGACCGCACGGGCCGCCGGGGCCGACGAGGTGGTGCTCGCCGACGGGTTCCGCGATCGGGTCACGGAGCTCACCGGCGGGCGCGGCGTCGACGTCGTCGCCGACCCGGTCGGCGGCGACCGCTTCACCGACTCGCTGCGCAGCCTGGCCCGTGAGGGGCGGCTGCTGGTCCTCGGCTTCACCGGCGGGGAGATCCCCACGGTCAAGGTCAACCGGCTGCTGCTGAACAACGTCTCGGTCGTCGGGGTCGGCTGGGGCGCCTTCTGGACGGGCGAACCCGGCTACGTGCAGGAGCAGTGGCGCGACCTGCAGCCGCTGCTCGAGCGCGGCGCCCTCGACCCGGTGCTCGGCTCGGTGCACGACCTGGCCGACGCCGCCGCGGCGGTCACCGAGCTCGACGAGCGCCGCGCCACCGGCAAGGTGCTGCTCCGGGTCCGCTGACGGAGCGCACCCGGTCCTCTGGAGGATCCCGCCGCCGGCCTCGTCCCGGGTCCCGCCCCGAGTCCGCGGAGCGCGGGGAGGACGAGGCCCTTCCACGGCGGCGGGGGGCAGCCGTCCGGCCTGGCGGTGCGGGCGTAGGGCAGCGGCGTCGTCCTCGGCTCGCGACCGGGGGTCAGGCGCTGCGGGTCACAGCAGTGTGACGGATCCGGCGTCCGCGGAGAGGATCCCGGCCGCCGTCCCTACCGTCGGTACATGGACGCGAGGACGATCCAACGCCGCCGGCTCACCCCCGGCGTGCTCGCCGGGGTCCTGCTGCTGGTTCCGCTGGCCGCCTGCAGCGGGGACACCACCACCTCCGGGACCGCCACCACGGACACCGCGGCGCCCGCCGAGGACACCGCCGCGCCGGAGGACACCGGCACCGACAGCGGCGCGAACACCGCCGTCACCTGCACGGGCACCTCCTGCTCGGTCACCCTCTCCGGCGACGGAGCCGAGGCGCAGGTCCTGGGGACGTCGATCGTGCTGGGCGCCGTCGAGAACGGCCGGGCCAGCATCCGGGTCGGGGACCAGGACGTGGCCTGCAGTGAGGGCGAGGGCGTCTCCGCCGGGCCGCTGACGGTCGAGTGCACGACCGTCGCCGAGGACTCCGTCACCATGACGGCATCGCTGGGCTGAGGACGGACCCGGTCCCGGCTCAGCTCGCGTTCCCGCGCCAGCGGAGCACCTCCAGCGCCGCCGCGACGCTGACCACGTTCTCGGCCAGCGGGCGCGGCAGGAGCTCGTCCGCGCGGGCCAGCCGGCGCAGCACCGTGTTGCGGTGGGTGTACAGCCGCTCGGCGGTGCGGGTGGTGCTGCCCAGCTCCCGGACATAGGTCAGCACCGCCTGCTGCGTGTCGGCGTCGGCGTGCAGCAGGTCGCCGAGGGTGTCGGCGAGGAACTGGCCGGCCTGCGTCGGCTCGCCGGTGAGCAGCGCGACCAGTTGCACGTCCTCGTAGCGGGCCACCTGCTGCGGGGAGGTGAGCCGGGCCACCATCCGCTGGGTGGTCGCGGCGTCGAGGTGGCTGCGGCGGAAGCCGTCGACGTCCCGGCCGGGGCGGCCCACGGCCACCCGGACGTCGGGGTGCGCGGCCAGCGAGGCGGCGAGCTGCCCGGCGTGCGGCGCCGTCGCCACCGGCAGCCACACCCACAGCGCGGCGGCGCTGGCGACGACGGTCAGCCGGTGCGCGGCCCCGCTGGCCCGGACGACGGCCTCGGCGGCGGTCTCCAGCTGCTCCGAGGGCGCCCCCGACCCGCTCCAGACGACGACGGCGGTGTGCGGGCCGGTCAGCCCGTAGCCCAGCTGCGCCTCGGCGCGGGCCCGGCCGATCGGGGCGCCCTCCAGCAGCAGGGTGACCGTGGCCCGGCGCTCGGCGGGCGCGCCGCGGGTGAGCTCGTCGCGCTCGGCGCGCATCCGCTCCGACGTCGCCGCGACCGTGTCGTCGATGAAGGTGGCGATCGACAGCGCCGAGACGTCGAGCAGTTCGCGCAGCTCGGCCGGGTCGGAGGTCAGCTCGAAGCAGATCTCCATCCACCGCCGCCAGGCGACGCCCTGGGCGGCGCGGTAGGCGTCCAGCGCCGACTCGTCCAGGCCCCGCCGCACCAGGTCGCGCGCCGTCTCCAGCGCCTCGGCACTGGTGTTGGCCGGCACCCGGCGTCCGGGGTGCTGCACGTTGGCCGCCGCCCAGTGCAGCAGGTTGGCCAGGTTCACCCGGCGGGTCGCCGCGGCGAGCACCGGGTCCTCGGCGACCGGGCGCATCCGCGGCCCGCCGAGGGCGGCGGTGTGCAGCTCCTCGATCCAGTCGTCCCTCGGGTCGAGCGCCACCTCCGCGCCCCGCCGGAACAGCTCGCGCACCCGAGGGGAGACATCGGGCCAGCGCGCAGCACTCCGCACCACGGGCCGAGCATCCTGGTGCGCCGTGCACTGGCGCAAGCGGCGGGCAGCACGGAGAGTCGGACGGGTGACCAGCACGCAGACGCCGGTCGAGCACCTGGACGTGCTCGTCGTCGGGGCCGGGATCTCCGGCATCGGTGCCGGGCGCTACCTGAGGACCGAGCTCCCCGCCACGAGCTTCGCCATCCTGGAGGCCCGCGCGGCCTCCGGCGGCACCTGGGACCTGTTCCGCTACCCCGGCATCCGGTCGGACTCCGACCTGCACACCTTCGGCTACGAGTTCAAGCCCTGGCGGGACGAGCAGTCGATCGCCGACGCGCCGCGGATCCTCGAGTACCTGCGCGAGACGATCACCGAGAACGGCCTCGAGGCCCACATCCGCCACCACCACCGGGTGCTGGCGGCGTCGTGGTCCACCGCCGAGGCGCGCTGGCTGGTCGACGTCGAGCGCACCGACACCGGGGAGCGGCTGCAGCTCTCGGCCGGCTGGCTGTTCTGCGCCGGCGGCTACTACCGCTACGACGAGGGCCACACCCCGCACTTCGAGGGCCGCGAGCGGTTCCGGGGCCCGATCGTCCACCCGCAGCACTGGCCCGAGGACCTCGACTACGCCGGCAAGCGCGTGCTGGTCATCGGCAGCGGCGCCACCGCGGTCACCCTGGTGCCGGCGATGGCCGGGACCGCCGCGACGGTGACCATGCTGCAGCGGACGCCCAGCTACGTGATGCCCGTGCCGCGCCACGACGCGCTGGCCAACCGGCTGCGGTCACTGCTCGGCGAGGAGCGCGCGTACGCGCTGACCCGGCGCAAGAACATCGCCCGCGGCATCGGCATCTGGCGGTTCTGCCAGACGTACCCCAGGGCGGCGCGGAAGCTGATCCGCTGGGTCAACGCCAAGCAGCTGCCGGAGGGCTATCCGGTGGACGTGCACTTCAACCCGCCGTACGACCCGTGGGACCAGCGGCTGTGCGCCGTGCCGGACGGCGACCTGTTCCGCGCCATCCGGAACGGGACGGCGGACGTCGTCACCGACCGGATCGAGACCTTCACCGAGACCGGGGTGCGGCTGGCGTCCGGCCGGGAGCTCGAGGCCGACGTCATCGTCACCGCCACCGGGCTGACCGTGCAGGCCATCGGCGGCATCCGGCTGACCGTGGACGGCGAGCCGGTCCACCTGCCCGACACGATCGCCTACAAGGGGATGATGCTGTCCGGCGTCCCCAACTTCGTGATCGCCATCGGCTACACCAACTCGTCCTGGACGCTGAAGATCGGCCTGCTCTGCGAGCACTTCTGCCGGCTGCTCGCGCACATGGACGCGCACGGCTTCGACGTCGCGCGGCCCCAGCCGAGCGACGCCGACATGCCGACCCGGCCCTTCCTCGACTTCGCCGCCGGCTACATCCGGCGCGCGGTCGACCAGCTCCCCCGCCAGGGCGACCGCCCGCCGTGGCTGACCTCGATGAGCTACGCGACCGACGTCAAGCTGCTGCGCGCCGACAGCGTCACCGACCCCGAGCTGCGGCTGTTCCGCGCCGCCGACCGCGCGGCGGTGACCGCGTGACGGCGACGCAGCAGGTGACCGGGGACCGCCTGGGCCGCGCCTCGTGGCCGCAGCGGACGGTCGATGCCCGGACCTCCGCAGGAGGAACCCGATGAGCAGCGTGCGCGGGAAGGTCGCCGTCGTCACCGGCGCCGCCTCCGGCATCGGCCGGCAGCTGGCCCTCGACCTGGCCGAGCGCGGCGCGCGCCTGGCGCTGTCCGACGTCGACGAGGGGGGCCTCGGCGAGACCGCCGACCGGGCCGCGGCGCTGGGCGGCGCCGTGCACACCGCCCGGCTGGACGTCAGCGACCGCGCGGCCGTCGAGGCGTACGCGACCGCGGTGGCGGAGCACTTCGGCGTCGTCCACCAGGTCTACGACAACGCCGGCGTGGCCGGCGGCGGCACGGTGCTCGACAGCGAGTGGGCCGACTACGAGCGGATCCTGTCGATCAACCTGTTCGGCGTCATCCACGGCACCAAGGCGTTCCTGCCGCACCTGGTCGCCTCCGGCGACGGGCACGTCGTCAACGTGTCCAGCCTCAACGGCCTCATGGGCCAGGGCCGGATGACGGCGTACTGCGCCAGCAAGTTCGGCGTCCGCGGGTTCACCGAGAGCCTGCGCGCCGAGCTGCTCGCCGCCGGACAGCCGGTGCAGGTCACCGTCGTCCACCCCGGCGGGGTGCGGACGAACATCGCCAGGGCGGCGTTCGAGCACTCCCGGGCCCGCGGCGCCGCCGTCACCCCGGCCGACGAGGCCCGCCGTCGGGTCTACGAGGAGAAGCTGCTCAGGATGCCGCCGGAGCAGGCCGCGCGGATCATCGTCGACGGCGTCGAGGCCGGGAAGCCGCGCGTGCTCGTCGGCAACGACGCCCGGGCCGTGGACCTGCTGGTCCGGCTGGCGCCGCGGCTCTACCCGGTGCTGGCCGCCCGCGCCGAACGCCGCTTCGCCTCCTGACCCGCGCGCCCGGTCCGCGCCGGCCGGAGGGGTCAGGGACCGCCGGCGTCCGGCACGCGGGCGACGTCGGCCCCGCCCCCCGCCGACGGATACCGGTCGAACGCGGCGAGGTCGGCCAGCTGGAGGGTGCGCGCGACGTCGCTCGGCGAGACGACGCCGACGACGCGGCCGCCGTCGAGGACGACCGCGCGACCGTCGCTGCACCCCTCAATGCGCGGCAACAGCTCGGTGAGCGGCTCCCCGGGCCGGGCGACCGGGATCTCCGGCGGCGGGCAGGCGACGTCCCGCAGGCGCGTCGTGGCCCGGGCCGCGGGCGGTACCGCGCGCAGCCGGTTCAGGGTCACGAGACCGACCAGGTGACCCGAGGGGTCGACGAGGGGTAGGTGCTGAAGCGCCGGACCAGGGCCACCTCGTGCAGGAACCGTTCCACGGTCAGGTCGGGGTCGGCGACCAGCGCGGGGCTGGTCATGACCGTGCCGACGGCCAGCCCGCCCAAGCGGCCGGACACCCGCGCGTGCTGCTCCTCGGCCGTGGCGGCGTTCACCACGAACAGCCCGACGAGTGCGAGCCACAGCCCACCGAACCCCCGGCCGGTGACGAGCTGCAGGAAGCCCAGGGCGATCAGCGCGAAGCCGAAGACCCGGCCTGCCCTCGCAGCGGTCACGGCCGAGGACCACGCGTCGCCCCGGAGGCGCCACAGGAACGCCCGCAGCAGCCGCCCGCCGTCGAGCGGGGCGGCCGGGACGAGGTTGAAGACGGCGAGCGCCACGTTGATGCCGGCGAGGTACTCGAGGACGGCCACCGGCAGCCCGTCGGCCCCGGCGACCCGCGCCAGCACAGCCAAGGCCATGAGGAGGGCGCCGAGGACGAGGCTGGTGAGGGGGCCGACGCCGGCGATGCGGAACTCCGCTCCGGGCGTTCGGGCCCCGCCCCTCAGCCGCGCCACACCCCCGAGCAGCCACAGGGTGATGCCCTCCACCTCGACCCCGTTGCGTCGGGCCACCAGGGCGTGGGCCATCTCGTGGGCCAGCAGCGAGGCGAGGAAGGCCACCGCGGCCGCCACCCCGGCGGCGACGTACGCGGCGGCGCCGCGGCCGGGCAGCACGAGCGGGAACCGGCCGAAGGCCAGTCCTCCGGCGATGATCAGGACGATCACCAGGACGCTGGCGTTCACACCGACGCGGATGCCGGCGATCCGGCCCAGGCCGAAGGTCTCGCTCACGTTCCCCTCCTCGGTGACGGTGCCGGTGGGAGGTCCCTGCGGACCCGGTGCCCCCGGCAGGAGGCGGTGACACGCGGAGGAGCCCGTGACAGGCTCCGGCCGACGTGATCCCGACCGCGCACCACCCTGACGATCAGGAGGATCGATGGCCTTCCGCGGCATGATGGCGCGCCTGGGCTCCGGCGGCGCCGGTGTCGAGACCGTGCTCGACCGGCCGGAGACGACGCCGGGCGGTGCCGTCACCGGCACCGTGCACGTGACCGGGGGCTCGGTCGCCCAGGACGTCACCGAGGTGCGCGTCGCGCTGCAGGCGACGGTGGAGGTCGAGAGCGGTGACTCCTCCTGGCGCGAGGAGGTCACGTTCGGCACCGCGGCGATCGCCGGCGCCGCGCGGATCGAGCCGGGTGAGCGGCGCAGCGTGCCGTTCAGCCTGCCGGTGCCCTGGCAGTGCCCGATCACCGCGATCGACGGCTGGCACCTGCGCGGCATGCGCGTCGGGCTGCGCACCCGGCTCGACATCGCGGGTGCGGTCGACCCCGGCGACCTCGACCCGGTCACCGTGCTGCCGTTGCCGGTACAGCGCACCGTGCTGCACGCGCTCGACGGCCTGGGCTTCGCCTTCCGCGGCGCCGACGTGGAGAAGGGCCGCATCTGGGGCAGCGAGCTGCCCTTCTACCAGGAGGTCGAGTTCTCCCCACCGCCCGGCCTGCGCGGGCGGGTCAACGAGCTGGAGGTCACCTTCCTGGCCGATCCGCAGGGCGTGGACGTCGTCCTGGAGGTCGACCGGCGCGGGGGGCTGCTCAGCGAGGGCCGGGACGTGGGCGGCCGGCTGCGGCTGGCGCACACCGACACCGACGTCCGCGCGGTGGCCGCGCACCTCGACGCCGCCGTCCGGCAGCTGGGCGCCCGCCGCGGCTGGTTCTGAGCCTCCGGGGTCGGACGACGCGGTGCCGACAGTCCACCGGTCGCCGCGCCTCCGGGACGCCGGCCAGCCCTCCGCGGCGCCGGTCGCCGCGTCAGCCCGGGACATGACGATCTCGTGACGGAACCGGGGTGAGGGTGGGGCCCCCGCGGCGTGCTGGGCAGGGGACCGGTGTCCCCGCACACCGCACGACCGGAGGCCTCCTCGATGCCCGCCAGATCCGCCCTGCCGTCCGCCCGGAGCCGCCTGGTGGCGACCGCCGCCGGCGCGCTGCTCGCGCTGGCCGGGTGCGGCGGCGCCGAGCCGGACCTCGCGCTCTCGGACGATCCGGCCGAGGTCGAGGGCGGGGCCGTCGGGCCGGACGTGCGGCTCGGCGAGGACGTGGGGCTGCAGCAGGTGCAGGTGCAGCTGGAGTGGCCGCTGGACGGGGTGTACGAGCCCGGCGAGGACGCGCGGTTGTTCATGGCGGTCACCAACACCGGCGGCGAGCCGGTGACGCTGACCGACATCAGCGGGCCGGACTTCGGCGGGGTCCGGGTCGAGACCGCCGAGGGTCAGGGACTGCCGCTGACCGTGGACGCGGAGGACAACCTGTACGTCGGCGCCGAGGGGCCGCCCGAGGTGGTGCTGCTCGACCTGGGGCGGGAGCTGCGCTCGTCGCAGTCGATCCCGGTCACCTTCACGTTCGGCGAGGCGGGCGAGGTGACCGTCGACGTGCCGGTGTCCGCGGAGGGGCAGACGCCGACGCCGCCGTTCGACTTCCCGGACGACGACCCCGACCAGGACCCGACCGAGGACGGCACGACCGGTCCGGCCCCCACGACCTGAGCCGGCCCGGCCTCTCGACGGGACCGGGTCGGGTCGGCGCTGCGGGCGCCCATCCCCCGGGACCTCGCCGCGCCTGCCGGCGCTGCCGCTCGGCGTCGCGGGGCCAGCCCGGTGCCGGGTGCCAGCACGAGACGAAGGCGCAGCTCAGCGGCGCACCCGCTCAACCGCCGGCAGACGGCCCGGGCGCTTGTGCCTGTCGGCGCACCCTCCTAGCCTCCTGCCCACGTGCCCCCTCACGGAGCACGCCGAGGTCAGGAGGCTGCGATGAAGAAGCTGATCAACGACCCCGCGGACGTCGTCCCGGAGGCGCTGCGCGGCCTGGCCGCAGCCCACCCCGAGCTGCGGGTCGACCACGAGAACCGCGTCGTCTTCCGCGGCGACGCCCCCCGGCAGGGCAAGGTCGGCCTGGTCTCCGGCGGCGGTTCGGGTCACGAGCCGATGCACGCCGGCTTCGTGGGCGTCGGGATGCTCGACGCCGCGTGCGCCGGTGAGGTGTTCACCTCGCCGGTCCCCGACCAGATGGTGGCGGCGACCCGCGGCGTCGACGGCGGGGCCGGGGTGCTGCACATCGTGAAGAACTACACCGGCGACGTCATGAACTTCGAGATGGCCGCGGAGCTGGTCCAGGCCGAGTCCGACACCGAGGTGGTCGCGGTGGTCACCGACGACGACGTCGCCGTCCAGGACAGCCTCTACACGGCGGGACGGCGGGGGGTCGGCGTCACCGTCCTCGTCGAGAAGCTGGCCGGCGCCGCCGCCGAGGAGGGCCGGTCGCTGGCCCAGGTCGCCGACATCGCCAAGCGGGTCAACGCCAACGGCCGGAGCATGGGCATGGCGCTCACCTCCTGCACGGTCCCCGCGGCCGGCCGGCCGACGTTCGACCTGCCGGACGACGAGATGGAGATCGGCATCGGCATCCACGGGGAGCCGGGCCGCCGCCGCGTTCCGCTGGCGCCGGCGCGGGAGGTGGCCGAGATGCTGCTCGAGCCGGTCCTCTCCGACCTGGACATGACCGGCGGCGACGGCGTGATCGCGTTCGTCAACGGCATGGGCGGCACACCGCTGCTCGAGCTCTACCTGATGTACGCCGAGGTGGTCGCCGTCCTGGAGAAGGCCGGGGTGGGCGTCGCCCGCAACCTCGTCGGCTCGTACATGACCAGCCTGGACATGGCCGGCTGCTCGGTCACCCTGCTCCGGGCGGACGACGAGCTGCTGCGGCTGTGGGACGCGCCGGTGCGCACCCCGTCCCTGCGCTGGGGCGCATGAGCGCCGTCGACGCCGCCGCGCTCACCGCCTGGGTCGGGGAGTTCGCCCGGCTGGTGCACGAGCAGCGCGACCGGCTCACCCAGCTCGACGCGGCCATCGGGGACGCCGACCACGGCGCCAACCTCGACCGCGGGATGACGGCGACCGTCGCCGCCCTCGAGGCCCAGCCCGCGGACGACGCCGCCGCGGTCCTCAAGACGGTGGCGACGACGTTGATCAAGACGGTCGGCGGCGCCAGCGGCCCGCTCTACGGCACCTTCTTCCTCCGCGCGGCTGGTGCGCTCGACGGTGTCACCGACCCGGCCCACCCCGGCGCCGCGCTCGCGAAGGCGGTCCGCGCCGGGTACGACGGCGTCGTCGCGCGGGGCAAGGCCGAACGGGGGGACAAGACGATGCTCGACGCGCTCGGCCCGGCGTGCGACGCGCTCGACGAGGCGGTGGCCGCCGGCAAGCCGCTGGACGAGGCCCTGCGCGCGGCCGCGGAGGCGGCCGCCCGCGGGCGGGACGCCACCGAGCCGCTGGTCGCCCGCAAGGGCCGGGCGAGCTACCTCGGCGAGCGCAGCGCCGGCCACATCGACCCCGGCGCGGCCTCGGCGACGCTGCTGGTGGAGGCCGCCGCGACCGCGCTGGCCGGCCGGGGCTGACCCGTGCCGGTCGGACTGGTCGTCGTGTCGCACAGCCGCGCCCTCGCCGACGCCGCGGTCGAGCTGGCCCGCGGCATGCTGCCCGGTCGGGAGCTCGCCGTCGAGACAGCGGCCGGTGACGTCGACGGCGGTCTCGGCACCGACGCCACCGCGATCGCCGACGCGGTCACCGCGGCCGACAGCGGGGACGGCGTCGTGGTGCTGATGGACCTGGGCAGCGCCGTCCTCTCCGCCGAGACCGCCCTGGAGCTGCTCGACGACGGCCTCCGCGAACGGGTGGTCCTCTCCCCCGCGCCGCTCGTCGAGGGTCTCGTCGGCGCGGCGGTCACCGCCGCCGCGGGCGCCGACCGGGACCGGGTCGCGGCCGAGGCCCTGCGGGGACTCGCGCCCAAGCAGGCCCACCTGTCCGGCGGCTGAGCGCTCCGGGCATCCGCCCGGCCCGGGTCACCCGAACCGCTCGCAGCTCCCGTCCTGGGCCCCGTCGACGACGAGCACCCCGGAGCCGGCCAGGGGCACGGCGAGGTGGCCCTGGCGTGGGCGGGACAGCCCGTCGGCACCGCTCCAGGTGTGGCCGGCGAGATCGAGGGTGTGGCAGTCCGAGCGCGTGCCGGCGGGCCCCTCCCCGCCGGCCACCAGGACCGAGCCGTCCGGGAGCAGCGTCGTGGTGTGCGCGTCCCGGGGTTCGGTCAGCGGCGGCTCGAGGGACCACGCCCCCGCGGCGCCCGACCAGCGCTCCACCACGTCGGTGTAGCCGTCCCCGCCCGGCTCGCTGCCGCAGACCATGAGCGCGCCGCCGTCCGGGAGTGCGACCAGGCTCTGACCGGCCCGGTCCAGGGACATGTGCGGCACGGAGAGGCCGCCGACCGCCTGCCACGCTCCGGTGGCCGGGTCGTACACCTCGCACTCCCGGGTCAGGTACTCGACCGGCTCGCCGTCGCCGCCGATCCCCGCGCACGCCCCTCCGGCCAGGAGGATGCGCCCGTCCGACAGGCGGCACTCGTACGTGTGCAGTCGTGCGGTGATCGGTGACGGCACCGTGTCGACCTGGCCGCCGTCGAGGTCGATCGAGCGGAACTCCATGTCGTCGAGCAGCGACTCCGGTGCGGACAGGACCAGCAGCCGGCCGCCGTCCACCCAGGCTCCGCTCACCCGGCTCATGAAGGGTGGCACGACCGTCGCCGTCCACTGCCCGGTGGACGCGCTCCACCGCTCCAGGACGGTGTCGACCGCGCCCTCGTCGCCGCCGACCAGGACGGCGCCCCCGGCCACGGCGAGCAGCACCCCGCGGTCGTGTGCCTGGACCAGTGGTCCGGTCGGGGTCCACGTGCCGGACTGCGGGTCGTACACCTCCGCCGTCGTGAGGAGGGCGCCCTGGGCGTCGCGGCCTCCTGCGACGAGGACCCGGCCGTCGGCGAGCACCGCCGCAGACCGCAGGCTCCTGCTGACGCTCATGCTGCCGGTCGGGGTGAAGCCGGGCATGGGGACCTCCGCACCGACGTCGCGCGACCCGCCCAGGCTGGGCGGACGGCGTCACGCCGACGTCACCGGCGGCACCCGACGGCCACGGGACGTCGGCGCCACGGCGGTGTCGGACCCGGCTGCCACCATGGCGCGGTGCTGTTCGCCGACGTCGTCGCCGCCTCCGCCGCGGTGGCGGCCACCCGCTCGCGCACCGCCAAGGCCACGGCCATCGCCGACCTGCTGCGCCGCGCGGACGGCGAGGAGGTGCGACCGGTCACCGCCTGGCTGGCCGGCGATCCGCTGCAGGGCCGGCTCGGGGTCGGCTGGCGCACGCTCACCCGCCTCGCCCACGACCCGGCCGACTCCCCGCGGCTGACCGTGCCCGACGTCGACCGGGACCTCACCGGGCTGGCCGGCACCTCGGGCGCGGGGTCCGCGGCCCGGCGGGAGGCGGTCCTCGAGCGCCTGTTCACCGGTGCGACGGCCGAGGAGCAGCGCTTCCTGGTCCGCCTGCTCACCGGGGAGCTCCGGCAGGGCGCGCTGGAGGGCGTCGTCCTCGACGCGATCGCCACCGCGGCCGGCGTCCCAGCGCCGACCGTCCGACGGGCGTTCATGCTCTCCGGCAGCCTGCCCGGGACCGCGGCCACCGCCCTCGACGGCGGGACGACCGCGCTGGAGGCCGTGCACCTGCAGGTCGGCCGCCCGGTGCGGCCGATGCTGGCCAGCCCCGGCTCCTCGCTGGACGCGGCGCTGGAGGACCTCGGCGACGACGTCACCGTCGAGCACAAGCTGGACGGCGCCCGCATCCAGGTGCACCGCGACGGCGACGTCGTCCGGGTCTGGACCCGCACGCTGCGCGAGGTGACCGACGGCGTGCCCGAGCTGGTGGAGCAGGTCCGGGCGCTGCCGTGCCGCGCCGCCGTCCTCGACGGGGAGACCCTCGCTCTGGACGACGACGGCCGGCCGCGCGCCTTCCAGGACACGATGAGCCGCTTCGGCAGCGACGCCCCCGACCCCGCCGTCGTCCTCAGCCCGTTCTTCTTCGACCTGCTGCACCTCGACGGCCGCGACCTGCTCGACGAGCCGCTGGCCCTCCGCCTCGACGCGCTGGCGCAGCTGCTCGCGGGCGAGGAGCACGCGGCGCTGCGGATGCCCGGCGTCCGCCGGCCCACTCCCGAGCAGGCGGCCGAGGTGCTCGACGGCGCGCTGACCGCGGGGCACGAGGGCGTGGTGGTCAAGGCGCTCGACGCGCCCTACGCCGCCGGCCGGCGGGGCAGGGCGTGGCAGAAGGTCAAGCCGGTGCACAGCCTCGACCTGGTGGTGATCGGCGCGGAGTGGGGGTACGGCCGCCGCTCCGGGAAGCTCTCCAACATCCACCTCGGCGCGCGGGACCCCGACGGGGGCGAGCCGGTGATGGTCGGCAAGACCTTCAAGGGGATGACCGACGAGCTGCTGGACTGGCAGACGGCCACGTTCCCCGGGCTCGCTCGCGAGCGGACCGAGTGGGGCGTGCTGCTGAGACCGGAGCTGGTCGTCGAGGTCGCCCTGGACGGCGCCCAGCGCAGCCCCCGCTACCCCGGCGGCGTCGCGCTGCGCTTCGCCCGGGTGCTGCGCTACCGGCCGGACCGGTCACCGGCCGACGCCGACACGCTCGACGCCGTGCGGGCGCTGCTCGCGGGGGGCTGAGGGGCCTCAGGCGGGGACGGCGGGGGCGTCCCAGTCGACGGAGTGGGCCCGCATCCAGGCCGTCGGGTCCCGGCGCCGCAGCACGAGGGGCATGAGCAGGTCGCGGGCGACGCGGCCGACGGCAGGCGGTGACTTGGTGCTGCTGGTGCGGAAGCCCTGGGCGACCACCCGCTCCACCCGATCCCGGCGCAGTCCCTCGAACACCTCGAGCGCCGCGGGGAGGGGCAGGTCGCGCAGGCAGCGGGCCAGCACGACGGCGTCCTCGACGGCGAGCGAGGAGCCCTGGCCGGCCGCCGGCGACGTGGCGTGCGCGGCGTCCCCGATCAGCACGATGCGCCCGGCGGACCACCGGCGCACGGTCGGGACGTCGTACGTCGCCCACCCGCGCAGCGGCCCCGGCGTGGCCTCGACGAGAGCCATCACCGGCGACCGGTCACCGCCGTACAGGTCGGCCAGCAGGGCCCGCCACTCCGCGTCCGAGGTCTCCGCCACCTCGCCGGGCGCCGGCTCGCGGGCCAGCGGCGGGTTCGCGAACCACCAGGTCCCCCCGGTCGGCGCCACGAGGTAGCCGGCGAACGCGCGCCGGCCGAACACCATCGTGAGCCGGCCGACCTCGGCGCCGGCCGGCACGTGTCCGGAGTAGCCGGCGGTGTTGAGCACCGGCACGAAGCGGGGCGCCGCGCCGCCGGGGTCGACCAGCGCCCGGACGGTGGAGCGGACGCCGTCGGCGCCGATGAGGAGGTCCGCGGACTCGGTGCGGCCGTCGGCGAAGGACGCCGTCACCGCCGAGGCGGTGCAGCACGCGTCGACCAGGCGGGAGCCGTAGCGCACCTGCACGCCGCGGCGCAGGGCCTCGGCGTGCAGCGCCCGGTAGAGGTCGGAGCGCCGCATCGAGAGGCCGACGCGCCCGCCGGGGCCCGACGTGGGGACCGCCCCCAGCACCTTGCCGGTCCAGCTGCGGAACTCGATGACCGGCGTCTCGAAGCCCGCGCCGGCGACCGCCCGCTCCGCGCCGATCGCCCGCAGCGCGTCCAGCCCGTTGGACTGCAGGCCCAGCCACGCGCCGACGTCGCCCGCGGGGCCGGTGTGCGCCTCGTGCACGGTGGCCTCGATGCCGGCTCGCTGCAGGGCCATCGCCGCGACGGGTCCGGCGACCCCGCCGCCGACGACGATCGCTCGGGTCATGCCGGCACCTCCCCCGCGTCGTCCCGTCCCCGGGAGGGCATCTCCCCACAGCCCGGCGCCGGATGCCACCCCTCCGGGCGCGCGGGAAGCGAGGCGCGCCGGCCGGCCGGCATCCCGCCCGCCGCACGGCACGGCGGACGGGATGCCGACGCCGGCGTCAGTGCGCGTGCGGCCGGGCGTGCGGGTGGCCGGTCACCGCCGCCTCACGCGATGCGGCGCAGCCGGGTGATGGTCAGCCCCTGCTCGTCGAGCAGGTTCCCCATCGCGTCGGCGAACTCCACGAGGTGCGGGGTCTGCAGGTGCGCATCGAGGTGCGCGGCCGACTCCCAGTTCTCGTAGAAGAAGAACAGGCCGGGGTCCTCGACCGACTCGTGCAGGTCGTAGTTGACGTACCCCGCCTCCTTGCTGGTCGGCTCGACGAGGGCCTCGAGCGCCTTCCGCAACTGGCCCTCCTTGCCCGGCTTGGCACGCATGTGGGCGATCACGGTGAGCAGGTCGGGTCGCTCGTCGGTCGGTGTGGGCATCCGCGTCTCCTCTCGGCGGGGAGCGGCCGTCGGGCCACGACGACCGCCTCGGAGGCGGAACCTGTACCACCGCAACGGGAAGTGGCCGCAACCGCGTGGCCCCGTCCGCGGGCCCCGGTCAGACCCCGGCGACCCGCGGCGCGACCTCGGTGCCCAGCAGTTCGATGCCACGCAGCAGGTCGGCGTGGGCCAGGCGCGGGTTGGTCATCTGGATCGAGACGCGGTCGACCCCGCCCAGCTGCGCGGAGACCCGCTGCAGCTTGTCGGCGATGGTGTCGGGGTCGCCCATGAAGAAGGCACCGTCGGGCCCGCTGGTCGCGTCGAACTGCGCCCGCGTCGGCTGGGCGAAACCGCGCTCGCGGGAGACCTTCGTGAACATCTCGTGCCAGCCGGGGTAGATCGTGTCGGCGGCGGCTTGCGTGCTCTGGGCGACGTAGCCGAAGACGTGCAGCCCGACCTGCAGCCGCTCCGGGGCGTGGCCGGCCTGCGCCCCGGCCCGCCGGTACAGGTCGACCAGCGGCGCGAACTGGCGCGGCTCCCCGCCGATGATCGCCACCATCAGGGGGAGACCGAGCAGCCCCGCGCGGACGAAGGACTCCGGCGTCCCGCCGACGCCGACCCAGATCGGCAGCGGGTCCTGCAGCGGCCGCGGGTAGACACCCTGCCCGGTGAGCGCGGGGCGGTGCCGGCCCGACCAGGTCACCTCCTCCGAGTCCCGCAGCCGGAGCAGCAGGTCCAGCTTCTCCTCGAACAGCTCGTCGTAGTCCGACAGCGACAGCCCGAACAGCGGGAACGCCTCGATGAACGAGCCGCGGCCCACCACCAGGTCCACCCGGCCGCGCGAGAGGAGGTCCAGCGTGGCGAACTGCTGGAAGACGCGGACCGGGTCGGCGGCGCTGAGCACGGTGACCGCGCTGCCCAGCCGGATCCGGGCGGTGCGCGCGGCCGCGGCGCCCAGGATCACCGGCGGCGCCGAGTCGTAGTACTCCGGGCGGTGGTGTTCACCGATGCCGAAGGAGTACAACCCCACCTCGTCGGCGAGGGCGATCTCCTCGAGCAGGTGCGCCATCCGCTCCTCGGGACCGATCCGGCGCTCGGTCGAGGGGTCGGTCACCGCTGCGACGAAGCTGTCGACGCCGACGTGCACGGCAGTCCTCCTCGGGGGTCGGGGCCGCCACCGACGACGGTCCAGTGTTCAACCAGTCAACCAGGCGGGGGTCCTGGCCCCGCGGTCACCGGCGTCCCCTCCCACCGGCGCGCCGTCCACCCCCGCCGTCGTGTCGCGGCTGAAGCGGTTGACCGCCTCTCCCGCCGCTCACCATGCTGGCGCGGTCCGGCACGACCCGCCCCCGACCAGCGTCCCGACCCGCACGCCGCGAGCGCGCACCCGGGGAGTGCGGGGCCGGACACCGGCGGGGGCGGACGCGGCCCGGGCCCGCCTCCCCGGGACGGCGTCGCCCTCGATCGACCGGTCGCTGCCCGGTGACGTGCGCACGTCCGTGCCCCCTGCCCCGTCCCGGGAGTGACCGCATGCACCCCAGCCGCCCCGTCCCAGCCGCGACCGGTGCGGACGGCGCCTTCACCCACCGGCAGGTGCTGACCGTCCTGGCCGGCCTGATGACGGCGATGTTCCTGGCCGCGCTGGACCAGACGGTCGTGGCGACCGCCGTCCGCACCGTCGCCGACGACCTGCGGGGCTACGACGTGCAGGCCTGGGCCACGACGGCCTTCCTGGTCACCTCGACCATCTCCACCCCGCTCTACGGCAAGCTCTCCGATCTCTACGGACGGCGGCCCTTCTACCTGTTCGCCATCTCGGTGTTCGTCCTCGGCTCGGTGCTCTGCGCCCTCGCCGGGTCGATGTACCAGTTGGCGGCCGCCCGGGCGGTGCAGGGGATGGGCGCCGGCGGGTTGCTGTCGCTGGCCATGGCGATCATCGGCGACCTGGTGTCGCCACGCGAACGACCGCGCTACCAGGGCTACATCATGGCCGTCTGGGGCAGCGCGAGCGTGCTCGGCCCGGTCGTCGGCGGCTTCCTCGCCGGCCAGGCGTCCCTGCTGGGCATCGACGGGTGGCGGTGGATCTTCCTCGTCAACGTCCCGCTGGGCGCGCTGGCCTTCGCCATCGTCTCCCGGGTGCTGCACCTGCCGCACGAGCGACGCGAGCACCGCATCGACTGGCCCGGGGCGCTGGCCCTGAGCACCTGCGTCGTGCCGCTGCTCGTCGTCGCCGAACAGGCCCGCAGCTGGGGCTGGACCTCCCCGGCGACGCTGGCCTGCTGCGCGCTCGGCGCCGTCGGGCTCGTCCTCTTCGTGGTGGCCGAACGCGCGTACGGGGACGACGCGCTGCTGCCGCTGCGGCTCTTCGGCAACCGCAGCTTCACCGTCACCGCCCTGGGCAGCGTCGTGCTGGGCGCGGGGATGCTGGGCGGTCTGCTGCTGGTCCCCCAGTACCTGCAGATCGTGCACGGCTCGAGCGCGACCGCCGCAGGCCTCCAGATGCTCCCGCTGGTCCTGGGGATCATGGTCGGGGCCAGGAGCTCGGGCGTCGTCATCTCCCGGACGGGCCGCTACCGGCACTTCCCGCTGCTCGGCGTGGCGCTGATGGCCGCGGCCCTCGCCGGTCTCTCCCGGGCCGCCGGGGCCGACACGCCCTACTGGCTGCTCGTGCCGTTCCTGGCGGTGTTCGGCGTGGGGGTCGGCTTCACGTTCCAGCCGGTCGTCGTGGCGGTGCAGAGCTCCGTGCCCCCGTGGGAGATCGGGGTGGCGACCTCCTCGGTGACCTTCTTCCGCCAGATGGGCGCCACCGTGGGTACCGCGGCGTTCCTCGCGCTGCTGTTCGCCCGGCTGCCCGGTGCGGTCGACGGCGCGGTGCAGGAGGCCGTCCGCGCCGACCCGGGACTGGCACCCCGCCTGCAGCCGCTGGAGGGGGTCGGCCAGGACCTGTCCGACAGCTCCTTCGTCCAGCAGCTCCCCGACGCGGTCGCCCAGCCGTTCCGGACCGGCTTCGCCGACACGGTGGGGCTGGTGCTGCTCGTCGTCGCCGGGGTGGTCGCCCTGGGCACGGTCGTCTTCCGGTTCCTGCCCGCGCTGACGCTGTCCACCGAGTCGGGCATCGAGGCGCGACGGAACGCCGCCCGGGCCGGCGGGCCGCCGGCCGCTGCGGGGGCCGCCGCGGCGCCCGCCGTGCGGGCGGCGGCCACGCCCCGTCGGCGGCTCGACGTCAGGGAACGCCTCGTGGCCGCCACCGCCACGCTCGGGGTCCTCCTGGGGCTCGGTGGGGTGGCGTTGGGTTCCGCGGCTCCCACGGCCGACGGGGACACCGCGGTCGCGGCCGGGCCGGCCGGTGACGCGCCCCCGGCGCCAGCTCCGCCCGGCCCGGCTCCCGGGACCGGCTCGGCCGGGGCGGGCGAGTCGGTCCCGGACGGCGGAGGGGCCGGTGAGCCGCAGTCGAGGTCGCAGCGGTCCACCGAGGTGGACGACGGCGAGACGTCGAGCCCGCCGCGACGCCCCGCATCGCGGACGACGGCGGCCCTGCCGCCTGCGCCCCAGATGACGGCGCCCGGGACACCCGGCGGGACAGGCACCGGCACGAGCACCGGCGCCACGGGTGCCGGGACCGGCAGCCCCCCGGCGAGCGGGTCCACCAGCACCCCGGCCGGGACGTCGGCCGCAGTGCCGAGCCCGACGCCCAGCCGGACACCCACACCCACACCGACGCCGGCGGTCACGCCGACGCCGAGCCCCACGCCGACGCCGAGCCCCACGCCGACGCCGAGCCCCACGCCATCGCCGACACCGACACCCACCCCCACGCCCACCCCCACGCCCACCCCCACGCCGTCGCCCACCCCGACGCCATCGCCCCCTGCCACGCCCACGCCGACACCGACACCCACCCCGACGTCGACGCCCACGCCCACCTCGACGCCGACCCCGACGCCATCGCCCCCTGCCACGCCCACGCCGACACCGACACCCACCCCGACGTCGACGCCCACGCCCACCTCGACGCCGACCCCCACGGCCACGCCATCGCCCACGCCGACACCGACGCCCACCTCCACTCCGACACCCACCCCCACGCCCACCGACACCGCGGGACCGACGGAGACGGAGACGCCCGCGACCGGCACGAGCACGGCCACCCCCTGACCGGCTGCTCGTCGCCACGGGTCGCGGCCGTCCACCTCGGAGGCACGGCGAGTTCCCGCGGACGGTTCCTCGCGCCGGCGTCCCGCTCGGCGCGCGGCCGGCGCAGCGCGGTCCCCTCTCAGGCGGCACAGGCGGGCACAGGCGGCCGCCCTGTGCTCGGCGCCGCCGACCCAGCCGTGCACGCGAGCGGTGCGGACACCCGAGTGCCGGAACGGAGACGGCCGTCGCCAGGTTGCCGTGACCCAGCGCACGCCCGGCCCGCCGTCGTCCGCCGCTACGACGGGCTGATCCACGGCTTCTTCGCCATGGGCGCCCTGTCACCGGCCGCGCAGGCCGCCGTAGACGAGAGCTGTGCCCGCTTCGGGGAGTTGCTGCGCGACTGAGCCGCGCGCCCGCCCGCGCGGGCGGCGGCGGGGGGTCACCCCCGGGCGTAGCGCGAGTACGTCACGCCGTTGCGGAAGCCCAGGTGCTCGACCAGCCGGAGCCGGCCCTCCGCGGTGCCGTCGGGGAACAGCCGGCGGCCGCGGCCCTGGACGACGGGATGGGTGAACAGCCGGTACTCGTCGACCAGCCCGGCGCGATCAGCGTGTGGCAGAGGGTGATGCTGCCGGTGACCACGATGTCGGTGCCCCCGCTGCTCCTCGAGGCGCGCACCCGCCCGACCGGGTCGCCGGTCAGCACGGCGGTGTGCTGCCAGCCGGGCTCGGTGAGGGTCGAGGAGACGACGTGGTTCTGCACCCGGTCCAGGTAGGCGCTGCAGCCGGTCAGGTCGTCGGTCCGCCCCGGCCAGTGGCCGCGGAAGTCCTCGGACGTCCGCCGGCCCACGAGCAGGGCGTCGGCGCGCTCGTCCTGGCGGTGGACCTCCTCCAACAGGTCCGAGTCGTCCGCGTCGTCCTGCCCCTGCGGGCGAACCCGGTCGCGAGCAGCTCGACCGCGCCGTCGACGGTGGTGTTCTGGGTGATCGCGAGCGTGCGCACGGTGCCTTCCGGGGAGCGGCGTCCTCGTGATACCGACCCGGCGGGGCCGTGGACCCATCGGCGTCAGGGGCGCCAGGCCGGCCGGTAGTCGGGGTGCCCCGAGTACGGCAGCGCCAGCAGTGCCAGGGCGAGCGCGGCCAGCTGGTGCTGGTCGGTCGGCGGGAGCGGGAAGTCCAACCCCTCCGGACGGGCGCCGAGCAGCCGCAGGTCCGGCCGGGTGTCGCGGCAGGCCAGCACCAGCCGCCGCTTGGCCGCGCACTCCACGAGCACCCGCACCGGATCGTGGTGCGCGACATGGCCAGTGGCACCCTCCGGCGCGGTCACACCGCCGTCCCACGACCCCCCGCCGGTGGCCTGCGCGGCCTCCGACGCCAGCCGCTGGTCCTCCGCGATGCGGGCCAGGAGGAAGCCGTCGAGGTCGGGTTCGAGGTCCGGTTCGAGGCCGGGCTCGGCGTCCATGGCGCCATCCTGCGCCGCAGGCGGGCGCGCCGGTACCGGCTGCGGCTCCCCGCGGTCCTACGGTGGCCAGCCGGGTCGGCGCCACCCCGGTACGGGGCGTGGGCGTCGGCGTCGCCGGCAGCCCGCCGCCGCTCGTCGCCGTCCAGGCGGCCTGGTCGCTGCTGCTGGCGGCCGCGGCCCCTCGTGCGGCTCGGCCGGCGGCGCGCGACCCGGACGTGAGGCCGCGCTGGACCAGGCCGCCGCGACGGGACAGGATCGGCGGGTGAGCCGCATCAACGACGTCGGTGGCATGATCGGGTTCCCCGCGATCGTCGAGGAGCCCGACGAGCCGGCCTTCCACGCCGACTGGGAGGCGCACGTGCTCGCCCTCAACGCCGCGCTGATCCGGCGCGGCGTCTACAACCTCGACGAGTTCCGCGACGCCATCGAGCGGATGGAGCCCGCGGCCTACCTGTCGAGCTCGTACTACGAGAAGTGGTTCACGGCCATCACCACGCTGCTGGTCGAGAAGGGTGTGGCGACGCCGGAGGAGCTCGCCGTCCGCGGGGGCGACCACGATGCCTGACCGCTTCGCCCCCGGCGACGCGGTGCGCACCAGCACCGCCGACCCTTCGTGGCACACCCGGCTGCCCCGGTACGCCCGTGGCGCCGTCGGCCGGGTGGTCGAGCTCGCCGGGCACCACCCGCTCGCCGACGACCGGGCCCGCGGGCGGCCGGGGACGGCGCAGGCGGTCTACCACGTGCGGTTTCCCGCCGCGGACCTGTTCGGCGACGGCGACCACGCCGTCACCGTGGAGCTCTGGGAGGACTACCTGGAGCCGGCCGACGACCAGAGGAGGACACCGTGAGCGGCGACCACCACGGCAGCTCGGCGATCTCCGAGCGGGTCCGGCACGTCGAGGCCCTCCTGGAGGCGCGCGGCCTGGTCGACGAGGGCGAGATCGACCGGCGCATCGACGAGTTCCTCGCCGGGGGCTCGCCGGCCAACGGCGCCCGGGTCACCGCGCGCGCCTGGGTGGACCCCGGCTTCCGGGACCGGCTGCTGACCGACGCCAACGCGGCGATCCGGGAGCTCGGGCTGTCGATGGCCGGCGGCCTGCAGGAGCAGCGGCTCAAGGTCGTCGCCAACAGCGCTGACGAGCACAACGTCGTGGTCTGCACGCTGTGCTCCTGCTACCCGATCGCGCTGCTCGGCCCGTCCCCGTCCTGGTACAAGAGCGAGGCCTACCGCTCCCGGGTCGTGCGGGACCCGCGCGGGGTGCTGGCGGAGTTCGGCCTCGAGCTGCCGGCCGGGACCCGCATCAGCGTGTGGGACGCCAGCGCGGAGTCCCGGTACATGGTGGTCCCCCGCCGGCCCGAGGGCACCGATGGGATGTCGGAGGAGGAGCTCGCCGCGCTGGTCACCCGCAAGGGCCTGATCGGGACCGCCGCCGTCTGACAGCCCCGCGGGTCAGCCGGAGCCCTCGCGCAGGAGGTTCTTCTGCACCTTGCCGGTGGAGGTCTTCGGCAGGTCCCCGTAGACGAACCGCTTGGGCACCTTGAACCCCGCCAGCCGCGACCGCACGAAGGCCGCGAGCTCCTCGTCGGTGACCTCGCTCCCGGGCCGCAGCGTCACGTGCGCGACCGGGACCTCGCCCCACTTGTCGTGGGGCTCGGCGACCACGGCGGACTCCAGCACGGCGGGGTGGGCGTCCAGGACCCGCTCGACCTCCACCGAGGAGATGTTCTCGCCGCCGGAGATGATGATGTCCTTGCTGCGGTCCCGGATCTCCAGGTAGCCGTCGGGGTGGACGACGGCGAGGTCGCCGGTGCGAAACCAGCCGGGTCCGCCGTCCGGCCCGGGCAGCGTCGCCTTCGCCGTCGCCTCCTCGTCCTGGTAGTAGCCGAGCATGACGTCGTTCCCGCGGGCGACGATCTCCCCGATCGTCTCCCCGTCGCGGGGGACGTCGGCGCCGTCCTCCCCCACCACCCGGAGCGGCTCGGCGACCACGTTCGCGACCCCCTGCCGGGCCTTGAGCTCGGCCTGCCGCTCGTCCGGGAGGTCGTCCCACTCGGGGTGCCACTGGTTGACCGCCACCGGCCCGTAGGTCTCGGTGAGCCCGTAGAGGTGGGTGACGTCCATGTTGAGCGCGGCCATCCGGGCCAGCAGGGTCGGGGTGGGCGGCGCACCGCCGGTCTGCACCGCGACCCGCGGGGAGACCGGGCCGGCCTCCGCCTCCTCGGCGTTGGCGATCATGGTGAGCACGGTCGGCGCCGCGCTGAAGTGGGTGATGCCCTCGCTGCGCAGCAGCTGCCAGATGCGGGCGGGCTCCACGCGGGGCAGGCACACGTGGGTGGCGCCGCCGGCGGACACCGCCCAGGGGAAGCACCAGCCGTCGCAGTGGAACATCGGCAGCGTCCACAGGTACTGGCTGGTGGGGCCCAGCCCGGTGTGCAGGGCCATCGCCAGTGCCTGCAGGTAGGCGCCGCGGTGGCTGTACATGACGCCCTTGGGCCGGCCGGTCGTGCCGGAGGTGTAGTTGAGCGCCAGCAGGCCCCACTCGTCCGCGCACGGGCGCGCCAGGGGCTCGGCCGGGGCCAGGAGCTGCTCGTACTCGTCGCCGGCCAGCACGACCGGGACCCCCACCGCGGTGGCGACCTCGGTGGCGGTCGTCGCGAACACGGCGTCCGCGACGAGGACCGCGGCGCCGGAGTGCCGCAGGATGTACTCCAGCTCGCCGGTCGTCAGCCGGGTGTTGAGCGGGACCAGCACCGCCCCGGCCCACGGGACGCCGTTGTGCAGTTCGAGCATCGTCGAGCTGTTGGTGCACAGCGCGGCCACCCGGTCCCCGGGCGCGACGCCGCGGGCGGCCAGGGCCCCGGCGAGTCGACGGGAGCGGTCGGCGAACTCGCGGTAGGTGAACCGCCGGTCGCCGTCGACCACCGCGGTGCGCTCGGGGAACACCCGCGCCGAGCGCTCGAGGAAGGCGGTCGGGGTCAGCTGGGCGGAACTGAAGGTCGCCACCTGGTCTCCTCAGGGCGCGGTGCGGGACGGTCCTGCGTGGCTGGATTCTCCGCACGCTCGCGCGCTCCCGCTCGCCGGGCGTCGGCCCGTCGCGTCGAGCGGGGCCGTCCGCGGTGCACCGTCCCGCCGCCCCACGCGTGGCCCCGTGGCCCTCGCGGTGGGCGACCCCCCGTGACGGGCGGTGTCCAGTTCCGGACTCTAGGTGAATGCGATGGGCGCCCGTCAAGCGCGACACGGGTCCGTCCGGCGAGTGGGCAGGTCAGCGCCGGGGGTGTGTTCGCTCACAGGCCATGTCCGCGCCGCGAGGTGCGTGATCGGGAGCGCCGTGGTCACCTGGGGCGGCGCGAGCGACGGCGGCACGAGGAACGGGAGGTGCCGTGGGACGGGTCCACCTGCTGGCCACCGGGGGCACGATCGCCAGCCGGCGCACGGACGGCGGGCTGTCGGCCACCACGCCGGCCGCCGAACTGCTCGCCGCGGCCGGGCCGCTGCCGGGCCTGGAGGTCACGGTCAGCGACCTGACGACGGTGCCGAGCTTCGCGCTCACCGGCGCCGACGTGCGCGGCCTGCTCCGCGAGGTGCGCCGGCAGCTGGTCGACGGCGTCGACGGCGTCGTCGTCAC
This sequence comes from Geodermatophilus sp. SYSU D01176, assembly GCF_054050015.1. NCBI lineage: Bacteria > Bacillati > Actinomycetota > Actinomycetes > Geodermatophilales > Geodermatophilaceae > Geodermatophilus > Geodermatophilus sp. SYSU D01176. Next base: position 56,744 of record NZ_JBJGYN010000001.1, on the reverse strand, counting down.
CCACGGCACGGACACCATGGAGGAGTCGGCGTTCCTGGCCGACCTGGTGCACGGCGACCCGCGCCCGGTCGTCTTCACCGGCGCGCAGCGGCCGTTCGACGCGCCGGCCCCCGACGGCCCGGCGAACCTCGCCGACGCGCTCCGGGTGGCCGCCGCCCCCGCCGCCCGGGACCTCGGCGCGCTGCTCGCCTTCGACGGCCTGGTCTTCGCCGCCCGCGGGGTCCGCAAGGTGGAGACCCTGCGCGGCGCGGCCTTCGGCGCCCCCGGCCGCGGACCGGTGCTGCGGGTGACCGGCGGCACCGTCGTCCCCCTCGGCCGGCCGCCGCGGCTGCCCGCGCTGCCGCTGGACCTGGACGCCGACCTGCCGCGCGTCGACGTCGTCGCCTGCGCCCAGGGGTCGGACGACGCCCTGCTGCGCGCCGCGGTCGCGGCCGGAGCCGCGGGGGTCGTGCTGGAGGCGTTCGGGGCGGGCAACGTCCCGCCGCCGGTGGCCGCGGCAGCGGCCGACCTGGTGGCGGACGGAGTGCCGGTGCTGGTCTGCTCGCGGGTGCCGTCGGGTCCGGTCGCGCCGCTGTACGCCGGGGGCGGGGCGAGCCTGGCGCGCGACGGCGCCCTGCTCGGCGGCGATCTGAGCCCGTGGCAGGGACGGCTGCTGCTGGCCGCTGCCCTGGCACTGGAGCCACGCGACCCGGGGCGGGTCCTCGCCGATCGGCTCTGACGCACCGACCACATCGAGAGGGGAAACGCAGCATGGCCAAGGAGATCTTCGTGTCGTTCGGCGTCGACATCGACGCCGTCGCCGGGTGGCTGGGGTCCTACGGCGGGGAGGACTCCCCCGACGACATCTCGCGCGGCCTGTTCGCCGGCGAGGTGGGGGTGCCGCGCATCCTCGAGCTGTTCCGCCGCGAGGGGCTGACCCAGACGTTCTTCTGGCCGGGGCACTCGATCGAGACGTTCCCGGAGCAGTTCGACGCCTGCGTGGCGGCAGGGCACGAGATCGGCCTGCACGGCTACAGCCACGAGAACCCGATCGCGATGACCCGCGAGCAGGAGTCGGCGGTGCTGGACCGCTGCATCGAGCTCATCGAGAAGCGGGCCGGACGGCGGCCCACCGGGTACGTCGCGCCGTGGTGGGAGTTCTCCCCCGTCACCAACGAGCTGCTGCTCGAGCGCGGCATCACCTACGACCACTCGCTCATGCACCGGGACTTCGAGCCGTACTACGTCCGGGTCGGCGACAGCTGGACGAAGATCGACTACTCGCAGCCGGCCGAGACGTGGATGCAGCCGCTGGTCCGCGGGCGGGAGACCGACCTGGTGGAGATCCCCGCGAACTGGTACCTCGACGACCTCCCGCCGATGATGTTCGTCAAGACCAGCCCGAACAGCCACGGGTTCGTCAACCCGCGCGACATCGAGCAGATGTGGACCGACCAGTTCGACTGGGTCTACCGCGAGCAGGACTATGCGGCGTTCACGATGACCATCCACCCGGACGTCGCCGGGCGGCCGCAGGTGCTGATGGCGCTGGAGCGGGTCATCGCGCACATCAAGGGGCACGACGGCGTCCGGTGGGCGACGTTCGACGAGATCGCGCAGGACTTCCTGCGCCGCTCGCCCCGCCCGGCCTGACCTGGTGTGCGGCGCCTGCGGCACCGGCCGGGCGGCCGCGCCGTGGGAGGACGTGCTGGCCGGGGCGGGACCCGCGCACCGGGCCGCCCGGGCCGCGGCCGCCGGCCGGCTGCTGACCGGCCGGCGGTTGCGCGTGACGCCGTGGCGCGGCGGCTACCTGCTGACGACCGCCACCGGAGCAGCCCGCCCGGTCGCCTCGCTCGACGAGCTCTGGACGGCCGCGCCGCGGCCCGCTACCGGGGAGCCGCGCTGGGCCCGCGCGCCCGCGCCGCCCGGTTGGGACCTGCAGGCGGCCGTCGTCTGGGTGTCGGCGGCGGCCCGGGCCGGCACGCTCACCGCCGCGGCGCTGCCCGGCGGCCGCGTGGTGGAGTTCCGGGACGGCCGCGCGGCACACGTCGCCCCCTCCTCCGGGACGGCGGAGGTCGGCGTCCGCGGGCGGGAGCCGGAGGCCGCGCTCGCCCACCTCGTCGCCTTCGCCGGCCACCGGGGAGGTGGAACGACCGGACCACGCCGGGATCGGTGAGCCAGCGCGGCGGGCGGCCCTCACCGGCGTCGGAGCCGGTCGGCGCGCGGACGCACGCCGGCCCTGGCCGGCCGGTGCACCGATTTCCCTCTGCCCTCGGCGACCTGCCCGGCGCGCGTGCCGCCCTTCCCCGTGGCGGCGGAGCCGGCGTACCTGCGCTCGACGACGCGACGCCGGAGGTGCCGCTCCCGGACGGCGGCGCGGTGCTGGTGCCCCGTCCCAGGGATCGCGCAGCCGGCCGAGGGGGCGCACGCCGCGCGGCTGCCCGCCCTGGCCGTCGCGGACGTCGCAGCGGGGACACCGACGTGACAGGGGTGGCACCCGCACCAGAGAATCCCCCGGGAGCGGGAGGCCAAGCCTGCGGCGACGACCGCCAGACCCGGGGGGGCCACCGTGGGACGAGGACTGCCGGAGCCGACGGGGATGCGCACGACCGGGACGCCCGTGCAGAACCCCCTGACGCTCGTGATGCCGATCAAGTCTCCCGAGGACCGTGAGGGCCTTCAGGTCGCGATCGAGAGGCTGCAGTCGCTGCCCCGCGAGGAGAACCCGATCATCCAGGCCTTCGAGGCGCTTCGCACCGTCCACTTCGCCCGCCTCGTGTTCCTGGACGACACCCGGCTCGCCCTGATCACCACGTACGATGGCGACTTCGACCGGTACATCAACGACTTCGTCGACCACATCGGACCGGTCTTCGACCTGCTCCTCCAGTTCATGGCCGACCCGCCGCCCATTCCAGTGCAGAGTCACCCCCACGAGTTCCTGGACTACGTCCACCGGCACGACCTGGGGTGCCTGCCTCCGTTCTACAGCGCCTACCCCGACCGGACGGTGCTGGACATCCGCGCCGACGAACTCGGTTGACCCGTGGGGACGATGGAGAAAGTCCCCACGGTCGACCTGTCCGACATCCAGGGCCTGGTGGTCCGCGGCTACGGCATGCCCACGGCGTGCCACCTGCTCGTGCGGGTCGACTCCGCTCCCGATGCCCGCGCCCTGCTCGGACAACTGGTCGACGGCACCCCTGGGCGGCCGCAGGTCACCACGGCGACCTCGTGGCGGGACAAGCCCGAGTCCTGCCTCAACGTGTCGGTCACCGCCGCGGGGCTGGACGCACTGGGCGTGTCCCCGCAGCAGGCCGGTTTCCCGGAGGACTTCACCCAGGGCGCTGCAGCCCGCGCAGACCTCGCAGGGGACGTCGGACCGAACGACCCCGCTCACTGGCGGCCGGTGTTCACCGACCCCGGATTGCACCTGGTGTTCTCGTTGTCCGGGCAGTCGCGGCAGGCCCTCGAACGGGCCGAAGGCGACCTGTTGGCCGGGACGGCACCCGGGCTCGCCGTGCTGGACCGCCTGGTCTGCGACCGGCTGCCCGGCCGGGTCGACCACTTCGGCTACACCCAGGGGATCTCCCAGCCGACCATCGACGAGGCGCCACCGAGCGGTGCGCCGGACCACATGCCCGAGGCGCCGACCGGCGCCTTCCTCCTCGGCCACCCCGGCCCGCACACCCGGTACAGCTACCCGGTGCCACAGCCGGAGGCGCTCGGCCACAACGGAACCTATGCGGCCTTGCGTGTGCTCGCGCAGGACGTCGGCGCCTTCCGGGAGATGTTGTCCGAGCAGTGCGAGCGCACCGGCATGTCCGAGGAGCTCATCGCCGCGAAGCTGTGCGGACGGTGGCGCAACGGGACACCGCTGGCCCTCTCCCCCGACTCCCCGAGGCCACTCCCCCGCCAGCAGCAGAACGACTTCGACTACGCCGGCGACGTGCGCGGCGACCGTTGCCCGGTCGGGGCACACGTCCGGCGCATGTACCCGCGGAATTCGCAGGTCGCGGGAGGCCGGCCGCACCAGCGCCGCATCATCCGCCGGGGCCTGACCTACGGGCCGCCGTACGACCCCGACCGACCGGACGACGGATACGAACGCGGCATCGTGGGCCTGTTCATCGGGGCCAGCCTGACGGATCAGTTCGAGTTCCTCGTGGGCGAGTGGGGTCGGAACGGTCTGTTCGCGCCGGGCCTGGGCCGGACGCAGGACGCATTCCTCGGCTCCGGCCGACCCGACGCGGCGACCGCCCCGGCGGAGACGGACGGCGCAGCCGGCACCTTCCTGCTGCGCCGTGCCGGCGTGGGCACCAAACTCACCGACCTCCCCCGCCTGGTTACGACCCGAGGTGGTGCCTATTGCTTCATGCCGAGCCTCACGGCCATCCGGTACCTCGCCACCCGCTGAGCGGGCCGCTGACGGCTCCGGGTCAGCGATCGTCACGTGCCCGAGGCATCGCCCGCGTGCAGTCCACCAGCATCTGGACCAAGCAGCCGACGCCGCCGGGCCTGCAGATCCCGGTCGGGTCTACTGGTCCCGCTCCTGGCCGGGGACCTGTTCAGCGACGGCACGCTGCTGACCATGCGGTTGTTCGCCATCACGCAAGACCAGAGCGCCGCACGTCGGCTCGTACGTATCCCTGTGGACCGTCCAACCATCGGGCCACACTCGGCGCGCGTACGTGCCGCTCCGGTTCATCTCCTCGTCGTCGAGGTGGAGGACGCGCACCGCGTCGAGTGAAGCACCGTTCAAGAACCTCACGTCCGTGAACCGGGCGTCTGCGGAGAAGGTCGCCCGCCCGAACTGGGCGTGGCCGTCGAACCTGGCCCGGTCGAACACGATGCTCCCGCAGAACTCCGTGTCGGTGAACGAGGCGCCGCCGCGGAAGGTCGCCCCGGTGAACCACGCGTCGCCAGCGAACACCGCGCCGCCGAACCAGGCGCCACCGGAGAAGGTCGCCCCACCGAGTCCGGCGTTCCCCGAGAACGTCGCGCTGTCGAACCCGGCATCACCGGCGAACTCCGCATCGTCGAACCCTGCATCGCCGACAACGGTCGCCCCGTCGAACCCGGCATCGCCGGAGAACGTCGCTTGGACGAACCAGGCGCGGCCGGAGAACTCCGCCTGGTTGAACCTGGCGCGGCCGGAGAAGGTCGCCCCCTCGAACTCGGCGTCATCGGCGAAGGTCGCACCCTCGAACGAGGCATCCCCGGAGAAGGCCGCCCGACTGAACTCGGCCCGGCCGAAGAAGGTCGCCCCGCTGAACTCCCCCTGGACGACCGATGCGTCCGAGAACGACGACTCGTGCAGGGTGGCGCCGGTGAGGTCCAGGTCGATGCCCGGCCAGAACCGCGCTCCGGGGGATGCCTCGAGGGTCTGGGCCTCCTCGCCGGACATGCCGGCGGGGCGGTGCAGGTGCTCAGCGAGGAGACGTTGGGCGGCCCGGCGGACCTGCAGTTCCTGGGCCGCATTCCGCGCGTCGGTGCGGGATGCCGGGCTGGCGCTGACCGTGGCGCCCGACCCGTCCTGCTCCGCTGGTGTGTGCGGCATCCGCAGGTAGGCGCAGAGCACGTCGACGACGGTCTGGCGTCGCTCGGGGTTGTCCTGAGCGAGGCTCTCCAGGGAGTACAGCGCGCCCAACCGGACCGGGGCTTGTTCGTGGCCGAGCTGCGCGACCGCCTTGGTGTAGGTGTCGGTGACCTGAGCGGCCAGGTTGAGCGCGTAGGTCCGGTCCTGTTCCCTCCCCCGCTCCTTCTGTTCGCGCTGGCTCTGCTGGAAGGTGCGGTAGCTGACGATCAGGCCGCCGGCTACAGCGAGGCCGCCGACGGCCTGCACGAGCGTGGCGCGGACGTCGCTCTTCGCCTTCAACTCCTGCTCCGCGGTGACGCCGCTGTTCGGGTGCCGGGTCAGGAGCCACGGGCCGCCCCAGAGGACGATCAGGACGAGAACGCCGGCGGCGATGGTGGCCAGTAGCCCCCGCCAGCGTCTCGGTATCCGCTGCCACCACGTCGCCACGGGTCCCCCTGGAGTCGGCCGGGCTCCGAGCAGTATCGCGATGCCCACCCGTAGCGGTCGACAGGTGCGAGGACGGCCGGCGCCACCCCGTCGGACACGTCACCGGGCACCCGCTGAGGAGGCATCGAGTGCACCGGACCGACCGGGGAGCCACCCCATGCCCGTCCCCGGGACCCGGCTGGAGCAGCTCGGCGCGTCCCGCAGGGCCTCGTCGTCATCCCGACCGACAGCGCCACCCCGGAGCAGCGCGCGGTACGCCGCCTACGTCGAGGCCGTACCCCGCGGACGACGGCGCCGCAGGAGCCCTCGCGACGGCTCTTCGCCCGCGACCTGCTCGGCAGCTCCGAGATCGCCGAGGCCCGCCACGCCCACGCCGGCGTGCGCGAGGTCCCCGAGGTCGTCTTCGCGCTGCCGTTCGACTTCGCGGCCGAGGACTACGTGCAGATCCTCACCGACACGGCGACCCGGCCCGGTCCGGCACTCGGCCGGCGCCCGGCCGGCTGACCGCGCCCGGGCGGCGGAGGAGCACGCGGACACCCGGGCGGGTGGAACCGGTATGGGTGATCGGATGGTGCGCCATCCAGCAGGGGTGACCGTCGCCGGCGCACCGGGCGGCCCCGTGCAGGAGTTCCCCGCGGGAGTTCCTCGCCGACCTGCTCGACCGGTACTCCGGGCGGGCGTTCGCCCTGGCCGGCCGGATCGTCCGGGACGACGCGCTCGCCGAGGACGTCGTCCAGGAGGCCCTGCTCGCCTACTGGCGCACGCCGTCCTCCTACGTCCCGACGCGCGGCGCCTTCGGGCCGTGGCTGCTGGCGCTGGTGCACCACGAGGCCGTGGACGCCGTGCGCCGCGAGTCGCCCCAGCAGCGGCTCGCCGCGGCGGTCGGGCACCTGGCGCTCACGCAGCCGGCCACCGCCCTCGACGTGGCCGACCTGGCCGCCGTCCGGTCCACCGCCGGGTCGGTGCGGGCGGCGGTCACGGCCCGGGCCGCCGCCGTCCCCACGCCCCGGAAACCCGCGGGCTGACCGGCCGGCGCGCCGGGCGCGCCGGCCGGGTGCCTCACGCCATCTCGGGGACGCGCAGGTGCGCCACGGCCAGATCGAACTCGGCCACCTCGGTGATCGTGGAGCCCATCGCCCGGCTGAACTCCTCCCGCAGCGCGGCGCCCTGCTCGCGGGCCCGTTCCATGGCGGTCCGGTCCTCGTAGGTCACGGCTGCCACGCCACGCAGGCTGCCCCGGTCGACCAGCAGGCTGACGCTGCAGAAGCCGGGCAGGTCGTCGAGCCTGGGCAGCAGGCTCATCCGGAAGGCGTCGACCATCCCGTCGACCCGGCCGGGCAGGACGTCGCTCCAGATCACCCGGACGCAGGCCGCCTCGCCCGGCGGCCGGGAGCGGTGGAAGACGGCGATCTCCCACTCGGCGATGTCCACGGCGTCGGCGCGCAGCACCTCGGCCAGCTGCCGCCGCAGCTCCGTGACGTCGTCCGCGCCGGCCCGCATCGCGTCCTCGGTGGCCCAGGCGGTGGTGACGATGCACCGCCCCGCCGCGCGGTCGGCCAGCATCGACATCCCGACGCAGCCGTCCATCCGCTCCAGCCGGGGCCAGACGTCGCTGCGGGCGAAGGCGATCCCGTCGTCCACCGCGCGCGGGTCGCCGCGGACGGTGGTGGTCCTGGCGTACATGCCGGTCCTCCTCCCCGGCGGTACCGGGCGGCACCGCCACGGAGGGGAATGTCCTCGCTCGCGCCGGGGTCGGCGGGAACCGCGGGGTCCTGGGCCCGGCGTACCGGGACCGGGCGCGGCGCGTGCGGACCGTGCGCATGCCGCCGGGCACGCATCGGGCGGTTCGTCGTCCTAGTCGACGGGACCCGGCCCCGGGACGACCGGGACGTCGAGCCGCACCTCACCGGCCGTCGCGAAGGTGAAGGTGACCGGGACGGTGTCGGTGGTCGCGATCGGCGCGGTGAGGTCCTCGAGCTGCATCCGCACGGTGTCGGTGACGGCCTCCACCTGGCCGCCGGCCGGCAGCTCGATGCCGTCGGCGCTCGGCGCGCCGGACTCGTCGAACAGCTGGACCGACCCCGCCGCCGGGGTGCTGACGCCGACCAGCCGGTCGGCCTGCTCGGCGTCGTTGGTCAGCACACCCCGCAGCGGGACCGACGCCCCTGCCTCGACGGTGTCCTCGGCGTCGAGGAAGACGTCGTCCAGCGAGACCTCGCCGACCGTGCCGTCGACGCCCGCGACGTCCGGGGTCTCCTGGGCGGTCTCGGCCTCCTGCCCGGCGTCGCAGCCGCCGAGGACCAGCAGGCCGACGGTCACCCACGCAGCGAGAGGAGTCCGTCGCACGGGAGCGGACGATCCCGCGCCGAGCGGCCCGGCACCAGGGGCGGGGGTCCCTGCCCGGACGCACGCGCAGCGATGACCGCCCGCCCCGAGCGCAGCGACCCACCGGAGCTCGGCAGCAGCGGTTGCCGAGCGGACCGCACCGGCCGGGGCCCTCCCCATCATGGCCCGGTGGTCAGCGAGACCGACGTCGCCGGGCGGAGCGCCGGACAGCGCGCGCACCGGCTGGCCAAGCTGCAGGCCCTGCGTGACCGCGGCACCGCCGCCTACCCCTACCGCTGGCCCCCGGACGCCACCGCCGCCGGCATCCGCGCGGCCCACCCGGACCTGGCCCCCGACGTGCGGACGACGGACCGCGTGCGGGTCGCCGGGCGCCTCGAGCTGGTCCGCCGGCAGGGCTGGCTGACCTTCGCCACGCTGCGCGACCGCACCGGCGCCATCCAGCTCTACGTCGACAGCTCCGTCCTCGGCGCGGACCGGCACGCCGAGTTCGACGACGTCGACCGCGGCGACTGGCTCGGCGCCGAGGGCACCGTGATGACCACCCGGACCGGCGAGCTGTCGGTGTGCGTCGAGGACTTCGCCGTCCTCGGCAAGGCGCTGCGCGCGCCGCCGCCCGAGCACGCCGGGCTGACCGACGTCGAGACCCGCTACCGGCAGCGCTACGTGGACCTGGAGGTCAACGAGCGCACCCGGCAGGTCTTCCGCATCCGGCACGCCGCGGTGCGGGCCATCCGGCGGCACCTGGAGGACCTCGACTTCACCGAGGTCGAGGGGCCGGTGCTGCAGACCATCCAGGGCGGGGCCAGCGCGCGCCCGTTCGTCACCCACTCCAACGCCCTCGACCTGGACCTCTACCTGCGGATCGCCCTCGAGCTGCACCTCAAGCGGCTGATCGTCGGCGGCCTGGAGCGGGTCTTCGAGATCGGCCGGGTCTTCCGCAACGAGGGCGTCGACACCCGGCACAACCCCGAGTTCACGCTGCTCGAGGCCTACCAGGCCTTCGGCGACCTCACCGACATGATGGAGCTCACCGAGGGGCTCATCACCGCCGCGGCGCGGGCGGCCCTCGGCGACGACCTCACGGTCCACTCCGCCGGTCACAGCATCGACCTGGCCGCGACGCCGTGGCCGCGCAGGCGCTTCGCCGACATGATCGCCGACGCCACCGGCGCGCAGATGCACCCGGGCATGCCGATCGACGACGCCCGCGCGGTGCTCGACCGGCTGGGCATCCCGTACGAGGCCTCGTGGGGCGCCGGCCGGCTGATGAAGGAGGTCTACGACGAGAAGGTGCAGCACTCCGTCATCGGCCCGGTGTTCTGCGTCGACTACCCGCGCGAGGTCTCCCCGCTGGCCCGGGTGCACCGCGACGACCCCGCCTACGTCGAGCGCTTCGAGCTGATCGTCGCCGGCTTCGAGCTGTGCAACGCCTACTCCGAGCAGAACGACCCGGTCGAGCAGCTCGCCGCGTTCGAGGCCGAGGCCCGCGCCAAGTCGCACGGCGACCCGGAGGCCGGGGACGTCGACCTGGACTACGTCCGCGCGCTGGAGTGCGGCATGCCGTGCACCGGCGGGCTGGGCATCGGCATCGACCGGCTGGTGATGCTGCTGGCCGGCGTGGACTCCATCCGCGAGGTCATCCTCTTCCCCACCCTGCGGCCCGAGGTCCCGGGCACCGGCCCGGACGGCGCGGTGCGCCCGCTGGTCGCGCCCACCCCGATCCCGGCCGGCGGTGGAGCCGGCTCCGACGGCGCGGGGACGGCGGAGGGCTCGGTCGTCGCGCTGCCGCCGATGGCGCCCTCCTCCGGCCCCATCCCGCCGGCGCCGCCGACGGCCGCCCCGCACCCGCTGGCGGTGCGGGTGCTGGCCGCGGGAACCGCGCTGTCCGGCGTCCTGCAGCTGCTCACCGCCCTGCCCGTCGTCCACGAGCGGCTGGTCGGCCGGGGCGCGGCGTTCGGCCCGCTGTGGCTGCCGGTCAGCGGTTCCGTCGCCTCGGTGCTCATCGGGCTGCTGCTCCTGCTGCTCGCCGACCAGCTGGCCCACCGCAAGGCGCTGGCCTGGCAGATGGCGGCGGCCCTGTCCGCCGTCGGGGTCGTGGCCCACGTGGTCAAGGGCCCGCACCCGGTCGCCGTGGCGCTGTGCCTGGCGCTGCTGACCGCGCTGGTCAGCTACCGGACGGCGTTCCGCGCCCCGGCCGACCCGCCGTCGCTGCTGCGGGTGCTGCGGTTCGTCCCGCTGTACCTGGCCGGGGTGCTGCTGTTCGGCCTGGCCGCGCTGTGGGCCGAGCGGGCGCGGATCGACCCGCCCCTCACCCCCCGCGGGGCGCTGCAGACGGTGTTCACCGGGCTGGTCGGGATCGACGGCCCCTACACCTACGGTTCGCGGTTCTTCGCGGCGTTCTACCCCGCGGCCCTGCTCGCGCTCGGCGTCACCGGGCTGGTCGTGCTGGCGGTGCTGCTGTTCCGGCCGCTGGCCGCCGCCCGCCGTCCGCACACCGAGGACGACTGGGCGCACGCCGAGCGGCTGGTGCACACGTACGGGTGGGACACCCTCGCCTACTTCGCCCTGCGCGACGACAAGACGTTCTTCTTCTCGGAGGACGGCGAGGCCTTCCTCGCCTACACCTACCTCGGCGGCTACGCCCTGGTCTCCGGCGACCCGATCGGCTCCCGCGAGTCCGTCCCCCGCGTGCTCGACGAGTTCCTCGCGATGTGCGACGAGCGGGCCTGGACGCCGGCCCTGCTGGCCGCACGGGAAGCGAGCATGCCGCTGTACGCCTCGCGCGGGTTCAGCGCGTTCTACCTCGGCGACGAGGCCGTCATCGACTGCCGCCGCTTCACCCTCGAGGGCCCCGGGCGGAAGGGGCTGCGCGGCGCCGTCCGGCGGGTCGGGCGGACCCACCGCTTCCGGCTGGTCGCCGAGACCGACGCCCCGCCGGCGCTGGTCGACCAGCTCAACGCGATCAGCGCCCGCTGGCGCGGCAAGCACCCCGAGCGCGGCTTCACGATGTCGCTGTCGCAGGACGTCCGCGGCGCCGGCGCGGACCCCGGGTTCCTGCTGTGCGTCGCGGAGGACGCCGACGGGAGACCCGGTGGCTTCCTGCGGCTGGTGCCCGCCTACGGGCCGTCGTTCGGCTACACGCTGGACCTGATGCGCCACGACCCGGACGCGCCGAACGGGATGACCGAGTTCCTCATCGCCTCCACCGCGACCGCGCTGGGCGCCCGCGGCGTGACCCGGCTGTCGATGAACTTCGCGATGTGGGGGCGGCTGTTCGCGGACGACGTCCCGTTCACCCCCGCCCAGCGCGCGGCCCGCTGGGCGGTCGGCGCGCTCAACCCGTTCTTCCAGATCAGGTCGCTGCACGACTTCAACGCCCGGTTCGACCCGGAGTGGCTGCCCCGCGTCCTGGCCTACCGGCACCGCGCCGACCTGCCGCGGGTGGGGCTGCGCTACGCCGGCGCGGAGGGCTTCCTCGCGCTGCCCGGGCTCGGTGAGCTGCTGGTGCCCAAGGCCGTCGGCGGCGTGCCCTCGCCGTCGGCGCCGGAGCGGCGGTCGGCGGCGTGACCCGGCCGGGCGCTCCGGCCCGCCTGGGCGTCCTGTCGCCGGCCACGGTGGTGGTCTCCCTGCCACCGTTCGTCTTGGCCCTGCTGGAGCGCCGCCGCGCCGCCGTCCCCGGGTGAGCCGGCACGGCGGCGGTCACCACGTCGGCGTCGGCAGACTGAGCCCATGACGGCGACGACCTCACGGGTCCAGACACTGGGTGGGCCGGCGCTGTTCGTCCTGCTGTGGAGCACCGGGTTCGTAGGGGCCAAGTACGGGCTGCCCTACGCCGAGCCCTTCACCTTCCTGAGCCTGCGCCTGGGCGTGGCCGCCGTCCTGCTCGGCGTCCTCGCCGTCGCGCTGCGCTCGGCTGCCATGGCCGCCCGCCCGCAGTACGCCCGCGCCTCGGTCGCCGGGCTGCTGCTGCACGGCGGATACCTGGGCGGCGTCTTCTACGGCATCTCGCTGGGCGTGCCCGCCGGGGTGTCGGCGGTGGTCGTCAGCCTGCAACCGGTGCTCACCGCCGTCCTCGCCGCCAGCGTGCTCGGCGAGCGGCCGACGGCACGCCAGTGGCTCGGGCTGGCGCTGGGCGTCGCCGGCGTCGCGCTGGTCGTCGGCCCCGGCATCGCGGACGCCGGCGCCGGGCGGCTCCCGGTGGCCGGTGTCCTCGCCTGCCTCGTCGCACTCGCCTCGGGGACGCTCGGCACCGTCTACCAGAAGCGGCACGGCGACCGCATCCCGCTGGTCTGGGGGACGACGGTGCAGTACGCCGCGGCCGCGGCCGTGCTGCTGGCGATCGCCGTGGCGACCGAGGACCTGTCGATCCGGTGGACCGGGGAGTTCACCGCCGCGTTCGTCTGGCTGGTGCTGGTCCTGTCGATCGGCGCCGTCCTGCTGCTGCTCCTGCTGCTCCGTCGAGGCACCGCCGCGGGGGTCTCCAGCCTCTACTACCTGGTTCCGGTGGCCACCGCCGTCGAGGCGTACCTGCTGTTCGGCGAGCGGGTCGGCGGGCTGTCGCTGGTGGGGATCGGGGTCACCGCTCTCGGGGTCGCGCTGGTGGTGGCGCCACCGCGGAAGCGGTGAGGAGCCGGTCCTGACCGGGCCCTCCGGGCTTCACCGCGAGGACCTGGTTGACGCCGACCCGGTGCCGCTCGAACGCGAGCGCCGATCCCGCCAGGTAGAGCCGCCACACCCGGGCCCGGCCCGGTGAGGACAGCCGGACCGCCTCGTCCCACCGGCGCTCGAGGTTGCCCACCCAGGCCCGGCAGGTCAGCGCGTAGTGCCGGCGCAGCGCCTCGACGTGGCAGACCTCGAAGCCGGCCTCCTCGAGGACCCGCACGTGGGTGGCGAGGGGCTGCAGCTCGCCGTCGGGGAAGACGTACCGGGTGAGGAACGACCGGCGGTCGGGCCGCTCGGGACCGGCCGCCGGGCCGCGCGCGATCGCCTGGTTGAGGAGCCGGCCCCCGGGGGGCAGCAGCGCGGCCAGCCTGGCGGCGTAGCGCGGCAGCTGGGCCAGGCCCACGTGCTCGGCCATCCCGATGGAGGCGATCGCGTCGAAGGGGCCGTCGGCGACCTCGCGGTAGTCCTGCAACCGGACCTCGACGCAGTCGGCGAGCCCGGCCTCGGCGACGCGCCGGCGGGCCAGCTCGGCCTGAGCCGTCGAGATGGTCACCGCGGTCACCGACACGCCGTACCCGGCCGCCGCGTGCAGGGCCAGCGACCCCCAGCCGCACCCCACGTCGAGCAGCCGCATCCCCGGCTGCAGCCCGAGCTTGCGGCAGACCAGGTCGAGCTTGGCCTCCTGGGCCTGCTCCAACGTCGCCGTCGGCTCGGGGAACCAGGCGCAGCTGTAGACCAGCGAGGGGCCCAGGAGCAGGCGGTAGAAGTCGTTGCCGACGTCGTAGTGGTGGCTGACGGCGTTCCGGTCCCGACGGAGCGAGTGCCGGCTCCCGCGCAACCGGGCCTCCTCGGGCGGCGGCGCCGGGGGGAGCCCGAGCACCCCGAGCCGCAGCAGGGGGCCGGCCAGCCGCGCCAGGGCCCGCCGGTCCAGCTGCAGGTCCGGGCGGGACGGCAGCTCGTCCGCGACGCCCAGCGCCGCGTAGAGGTCCCCCTCGACGTCGAGGTCCCCGCTGACGTAGGCGCGGGCGAGCCCCAGCTCCCCGGGCGCGTGGACCAGGCGGCGGACGGCCCGCGGGGAGCGCACGACCAGCGTGGGAGCACCCTCGACGACGGTCTCGGAGTCGTCCCAGCACCGCACCGACAGAGGCAGCGGCGCTCCCAGCAGGAGCCGACCGAGTTCGTCCACCACCTCGGCGGCCCGGCGGCGAGTCACGGCTCGACCCTGGCACAGCGATCCCGCAGCGCGGGCGTCACCGCCGCGCCGTCCTCCGCTCCTCGTGCAGAACACGGGCGAACCGGAACAAGTCGTCCGTAAGTCATCCGTTTCCCGCCCGCGCCTGGGGCTAAGAGACGTCCCGTTCCGGGGGGTTCCGGCTCGAACAGCGTGGCCGGGCCCCTCCCACCCGGCCGCTGGCCGGGATCGGGAGGCACCACGATGGAATCGAGTGAGCGGGTCACCTGGGAGGACTGCCCGAACTGTCGACGGGCAGCGGCCGTCGGCTGGGTCGAGGGGCGGCTGGTCGAGTTCGACTGTCCGGGTGGCTGCCGCCTCAGCGCGGAACAGGTCCAGGCCTTCGCTGCCCGGCGCGGTCGCCCGCCGGCCGCCTGGTTGACGCGCGCCTCCTGACGCCGGCCAACGGCGTTCCCGCCAGGAGCCACCGACGGGAGCCGGGCTGCTGCCTGGCGTACCGGCCGCACTCCACCGCCGCGTCCACCGTCGTCAGGCGGGCACGACGGCGGCCATGACGACGACGAGGACGGCGATGAGCGCCCACTCCGCGCCGTCGGCCCGCAGCCGCTCCCCCAGCACGCCGATGCCCAGCGCGACGGCGACCACCGGCTCGCCCACGGTCACCGCCGGCAGCGACGCCTCCAGCGCCCCGGCCTGGTACGCCGCCTGCTGCAGGTACGTGCCGCCCACCATGGCGACGGCCAGGAGCCACGTCTCCCAGCTGGTCAACAGCGCGACCGGCCCGTCGTCCAGCAGGCTCACCACGCCCTTGGTGAGCGCCGCACCGACCCCGTAGGACACGCCGGCGGCGACGGCGAACAGGACCGCCCGTGCCGTCCCACGACGGACCGCCGCGCCGGCCAGGCAGCCGCCGACGAGCAGGCCGAGCACGATCCACGCCGGCAACCACGGCCGCCAGCCGGCCCGGTCCACGCCCGCCGTCGGCTCCCCCACCACGGCGAACACCGCCAGCGCCAGGACCAGCAGCCCCGCCCAGACCCAGTCCGAGCGGCGCAGCCGCCGGCCGCTCCAGCGGGCGCCCAGCGGCAGCGCGACCAGCAGGGTGGTGACCAGCAGCGGCTGCACCAGCAGCAGCGAGCCCAGGCCGAGCGCCGCCGCCTGTGCGGCGAACCCGGCGGTGTCGCCGAGCGTCCCGGCCCACCACCGCGGGGTGCGGGCCAGGGCCAGCAGCAGCCGGGCGCCGCGGGCCTCGGCGTCGGGGACGTCGGAGGCCGACCGCTGCTGCACCGCCGAGGCGACGGCGAACAGGACGGCGGCGACGAGCGCGAGCGCCGCGGCCAGGCCGTCCACCGCGCCATGCTCCCGGGCCGCGACCGCCCCGGCTACCCCTCGCGGACCTCCTCGACCGGGCTGCCGACCGCGTCGGGCACCCAGCCGCCGCCGTCGGTGCGTGCCCAGGCCTGGCCGGGCCGGAGCAGCTCCACCCGCGCCCCGCCGTCCACGGTGCGGTGGGCGATCCGCCGCTCCCAGCGATCGCCCGGGCCGTCGTCCCCCGGCGGGCGCGCCGCCATGCCGACGGCCAGCACGCCGTCGCCGTCGAGCACCACCGCCCCCGGGCCGGCGGCCGCGCCGGGGGCGGCGACGGTCCAGGTGACCTCGCCGGACGGGTCCAGCGGCTGCTCGTGGGTGCGGTCCCCCACCCGCAGGTAGGCGACGGCGCCCGGACGGACGGTCGACCTGACCCTGAGGGTGACCCGCTCCCCGGCGTCCACCCGCAGCGGCTCCACGACCGGCGGGACCTCGTCGTCCTCCGACAGCCGGTGCAGCGAGCGGCCGGCGAAGCGCCCGACCAGCGCGAGGTCCGCCGCGCCGCGCTGCTCGGCGTAGAGCACCGGCTGCCGCAGCGCCGGGTCGTTGTGCAGGAACGGGGTGTCGCTGTCGAAGCCCAGGTCCCCCCGCCGCGGCAGGAACAGCAGCGCGTCGTCCAGGCCTGCGTCCGTCACCGCCTGCTGCACCGCCCGGTACTCCGCGGTCACCTCCCGGTTGCCGGTCACCGGGCCCGGCACGGCCAGCGCGGTGAGCCCGACCATGGCCGCGACGGCGGCGGCTGCCAGGGACCGCCGCCGCCTCGCCACCCGAGCCAGGCCCGCGGCGCCGAACACGACCAGCGGGACGACGACCGGCAGCCAGTAGAAGGGCCCGAACAGCGCCAGGCCCTGCCACTGCGTGCCCATCGCCCACGGCCCCCAGAACGGCAGGTAGCCCAGCGGGACGACGACCGCCAGCGCCGCGACCGCCCAGCGCGCGGCGCCGCGCGTCCGGACCAGGCCGAGGACGGCGAGCGCCACGAGCACCAGCCCACCCGCGACCCAGCCCGGCGTCCCGCGCAGGTTGGCCAGCACGCCGGCCACGCCGTCGGCGGCCGTGAAGCGCACCGTGTACCGCGGGAAGACGCCGCGGTCGCCGAAGCCGAAGGTGTCCTGCGGGCCGGTGACGGTGAACGGCAGCCGGAACGGGCCGCCGACGACGACCGCGTTGTAGACCAGCGTCAGCGCCAGGACCGGCAGCGCCCCGGCCGCGACCCGGAGGACGACGCCGACCCGGGACAGCCCGCCGCGCTCCCGCGCCAGCAGGACGGCGACCCCGAACGGCGCCACGGTGAGCAGCGCGTCGAAGGGCCGGGCGAAGGCCGCCACCCCCGCCACCACCCCGGCCGTGACCAGCCGGGGCGTCGAGCCCAGCCGCGTCCCCGACAGCAGCAGCACGGCGGCACCCAGGCCCAGCGCCAGGGAGGGCAGATAGGGCAGGTAGGTGCCGCTCTGCACGACGACGACCGGGGACAGCGCGAACAGCGCGCCGGCGGTCAGGGCGACGGCCCGGTCGCGGAGCACCTCGGCGGTCAACAGCGCGACGAGGACCGCAGCCGCCGCGGCGCTGACCGCGAGGGCCGCCCGCGGCGAGCCGGTCAGCAGCTCGCCGGCCGCGATCACGGCCGGCCAGGGCGGGCTGTACTTCAGCACCACCCGGTCGCCGACCACCGCCGAGGCCCAGGGGCGGAAGGGGTCGGCGTCGGCGGGGAGGGTGACCGCGCCGGTCTCGATCAGCCGGGCCATCGCGACGTAGACGGAGTCGTCGCGGTTGAGGGAGTACAGCGGGAAGAGCGCCAGGTTGGTGCACACCGCCGCCGCGCCGGCGACCAGGGCGAGGACGGCGAGCGCCGCCCGCCACCTCACCGTCGTCATCGGAGGCGAGTCTAGAGAGGACCCCGTCCTCCTCACCGTGGGAGGACCCCGTCCTCCCCACCCTTCGCAAGCTCAGGGCGGGACCCTGGACGGGGCCGGCAGGAGCCTGCACGGCGGCCGACCTGCGTCAGCCGAGCCGTCCCGCGACGGCGCCGGCCAGCACGCCCAGCGAGTTCGTGGCCAGGTGCAGCAGGGCCGGGGCGAGCAGGCTGCCGCTGCGCAGCCGCAGCTCCGCGAAGAGGACACCGGCGGCCGCGGTGCCCAGGCAGGCCACCAGCACCGCGCCGGTGCGCGCCAGCGGCCCACCGGCCAGGTCGTTGACCACCAGCGCCCCGAGCGTGGGCCGGACGTGCCACAGGCCGAACAGCGCCGCGGAGACCCCGACCGCGCCCCGCCGGGAGAGCAGCCGGCCCAGCGCGGCCAGCAGGACCCCGCGAAAGGCGACCTCCTCCCACAGGACGGTCCCGAACGGGATCCGCACGAGCACCTGCCCGGCGAGCTCCCCGCCGTCGAGGCCGGCCACCCGGGCGTCGACCAGCAGCGGCCGGAGGGCGGGGACCCCCAGCGCCGTGCCGTAGCCGGCCGCCACGACCGCGGCCCACGCCCCGCCCCACCGCGCGCCCGCCGCGAGACGGCGGCGGTCCAGGCCGAGCTCGGCCCACGACAGCCCGACGGCACGGGCGGCCGCGAGCAGCACGGCCGCCGCCGCGACGTTGGCCACCACGTAGGACCCGGGCCGGCCCGGGAGCCGGTGCACGACCAGGTTGTTCCACGCGCCGAGCACCGGGACCAGCGTCGCGGCGAGGACCAGCACCCTCCTGCGGTCGGCTGCGCCAGCATGCACGGATGCGGTGTTCCCGCTCCGCGCGCCGGCTCACCTGCGCCACGGCGGCCGTGGCGTGCGCGGCCGCCGTCGCCGTCACCGGCGAGCTGTCCACCGGCGCCCTGCTCGCCGTGGCCGCCGCCGCGGCCGTCGTCACCGCGGCGGGGCTGAGCCGGCGCGCGGGCGCGGCGGCGGCGCCGGTCGGCCGGCGGGGGCTGCCGTGGCTCGGCTGGCTGGCCGCGGCCGCCGCCTGGGAGCTGGTCACCCTGGCCGACGACGACCTGCCCACGCTCAGCGACCTGGCCGACCCGGTCCTCGCCGCCCCGCTGCTGCGCGGCACCGCCGTCCTCGGCTGGCTGGCCGCCGGCGCCTGGCTGGCCACCCGCCCCGGCCCCCGGCGGCCGGGGTGACCGGCGCCGCCGGGTTCGCCGTCCTGCTGGTCGCCGCCCTCGCGCTGGAGGTCGCCGCGCGCCGCGGCGCGGCGCCGGCGACCGTGGGCGAGGCGGTCGCCGCCGCCATGCGGACCACCCCGGGGCGGATCGCGGTGCTGCTCGCCTGGGTGTGGCTCGGGGTGCACTTCCTGGCCCGGTGAGGCCTCACGCGGGGCGGCGCGCGGTGACCAGCCAGGCGGCGGAGGCGAACCGCACGCCGTCGGGCTGCTCGTGGGCGGTCAGGGTGTCCCGGAGGGCCGCGAGCGCCGCCGCCCGCCCGGCCTCGTCGAGGTCGTCGAGCAGCCAGCCGAGCAGTTCGAGGACGAGGTCCTCCGCGGCCGCCGCGTCCGGGCCGAACCACTCCGGCTGCTCGTGACCCGCGACCGCCACCTCCGCGAGGCCGGCCGCGGTCAGCACCTCCCGCACCCGCGCGGGGTCGGCGAACGCGAAGGGACCGGGTGCTCCGGGCGGCGGCGCCGGCGGCTCCCGGCCGGCCGCGAGCGCCGTCGTCAGCGCGCGGAACCACTCGTTGCGGTCGGCGCCCTGCCACACCAGCAGGGCCAGCCGGCCACCGGGGCGCAGCGCCCGCGCGAGGTTGGTGAAGGCCGCGACCGGGTCGGCGAAGAACATCGCGCCGGCCCGACTGACGACGACGTCGACCGACGCCTCGGGGAACGGGTGGACCTGCGCGTCGGCCTGCAGGAAGGACACGTTGGTCAGCCCCTCGGCCGCCGCCCGGCGGCGGGCCACCTCGAGCATCGGGCCGGAGAGGTCGACCCCGAGGACCGTCCCGGCGCCGGCCTGCCGGGCGGCGGCCCGGGTCGTGCTGCCCGTGCCGCAGCCGACGTCGAGCACCCGGTCGGTGGGGGTCAGGGCGGCGGCGTCCCAGAGGGCGGCGTCGTACCCGGCGGTCGACCGCTCGAGGACGTCGGCGTGCGTGGCCCACCGGCGGCCCTCGTCGCCGTCCCACGCGCGCAGCTGGGCGGCGTTGCCGGGGTGGACCGTGGGGGTGGTGTCCATCGGGCGGCCTCCTCGTGCCGTCCCCCGCGAGCGGGACCGTAGTACTCCCTCCGGCCGGCCGTGTCCACGCCGGTCCGCGGGACGGGGTCAGAGGAGGCCGAGCTGCCGCGCCCCCTGGACGGCCATCAGCCGATCCCCCACACCGAGCTTCCGGTAGAGGTGCTCCAGGTGCTTGCGCACCGTCCGGGGCGAGCAGCCGAGGCGGCGGGCGATCGACGCGGCGGTGAGGCCGTCGGCGAGGAGCCGGAGGACGGCGGTCTCGCGCCCGGTCAGCCCGACGTCCGTCGCACCCTCCGGCGGCGGGGTCGCCCGCCCCGCCAGCAGCCGGTGCTGCCGGTAGAGGGCACCGAGCGCCGACTGCACCACGGTGGCCAGCGCGGTGTCGGCGTCCCGGAAGTCGCCGTCCGGACGGCTGAGCAGGTAGGTCTCGACCCCGCCGTCCCCGAGCAGGGGCAGCGCGAGCTGGTGGGTGATCCCGAGCGGGCGGGCGAACGCCGCCCACCGGCCCCTGAGGGACCGGTCGGCGATCGTCGTCGGCACCGCGCCCAGGGTCTGCGGCCCGGTGCTGCGCGTGGTGGCGTACCAGCGCATCAGCGGGTGCCACGTCGCGTCCGGCGGCCGCTCCAGCGACGGGATCGACGGCAGGTAGCCGGCCGGCCAGCACCCGGCGACGCTGTCGACCCAGGTCCCGTCCACCACGTGCAGGGAGCAGCAGGCGGCGTCGAAGGAGTCCTGCAGCAGCTCCGCCACCTCCCGGTGCGGGAACCCCTCCCCGGCCGGCCGGTGCAGGACGTCGCCCACGAGCTCCAGCCAGCGGGCGAGGGATCCGGCCGCCGGTGGCACGCGCGGAGCGTAGCGAGGAACCCGGCCCGGCGAGGCGGTCCCGCTGCGTCCGGCCGGCGGCTGACCCGCTTGTCGGCGGACGCACGCCGGCACCACCATCGGCGACGGCCGGGGTCCGCGAGCGCGGAGGTGGCGGGTGGACGTCGATCTCGAGATCCTGCCCGGCCTGGCCGAGCGCCGAGCCGTCGTCGGCTGGATGGTGCTGGCGTTCCTGCTGACGTTCCTGGCCACCCGGCTGATCACGCGGGCGATCCGCACCGGCCGCGGGCCGTTCCGCGACGCGAGCGTCGGCGGCGTCCACGTGCACCACGAGGTGTACGGGATCTTCCTGCTGCTGGGCACGGGCACCCTGGAGTTCACCTACCAGCCCGAACCGCCCTGGGTGCAGGTGCTCGCGGTGCTGTTCGGCGCCGGCGCGGCCCTCACCCTCGACGAGTTCGCGCTGTGGCTGCACCTGGAGGACGTCTACTGGAGCCGGCAGGGCCGCAGCTCGATCGACGCCGTCCTCGTGGCGCTGGTCGTCGGGAGCCTGCTGCTCGTCGGTGCGAACCCCTTCGACGCCGACCCGGCCGGTGGCGCGACCGTGCTGTGGGTGACGGTGGTGGTCAACCTGCTGTTCGCCCTCGCCGCGATCCTCAAGGGCCGGGTGGTGCTGGGCGTCGTGGGCGTCTTCGTCCCGCTGGTCGCCCTGGTCGGGGCGGTACGGCTGGCCCGCCCCGGCTCGTTCTGGGCCCACCGGCGCTACCGGCCCGGCTCCCGGCGGCGGGCCCGCTCGGAGGCCCGCTTCCCGGCCGGCCGGCGCACCCGCTGGGACGCCCTGGTCGACCTGTTCACCGAGGTGCCGCCGCGGCACGCGCCCCCGACCGCGGCGCCGCCGACGCGGCCCGGGTGAGCTACAGCTGCACCGCCACGGTCGCGGCCAGCTCGCGGGCGGCCTCGAGGTCGGCCGGGCCGGGTGCGCCGGTGAGGCTCAGCGGCGCGGCGACCTGCTTCCACCGCAGCGCACCGGTGACGGTCTCGATGCTGCGCAGCGCGCCGGCGGTGTCGTCGTTGCCGTGCACGTACACCCCGTAGGGCAGCCCGGCGGTGGCGTCCAGGCACGGGTAGTAGACGGTGTCGAAGAAGTGCTTGAGCGCCCCGGACATGTAGCCGATGTTGGCCGGCGTCCCGAGCAGGACGCCGTCGGCGGCGAGCAGGTCGGCGGCACCGGCCGACAGGGCCGGCCGCACGTCCAGCTCGACCTCCTCGACCATCGCCACGCCCTCGCGCACCGCCTCCAGCACGGCCTGCAGCGACGGGGAGGGCGTGTGGTGGACGACGAGCAGCCGGGGCACGCCGGCATCCTCCCCCGCCAGGTCAGGGCCGCAGTGCCCCGTGGACCTCCGCGGCGTGGTCGAAGACGGCGAAGTGCCCCTCGCCGGGCAGCCAGTGCGCCGTGCAGCGGGGCAGCATCGCGGCCAGCACCCGGCCGAGCCCCACGGGCACCTGCCAGTCCTGCGTGCCGTGCCAGAGGTGCACGTGCTGCTGCACCGACGACAGCGGGAACCCCCACGGCCGGAACAGCAGCGCGCGGTCCTCGGCCAGCGGGGCCGCGCCGTTGCGCAGCCCCTCGGTGAAGGTCTCGGCCAGGACGTGCCGCACCTCCGGGCGCCCGAGCACGCGCCGGTCGGCCGGGCTGAGCCGGGCCTGCAGGTAGCGCGGGATCGCCGCCGGGCGCAGCGTCAGCGGGGCGAACAGCGGCCGCAGCAGCGCCGCCGCCGGCGAGGGCCGGTGCGCGGCCGCCCGCAGCCGGCGCGGCACCCACGGCGGCCAGGGCCACGGGACGTCGGGCGGTGGCGCCCCGCCGAGCACGCCGACCGCCCGCACCCGCGGTCCGAACGCGGCGGCGCAGGCCAGCGCGTAGGCCGCGCCGCCGGAGAGGCTGAGGACGGCGAACTCGCCGATCCCGAGGGCGTCCAGCAACCGCGCGACGTCGTCGGGCCAGTCGGTCACCCGCCGTCCGGGCTGCGGGTCGGACCGGCCGAAGCCCGGCCGGTCGGGGACGACGAACCGCACGCCCCAGCGCCGGTAGTCCTCGGGGTCCTCGACGTGGCGCTCCAGCCGCGAGCTCGGCGAGCCGTGGCAGCCGAGCACCACCCGGCCCGCCGGGTCGCCGTACTCGGCGTAGGCCAGCGCCCGCCCGTCCGGCAGCCGGATGCGGTCCTCCCGGGGTCCGGACCGCTCGCCGTGGCCTGGTCGCTCCCGCATGCCGGGCCCCTACCCTGCCGAGGGGCGCCCCGACCGCCCCGCCCCGCAGCGCGCGCCCTCAGGACGTGTCCGACGGACCTCCAGCCTCGGGAACGCCGCCCAGGCGGCGCTCCGCTGCGTTCGACGGAGTGTCGGAGACAAACCCGGTATCCGACACTCCGTCGGCCTTGCGGAGCATCACCCTGACCAGCGCTCCCGTCGGCATGGGTCCGTCGGACACGCCCTAGCCTGCGGCGGGTGCGCACCGACCGGGGCCTCGACCGGCTGATCACCTTCCTCGACGCGGTCGTGGCGATCGCCATCACCCTGCTGGTGCTCCCGCTGGTCGACGTCATCCCGGAGGAGGGCGCGACCGTCGACCTCGGGGACCTGCTCGCCGACGAGGCCGGCCGGTTCGGCGCCTTCGCGCTGAGCTTCGCGGTCATCGCGCAGCTCTGGCTGGTGCACCACCGGATCGTCGAGCGGGTCGGCTCCTACGACATGCCGTTCGTGCTGGTCAACCTGGTCTGGACGCTGACGATCGTGCTGCTGCCCTTCGCCACCGAGGTGGCGGCGGTGTACGGCAACGCCCGGCTCGCGATCGGGATCTACATCGGGACCATGACGCTGAGCTCGGCCTGCCTGACCCTGCTCACCCACTCCCTCGTCCGCCGCCCGTACCTGCGCCGCGCCGGCGCCGACCCGGCGGAGGACGACCTGCCGGGGGCGCTCCTGGTCACCGGCACCTTCGTGCTGGCCCTCGTCGTCGGCGTCGCCGTCCCCGCGGTCGGCTACCTCGCGCTGCTCCTCCTCTTCCTCCCCGACCGGGTGCGCCGGCTGCTCGCCCGCCGGGCGCGCTGAACCCGGGGCACCGCCGGCCCCGTCCCGGGTCCCGCCTGGGCCTGCGGAGGACGGGGAGGACGGGGTCCTCCCTCAGACCTCCTCGACCCCCATCCGTCCGGTGGCCCGCTCCGCCAGCCCCACGACCACCACGGCGACGACGACCGCGGCCAGCGCGCCCACCACGATGGAGGCCGGCAGCTCCAGCGCGACGTCCACGGCGGCGACGGCGGCCGCCGCGGCCGGCCACCACCACCCGCGCCGCGCCCCCCGCTTGGACATCCCCACTTCGGTGACGGTGACCGACAGCAGGTAGACGACCACCCCACCGGCCAGCACCAGCCGCGTGCCGGTCGGCACCTCGCCCTCGCCGCTCTGGACGACGGCCAGCTCCAGCCCCGCGCCGACGGTGGCCAGCGCGAGGGTGAGCGGCAGCTGCCCGAAGACGTACACGTCGTGCGAGTGGTCGCTGCGCTCGCCGCCCACCTCGCTGAGCAACTGCTTGGCGCGGGCCCCGGCCAGGTCGAAGTAGCTCCACCACAGCCCCGCGGCCAGGACGAAGCCGAGCGCCGCGACCAGCAGCCCGGAGCCGGTCCAGTGGGCGTCGTGCAGCCCGTGGGCGATGCCGGCCACCGACTCGCCGAGCACCAGGATGACGAAGAGCGCGAACCGCTCGGGCAGGTGCTCGACGTGCAGCGGGACGTCGGCCGACGACCGGGTGGCCAGCAGCGGCACCAGGACCTCGACCAGGACGGCGGCGGCCCACAGGGCGAACCCGATCGGCCGCGGCACCGCGAGGGACACCGCCCACAGCAGCGCCCCGATGGCGGTGCCGACCATGTAGAGGCGGGCGATCGGCCGGGCACCGGGCACGTGCCAGTACGCGCGGGAGTACTGCAGGAACAGCGTCGCCCGCAGCACCAGCTGGCAGCCGACGAAGACGCCGAAGTAGGTGCCGGTCGCCTCGGTGGCGGTGGCAGCCATCCCGACGACGGCGGCCATGGAGCCCAGCTTGAGCAGCCGGTAGACGACGTCGTCGTGGTCGAAGCGGTTGGCGTAGAGGGTGGCGCTCACCCACGCCCACCACACGGTCGTGAACAGCCCGGCGAACACCAGCTCGCCGTGCCAGGTGACGTCGGCCCGGAAGTCGATGGCCAGCTCCGCGACGACGAGGACGAAGGCCAGGTCGAAGAAGAGCTCCAGGCGGGAGGCCGAACGGTCGTCGTCGGTGCGCAGCTCCGGCGCGCGGACGAGGCCGTCCTTCAGGGCACCGAGGACGGATCGGGGTGAGCTGCGGTCGGCCACGACGCTCCCGGGGACGAGGGTCCCCGCTCCCTACCCCGGTCCGGCGTGGCCACGCCCGGCGTCAGCGGCGGAAGTCGTGCGCCTCGTCGTAGCCGTAGTCCCCGGCCGCGTCGTCGCGGCCGCTGGCCGCAGGGCTCCGCGGGGTCTCGCCCTGGGACTGGGGCCGGGCGCCGGTCACCTCGTGCGCCATGTCGTAGGAGAGGTCGCCGGTCGGTTCGCTGGGGTCGGGCTCCATGTCGGCTCCTCCTCGCCGGGTGCGCCAGGGGCCCATGCTCACCCGCCGGCCGGGGAGGGCACAAGGGGAGCCGGGTGGTCCGCCGCCGCGGCCCGGCGTCAGCCCGGTCCTCCCGCCGCACCCTCCGCACCGGTGCCGATGACGGTGCGGACGGCGTACAGCTCCGGGAAGAAGGTGAGGTCGAGGGCCCGGCGCAGGAAGCCCACCCCGGAGGAGCCGCCGGTCCCGGTCTTGGCGCCGATGGTCCGCTGCACCGTGCGCAGGTGGCGGAACCGCCACAGCTGCCAGTTGTCCTCGACGTCGACCAGGCTCTCGCAGGCCTCGTAGACCCCCCACGGCGCGTCCGGGGACTCGTAGACCCCGCGGAAGACCGGGACGAGGTCCGGCTGGTACG
The DNA here is from genome assembly GCF_054050015.1 of Geodermatophilus sp. SYSU D01176. Lineage (NCBI taxonomy): Bacteria > Bacillati > Actinomycetota > Actinomycetes > Geodermatophilales > Geodermatophilaceae > Geodermatophilus > Geodermatophilus sp. SYSU D01176. Next base: position 31,181 of record NZ_JBJGYN010000001.1, on the reverse strand, counting down.
CCCACGGCTGCCGCACGTCCCGCTGCAGCACGCTGCGCGGGACGGCGAGGCCCAGGCGGGCCAGCAGCCGGAGGAACTCGTCGTAGAGCGTCGGCGTCCCGAGCAGCTCGGCGAGCAGGGCCCGTGCGGCGGGCTCCCGGTCGAACACCGCCAGCATCCCGGGGTGCTTGTTGCCGAGGACGAACTCGACCGCGCGGTACTGGTGCGACTGGAAGCCGGACGCGTTGCCGAGCGCGCCGCGGAACTGGGCGTACTCCCGCGGGGTCAGCGTGGCCAGGACCGACCACTGCTCGATGAGGGTCCGCTCCACGTTCTTGACCCGGGCCAGGCACTTGAGCGCCGGCGCCAGCTCGTCGCCGGCCAGGTGGCGGCAGGCGGCCCGCAGCTCGTGCAGCACCAGCTTCAGCCACAGCTCGCTGGTCTGGTGCTGCACGATGAACAGCAGCTCGTCGTGGTGCTCGGGAACGCTGCGCGGGTGCTGGGCGGCCAGCAGGTGGTCCAGGTCGAGGTAGTCGGCGTAGGTCATGGCGCCGCGGAGGTCGGTGCGGATCGACTCCTCGAGCGGCCGCACCGATCCCGACGGCTCCGGGTCCGACGGCACCACGGCCGTCACGGTAGCCCTCAGCGGCTGCGGTAGAGGCGGGTCGTGACGGGGAGGAACACGGCGGTCAGGGCGGCGGCCACGGCCAGGGAGACGGCGATCGCGGTGCCGTCCGGGGTGCCGGCCATGAGCGAGCGGGACGCGGTGGCCAGCACCGAGATCGGGTTGACGTCGACGAACGCCTGCAGCGGCCCGGGCAGGGTGGACGGGTCGACGAACACGTTGGACAGGAACGTCAGCGGGAAGAGCACCATGAACCCGCCGTTCAGGACGGCGCTCGGCGAGCGCAGCACCAGGCCGAGCGCGGAGTACACCCACGACAGCCCGAAGGAGAAGACGACGACCAGCCCGAGCGCCAGCAGCGCCCCGGCCACCCCGCCCTCCGGCCGGTACCCGAGGACGACGCCCAGCACGAGGATCACCGTGCCGGCGACGACGTACCGGACGCTGTCCCCGAGCAGGGCGCCCAGCAGCGGCGCCGGCCGCCAGATCGGCAGCGACCGGAACCGGTCGACGACGCCCTTGGTGAGGTCGGTGTTCAGCGCGACGCCGGAGTAGACGGTGGTGAAGACGACCGACATGACGAGGATGCCGGGCAGCACGTACTGCAGGTAGGCGCTGGTCGAGCCGGCGAGGGCACCACCGAACAGGTAGGTGAACATCAGCACGAACAGCACCGGCGTGATGGTGACGTCCATCAGCTGCTCGGGGACGTGCTTGATCTTCAGCATCCCGCGCCAGCCGAAGGTCAGCGCGGTCGACAGCGGGCCCGGCCGGGGCGGCCGCGCGGTGGAGGCGATCGCCCGGCGGACCGCGGCGGTGTCGGTGGTGCCCGGGGTGGTCGTGGCGGTCATGACGCCTGCTCCTCGAGGGTCGCGGTGGGCGGCTCCTCGGCCGCGTGGCCGGTGAGGCCCAGGAACACCTCGTCCAGGCTGGGCTGGCCGAGGGAGAACTCGGCGATGCCGAGACCGGCGCGGCCCAGCTCGCCCATGCCGAGCGCGGCGAGCCGGGCGTCGGGGCAGACCGCCGAGAGCGCGGCCGGGTCGGGCTCCAGCACCACGCTGCCGACCGTGGCCTCGAGGACCCGGGCGGCCTCGCCGCGCTGCGCCGGGTCGAGCAGCCGCACGTGCAGCGAGCCGGTGCCCACCGAGGCCTTGAGCTGGCCCGGGGTGCCCTCGGCGATCACCCGGCCGTGGTCGATGACCACGATCCCGTCGGCCAGCTGGTCGGCCTCCTCCAGGTACTGGGTGCAGAGCAGGACCGTCGTCCCCTCGGCCACCAGTGCCCGGACGATCTCCCAGACCTGACCGCGCGAGCGCGGGTCCAGCCCCGTCGTGGGTTCGTCGAGGAAGGCCAGCTGCGGGGTGACGACGATGCTCGCGGCGATGTCCAGCCGCCGGCGCATGCCGCCGGAGTAGTGCTTGACCAGCTTGCCGGCGGCGGAGGCGATGCCGAAGGCCTCGAGGAGCTCGTCGGCCCGGGCGCGGGCGGCGGCCCGGCGGTGGCCCAGCAGGCGGCCGATGAGGACGAGGTTCTCCCGGCCGGTGAGCTCCTCGTCGACCGAGGCCAGCTGCCCGGTGAGGCTGACCAGGCCGCGCACGGCGTCGGCCTCGGTGACCACGTCGTGGCCGAGGACCCGGGCGCTGCCGGCGTCGGGCGGGACGATCGTGGCCAGCATCCGGATCGTCGTGGTCTTGCCGGCGCCGTTGGGCCCGAGGACGCCGTAGATGGCGCCGGCCGGGACGGCGAGGTCGATGCCGGCCACGGCCCGGGTGTCCCCGAACGACTTGGCCAGGCCGGTCGCCTCGATGGCGAGTGTGCTCCCTGCGGTCATCCCGACTCCCTTGAGCGGTGTGTGCGTCGCAGCGTCCTCTGTCCCTCCGACGGAATGTGCGCGCCGGAGTCATCGGCCCGCCACCGATTTCCCGTGCCGCGAGCGTCGGACCTCGAGTGCACTCGAGGTCAAGCCCCCCGTGCCCGGGTCCACGACCGGCGAGTTCACGCGATCTCGCACCGTTCTGGCCGCCCGGCCGTGCGAGATCGCGTGGTCTCGACGGGAGGACGAGCGGCCACCGCCTCCCGCCGGTCAGGCCGCCCCGTCGTCCCCGGACTCGAATCGGACGTCGACCTCCTGGTGCCGCACCGCCCGCTGGGCCCGCGCCGCGTCCGAGTAGACCCGCTCGTCGCCCTCGGTCAGGTCCTGGTGGTCGACGAACGGCGTGAGCAGCGCCCGCGGGTAGAGGTGGTCGACCCGGACGACGTCGATCTCCACGCACAGCATCAGCACGACCGCCGCGAGGTAGATGAACGCGATCAGCCCGAGGACGAGGGCGAAGACCGCGTCGACGGCGCTGGCGTTGGCGACCACCCGGGCGACGTAGACGCCGCCGAACGACTGCAGCAGCTGCCACAGCACCGCGGCGGTGACCGCGCCGGGCAGCACCTGCCGGGTGGTGAGCCGGCGCGCGGTGGTGATGCGGAACCCGAGCACGAAGACCGCGGCGTTGGCCAGCACCGAGGCGAGCGTCAGCAGCACGTGCAGCCACCCGCTGAACCCGCCGCCGTAGGCCGCCGCGCCGCTGCCGAGGGCGGAGAGGACGGTGCTGGCGAGCACCAGCAGGCCCAGGGTGCACAGCAGGAGCAGGCTGCGCCCGCGGGAGGTGATCGGGTCCGGCCGGCTGTGCCGTGGCACCGCCCACACCGTGTTCATCGCGTGCTGGATGGCCTGCCCCATGCCCAGGGCCCCGTAGAGCGCGACCAGCCCGCCGACGACGAGGCCGGTGAACCCGCCGCCGAGCCCCTCCGGCCGCGCCATCTGCGGCCCGATCACCGGGAACTCCCCCAGCGCCGAGTCCAGCAGCCGCTGCTGCAGCGCCGGGTCGCCGGCGAGCAGCAGGCCCAGCACGGTGGCGAGCAGGAGCAGCGTCGGGAACAGCGACAGGAAGCCGTAGTAGGTGACGAGGGCGGCCAGGAAGTGACCGTCGTCGTCCATGAACTTGTAGAGCACCGCGATCGGGAACCCCGCCGCCGGGTGCCGCCGCTGGAACCGGTCGACCCGCTCGGTCCACCTCATGGCCCACCTCGTCCGCCCCGGGCGCCGCCCGTGGCACCCCCGCTCCAGCTTGCCGCGCCGGACGGTAGGAAGGGGCATGGCCGACTCCTCCCCCTCCCTCGCCGAGCTCGCCGCCGAGGAGGCCGAGCTGCAGTTCGCCGGCTTCACCAACGACGACGCCTGGGACCTCGGGGCGGCGCTGGTCGCGGCCGCCCGGCGCGCCGGCGCGCCGGTGGCGGTCGACGTCAGCCGGCACGGCCACCAGCTCTTCCACGCCTCGCTGCCCGGCACCAGCCCGGACAACGACTCCTGGATCCAGCGCAAGACCCGCGTCGTGCAGCGGTTCGGGCACAGCAGCCTCTACGTCCGGCAGGCCTCGATCGAGCGGGGGACGACGTTCGAGGCGGAGTTCGGCCTGGACCCCGCCCTGTACGCGGCCCACGGCGGCGCGTTCCCGGTCACCGTCCGCTCGGTCGGCCCGGTCGGCGCCGTCGTCGTCTCCGGGCTGCCGCAGCTGGACGACCACCGGATGGTGGTCGCCGCGATCCGGGCGCACCTGGGCCGGTGACCGCCGTCCCCGGGCGGTGGGCCGGGTGGCCGGGGCGGGTGCGGCGGACCTGGGCGCGCCACCCGCGGCTGGGGCTGGCCGTCAAGGCGGCGCTGGCCGCGGCGCTGGCCTGGCACGTGGCGGGCGTGCTCCCCCTCGACCCGGCTCAGGAGTACCCGTACTACGCACCGCTGGGCGCGGTGATCGCCACCTCGACGACGCTGTCCGGCTCGGTCCGGGACTCGGTCCAGTCGGTCGCCGCGATCGCCCTCGGCGCCGCCCTCGCCCTGGGGATGTCGGCCGTGCTCGGGGACGGCCTCGGCGCCCTCGCCCTGGTGGTGGCCGTCAGCGTGCTGCTGGCCGGCTGGCGGCGGCTGGGCAGCTCCGGCAGCTGGACGGCGACCTCGGCGCTGTTCGTGCTGGTCCTCGGCACCCAGGACAGCGGTTTCGTGCTGGCCTACACCGGCCTCACCGCCGTGGGCGCGGCGATCGGTCTCGCGGTCACCGCCGCGTTCCCGCCGCTGCCGCTGGCCCCGGCGCAGGAGCGGCTGGCGGCACTGCGCGACACCCTGGCAGGCCAGCTCGAGGACCTCGCCGACGGGCTGCAGCAGGACCACCCGCCCACCGAGGACGAGTGGCGGCGGCGCACCCACCGGATCGACCCGGTGCTGGCCCAGATGCGCGCGGCGGTGCAGCAGGCCGCCGAGGCCCGGAAGGGCAACCGCCGGGCCCGCCGCTACCGCGACGCCGCCGAGGCGCAGTACCGGCAGGCCCGCGCGCTGGAGCGGCTGAGCCTGCTGGTCGAGCAGCTGACCCAGGTGGTCGCCGAGACCGAGCGGGCCGAGTTCGAGCGGGTGGCGCTCGGCCCGGCGCTGCGCCCGCCGGCGTCCCGCACGCTGGCCGCGCTGGCCGCCGCGCTGCGCTCGGTGGAGGACGCCGCCGCCGACCCCGGGGCCCTCGCCCGGGCACGGGCCTGCCTGGACGAGTTCACCCAGGCCGTCCGCCGGGCCCGGGCCACCTCCACCGACGACCTGTTCGTGGCCGGGGACGTCGTCCAGGCCGTGCGCCGCTCGCTCGACGCCCTGCCCGCGCGGGAGCCCGCCGGGCGCTACTCGGGCTGATCCCCCTCCGCGGCGATCCCCGCGGGGATCGCCGCGGGGTCCCCGCGCAGCCGCGCCACCAGCGCCGGCACGACCTCGGCCCCCGCCGTGCCCGCCGCCGCGCAGCCGAGCACGACCAGCCAGGCCAGCGGGTCCAGCGGCGTGCAGCCGAAGAACCGGCTGAGGCCCGGGGTCTGGACGACGGCGGCCAGCACGGCGAGCGAGCCCGCGGCGGTGACGAGCACCAGCGGGCTGCGCCGCCCCGCCCACGCGGTCTGCCCCAGCTGGGTGGTGATCAGCGCGGCCAGCCCCATCGTCCCGGCCCGCCCGCGGAACCCGGTGAGCCGCCCCGTGGCCCAGGCCCCGGTCGCGCCGGCGGTGGTGGCCGCCCCGCGGACCAGCACCATCCGCCGCACCTCCCGCGCGAAGCCCCGCCGCGGCCCGGCCTCGAGCACGGCGGCCAGCGGGTGCCCGGCCAGCGGGCCGTCGTCCCCGCCGGAGGCGGGGTGGGCGGGACCACGACGCGGCGCGGCCACGGCGACGGCCAGCGCCGGGAACATGTCGGTGAGCAGGTTGACCAGCAGCAGCTGCCGGGTGTTCAGCGGCGCCCGCCCGCCGAAGGCGGTGCCGAGCACGGTGAACGCCACCTCGCCGGCGTTGCCGCCGACGAGGACCGAGACGGCGTCCTGCACCCGCGCCCACATCGCCCGGCCCTCGGCGATGGCGTCGACCAGCCGGGTGAGATCCAGGTCGGTGAGCACCAGGTCGGCGGCGGCGCGGGCGGCCGGTGACTCGGCGCCGGAGACCCCCACGCCGACGTCGGCCAGCCGGATCGCCGCGGCGTCGTTCACCCCGTCGCCGGTCATCGCCAGCGTCGCCCCGGCCCGGCGCAGCGCGGCCACCAGCGACACCTTCTGCTCCGGTGACAGCCGCGCGAACACCGCGGTCTCGCGCACCATGCGGGCCCGCTCGGCGTCCGAGGCGCGGGCGAACTCCCCGCCGGTCACCACCCGGTCGGCCCCCGGGACACCGGCCTGCGCGGCGATCGCCCGGGCGGTCCCCGGGTGGTCGCCGGTGGCCACGACCACCCGGACGCCGGCGGCCCGCAGCTGCTGCACCGCCGCGACCGACGACTCCCGCACCGTGTCGGCCAGCCCGACCAGCCCGCGCAGGCTGAGATCGCGGGCCCCGTCCTCCAGGTCACCGCCGTCCCACTCCCGCTCGGCGACGGCCAGCACCCGCAACCCCTCGGCGGCGAGCTCCTGCACCCGCCCGGTGAGGTCCCCGGCGTCCCGGCACCGGGCGGCGACCACCTCGGGCGCGCCCTTGACCACCAGCCGGCCGTCGCGCACGGCCGCGGAGAAGCCCCGCCCCGCGGCGAACGGCAGGCTCTCCCCCGCGTCGCCGTCGGGGCACACGCCGCGCTCCCCGGCCGCCTCCACGACCGCCCGGTCGGTCTCGTGCGCCCGGTCGTCGCCGTTGCCGACACCGGCCGCGACCAGCTCCAGCAGCCCCTCCTCGTCGAGCCCGCCGTCCAGCGGCAGGAGGCGGGCGACCCGCAGCCGGTTCTCCGTCAGCGTCCCGGTCTTGTCGAAGCAGACGGTGTCCACCCGGCCGAGCGCCTCGAGCACCCGCGCGCTGCGGACGACGGCACCCCGCCGCGACAGCCGCCGCGCCGCGGCCTGCTGCGCCACGGTCGCCACCAGCGGCAGCCCCTCGGGCACCGCCGCGACGGCGACCGCCACGCCGTCCCGGACGGCGTCCCGCAGGGGGCGCCGCCAGAGCACCCCGAGGGCGGCGACCACGGCGCCCCCGGCCAGCGTCATGGGGAGCACCTGGCGGGTCAGCTCGCCGAGCCGGGCCTGCACGCCGGCCGGGGGCGCCGCACCGCCGGCCGCCCGCGCCGCGCGCCCGGCCTGGGTGGCCTCCCCCACCGCCACGACGACGGCGCGCCCGTGCCCGGCGACCACCGTCGTGCCGTCGAAGAGCATGCAGCCGCGGTCGGCGACCTCGGCCCCCGGTGTGGCGGGCACCGCCTTGCCCACCGACAGCGACTCCCCGGTCAGGTTCGACTCGTCGACCTCCAGGTCGACCGCCTCCAGCAGCCGGGCGTCGCAGGCCAGCACGTCGCCGGGCTCGACCTGCACGACGTCGCCGATGCGCAGCGCGCTGCCGGGCACCTCCTCCCGGCCGCCGTCGGTCTCCCGGTGGACGACGACGTCCTGCTCCAGCAGCAGCGACTCCAGCGCCGTCTCCGCGCGCAGCCGCTGCAGGCCGCTGACCAGCGAGTTGGCGACGGTCACGCTGCCGACGAGGACGGCGTCGGTGGCCTCCCCGAGCATCGCCGTGGCCGCGGCGCCGGTGCCGAGGACCGGGGTGAGCGGGTCGGCCAGCTCGGCGGCGACGGTGCGGACGAACCGCGCGGGCCCGCGCACCAGCGGGTACGCGCGGAGCCGGCGGAACCGCACCGGCCGGGCGTCCTCGGCGGCCGGGAGCTCGGCCAGCCGGCGCTGCACCTCGTCGGGGTCCAGCGCGTGCCACGGGGTGTGCACCGTGGGCGGCGGCACCGGGCGGCCGGCGGCCCGGACGGCGGCCCAGGTGCCGCCCACCATCGCGACGGTCGTGGCCGTCTTGCCCGGCGAGGTCGCCTTCTGCTGCCCGTACCGCTCGCTGCCGACGGCGGCCAGCAGCGCGCCGAGGACGTTGCCGGTGAGCGCGGCCTGCACCGAGCGCCGGCTGACCGTGCGGGCCGCGGCCGTGGCCGCGACCACCCGGCAGGCGTCGGTCAGTCCCGGGGGGGTCACCAGGTCCGCGCCCCACGCGGGTGAGCAGCCGGGCCGGACGGGCGCGACGCCCACGTCGGCGGCGAGCAGCGCGGGGCCGTCGGTGTCGCTGAGCAGGAGGACGCCGCGCCCGTCGTCCTGCAGCCGCCGCACCGTCTCCACCAGCGGCTCGTCCGCGGGGGCCACCTCGTCGGCGGCCGCGGCCACCTCCCGGGTGCCGGCGTGCGCGGTCAGCACCAGCCGGGTGCCGGCCGCGGCGGCCGCGGCGAGCAGCGCCTCGGCGTGCGGGTCGAGCTCGCGGGCGACGGTCACCGTGCCCACCCGGCGGCGGCCCTGGTACACCGCACGGACCTCGGCGCCGGGCGCGTCGTCGGTGCAGGTGACCGGCCCGAGCCGCAGGCCGTGCTCCGGCTCGTCGCCCTCCAGGGCGCCGACCAGCCGCGCGGCGGCCGACCAGACGCGGGCGTCGTCCCACTCCTCGGCCTGCGCGGTGGCCTCCAGCACCACCGGCGGGCCGGTGCACAGCGCCCCGCCGTCGACCACCACGGTGTCCACCCGGTCCAGCCGCTTGTAGGCCGAGCCGTCCATCGGCAGCACGTCGCGGCGGCACAGCAGCAGGTCCAGCGTCGTGGCGAACGCCGCCCGCCCGTGGAAGGCGGCCTTCGGGTTCAGCGCCTTGAGCAGGTCGGCCGAGCGGCCGGGGCGGCCGGTGAGCGCCAGCAGGCCGAGCGCGGCGGCGAGCTCGGTCGGGGCCAGCCGCTCGGTGTAGGACTCGACCGGGCCGGGCGGCAGGGGGCGCGGCCGCGGCCCGGGTGGGGTCAGGGGCTCGCGCTCGCCGTCGTCCGGCTCCGGGCGGCACAGCTCCCACTCGCGGCGCCGCCACACCTGCCGGTGGGCGCGCATCTCCAGGACCTCCTGGAACGCGGCGGCGGCGTTGAGCGCGGGCACCGTGGGGCTCTGGGTGAGCGCGTGCAGCAGGGCGCTGACGCCGGAGAAGGCGAGTTCGGTGCCGTGCGGGCCCACGCGCCGGTACAGCACCCGCTTGAGCCACGTCTGGGACTCCAGCAGCGCGACGGCGAGGGTCGCGTGGCGGGTGAGCGCCGGGATCGGCGACAGCTTGGCCGCGTAGGCGACACCGACGGCCGCGAGGTCGATCCCGGCGGCGGCGAGCGCCGACAGCAGCGGCTCCAGGTCGGCCGGGTGGTCCTCCCGTGCCGGGAACAGGCCCTGCCCGCCGCGGGCCTTCTCGATGGCGGTCACCGTGCCGACGAGGTCCTCGACGGTGACCCGCCGCTCGTCGAAGGCGACCAGGACCCGGCCGACGACGTCGTTGACGGTCGCCCACTCCACGCCCTCGAGCCGCTCGAGGTGCCGGCGCAGCGCGGAGCGGACCTCCGGGGCCTCCTGCGCGTCCGGCGCCACCAGCTCGACCTGGACCCGGCCGCGGTCGGCCCAGACCCGGCGGGTGTGCCGTGCGGGCGGCGGCTCGACCATCCCGCGCGCGGCGTCCACCAGGTCGTGCAGCCGCCCGTCGGGCAGCGGGTCGGCGCCGGTGACCAGGGTGCCGACGGCGCGGGTGCCGGTGACCGCGGCGGCGTGGGCCAGGGACAGCGAGGCGCGGGCGCCCCGGCGGGCGACGGACGCGGTCTCCCCCACCAGGCCGGCGGTGCCGCCCACGAGCCCGGCGGTGACGCCGGCCCCGGCCACGGCTCCGGCAGCAGCCAGCCCGGCGGCCGCGCCGAGCGCGCTGCGGGCCGCACCGAACCGGCGCAGAAGGGCCATCGGCTCCCCCGGAACTCGATCCCCCGGAAGCTGGGTGGTTGCGGACGCTACGCCCGTTGGGGCGCGCGCGCTCCCCGCGCCGTCGCCGTCACCCCGCGAGCCAGCTCACGGCCTCCCGTACCACCTCGGGCGGGACGGCGTGCCCGCCAGGGAACTCGCGGTAGGTGACGTCGTAGCCCTCGTCGCGCAGCGCCGGCACGATCCGCCGGCTGGTCCGCTCGACGGGCAGGACGTCGTCGGCGTCGCCGTGCGACACGAACACCGCCGGCCGCCCCTCCCGCGCCGCCCCGGTCACGAAGCCCGGCGAGAAGGCGACCACCCGGCCGAACAGGTCGCCGTTGGCCAGGCCGAGGCCCAGCGCGTACGAGGCGCCGTCGGAGAACCCGGCCACCGCGACGCGCGCCGGGTCGACCGGCACGGCCGCGAACACCCGGGTCAGGGCCCGGTCCAGCAGGGCGGCGTCCGCGCCGGAGCCGCCGGTGACCGCGTCCCACGTCGACCCGCGGGAGGCCGGTGCCAGGACCAGCAGGCCGTGCTCGTCGGCCGGGCCGCCGAGGACCCCGAGGCCCGCCTCGGCGTCCCCTCCGGCACCGTGCAGCGCCACCACGAGCGGCGCCGCGCGGCCCGCCGCGAGACCGGGGGGCACGTGCAGCAGCGGCGGCCGCTCGACCCCGAGGTCCACCGGCTGCGTACCCGCCGCGGGCGGGGCGACGGCACCGGGCTGCCGCTGTGGGCGGGCGGTCAGGCGGGCCGCGTCCGTGCTGCCCGGCGCCGCCGGCAGCGGCATCCCGCACCCGGCCAGGACACCCACGCCGGCGAGCGCCCCGGCAGCGGCGAGCACCCGCCGGCGGGTCCAGCTCGCGCCCGCGGCGTCCACCGTCAGCCGCCGCCGTGCAGGGCCGCCCAGAACGCCGCGCGGACGCCGCCGGCACCCCAGGCGTTGGGCTCGATGAGGGAGCAGAACCACAGGTCGCGCTGCTCCGGCCGCGCCTCGGCGCGCCGGGGGTCACCGGCCGTCAGCCCGTGGCCGCGGAAGTGCTCGGCGATCTCGGCCACCGCGGCGCCGTGCCCGGCCGCGACCCGGCGCAGGGCGTCGTTGAGCTCGGCGATGAGCGCGACGGCGTCCGGCCAGGGCGGCAGGCCCAGCTGCTCCGCGTCGCCGGTGCCGTCGCTGGGGTCGTACACCGTGCCGACGACGACCCGGCCGCCAGGGGCCAGGCCCGCGCTGATCGCGGCCAGCGCCCGGTCGAGCGCGGCGGAGACGCGGGCGACGACCGCACGCGCGGCCGCGGTGTGCCCGTAGGCGCCGAGCAGGTCGTTCCCGCCGATGGTGACCGTGACGAGCGCGGGCGGCGTCGGGAGTGCCGCGAACCGGGGCAGCTGGCGGTCCAGGAGCGTGCCGGTCGTCGCGCCGTCGGTCGCCAGGAGGGTGAACGTCGTCCCGGGTGCGGTGCTGCGCAGGTCGCGCCCGCGCCATTCCGGGAAGTCGTCGTCGCGGTTGGCGAACAGCAGGCTGGCGCCGCCGCGGCCCGGGCCGCCGGAGTAGTCGTCGATGGAGATGGAGTCGCCGAGCGCGACGTACCCCCCGCAGCCGGTCACCCGGCCATCCTGCCCCCGCGCGCAGGCCCGGCGTGGGCGACACCGCTCCAGCTCGGCGGGCGGCTGCGCCGCTGCCCTGGCTACCGTGGTACGGCGATCGGGGGCCCGGACACGAGGGGACGACGGACAGGTGGACACGGTGCTGCAGCACGGGGTCGCCCGTGTCCCCGGCCCGCGCCACCTGCACGACGCGCTGTTCTTCTCGTCCTCCGACGAGCTGGCCGCCGCGACGGTCCCCTTCGTGCGGGAGGGCCTGGCCGCCGGTGAGGCGGTCGTCGTCGCCGCCTCCCCCGCCACCACCGACGTCGTCCTGGCCGCCGTGGACGGCGGCGAGCGGGTCCACGTGGTCGAGCGGGACGCGGCCTACGCCGGCCGCACCCCCGCGGCGGTGACCCTGTTCCGGCGGCTGGCCGACGAGCTGACCGCCGGCGGCGCGCGGCGCATCCGGGTGATCGGCGAGACCGACTTCGGGCGCACCGAGCGCGAGTGGCTGGAGTGGCAGCGCTACGAGGCGGTGCTCAACGACGCGCTCGCCGCCTGGCCGCTGTGGGGGCTGTGCGTCTTCGACACCGCGCGCCTGCCCGAGTCGGTGCTGGAGTCCGTGGCCCGCACCCACCCGACCGTCGTCACGGGCCGCTCGCGCACGGCCAACCCGCGCTTCGTCGACCCCGCCGAGTACCTCCGCGGGCTCCCGGTACCGCCGGAGCCGCTGCAGGACTCCGCTCCGCGGCTGGCCGTGGACGAGGTCACCGACCCGATCGCGCTGCGGCACGCCCTCGCCGCCGAGCTCGCCGCCGTCGGCGGCCCGCGCGACGTCGTCGAGGACTTCCTGCTCGCCGTCGACGAGACGACGTCCAACGCCCTCCGGCACGGCGCGCCCCCCGTGGGCCTGCGGCTGTGGACGTCGGCCGACCGGGTCGTGTGCACCGTGACCGACCACGGGCCGGGCCTGGACGACCCGTTCGCCGGGTACGGCCCGGCCCACGGCGACGACCTCTCCCGCGGCGGCATGGGCGTGTGGCTGGCCCGCCAGCTGTGCGACCACGTCGACATCGGCTCCGGCCCGGACGGGCTCACGGTGCGGCTGACGACCGCGCTGCGCTGATCCCCTCCTGGGAGACTGCCGGCGTGCACCTGCTCCTGGAGTACACGCTGGCCGAGGACTACCTGCAGCGCCGGGCCGCCCTGCGGGAGGAACACCTGGCCCTCGCGCGGGCGGCCCACGAGCGCGGCGAGCTGCTCATGGCCGGCGCGCTGCCCGACCCCTACGACCGGGCGCTGCTGGTGTGGACCGCGCCGCGCGAGGTGGTCGAGCGGTTCGCCGAGTCCGACCCGTACGTCGTCCACGGCCTGGTCACCGGCTGGACGGTCCGGCCCTGGGACGTCGTGGTCGGCTGACCCTCACGGCTGCACGAGGACCTTGACGTTCTGCTCCTTGTTCTCGATCAGCTCGCGGAAGCCCTGCTCGACGATGTCGTCGAGCCGGATCCGCCCGGTGATGAACTGGAACGGGTCGACCCGGCCGCTCGCGACCATCTCGATCGTCGCCGGGTGGTCGTGGGCGTAGGCGAGGCTGCCCAGCACGCTGACCTCGCGGAAGACCAGGTCGTTCATCGCGACCTGCGCGTCGTGGCCCCAGATGGCGACGTTGACGCACGTGCCCCCGACGCGGGTGGAGCGGATCGCGGTCGCGAGGACCTGGTCGACGCCGGCGCACTCGAAGGTGACGTCCGCGCCGCGGCCCTCCGTCAGCTCGTCGACCGCCTCGACGACGTCGACCTCGCGCGGGTCGAGCACGGCGGACGCGCCGGCGACGGCCGCCTTCTGCTTGCGCGCCGCGGCCGGCTCCACCGCGACGACCTCCTCCACCCCGGCGGCGCGCAGGGCGGCCGTCGTCACCAGCCCGATGGGGCCGGCGCCGAAGACGACCGCCGAGTGCCCCGGCCGCGCGCCGGAGAGCCGGACGGCGTGGTAGGCGACGGCCAGCGGCTCGATCAGGGCGCCGACGTCGGTGCCGAGGTCGCCCAGTGGGTGGACCCACCGCCGCTCGGCCACGACGTAGCGGGAGAAGCCGCCGCCACCGCCGGAGAGGCCGACGAACCCCAGCGTCCGGCAGACGTTGTAGCGGCCCTGCCGGCAGGCGTCGCAGCGGCCGCAGACGACGTAGGGCTCCACCACCACGCGGTCGCCCACCCGGACGTCGTCCACCCCCGCGCCGACCTCCGCCACCACGCCGGCGAACTCGTGCCCGAGGGTCACCGGCGCGCCCTCGCCCGTGAGGGGGTGCGGCGCCTCGGCGGTGGGCACGAAGATCGGGCCCTCGAGGTACTCGTGCAGGTCGGTGCCGCAGATGCCGCACCACTCCACCTGGACCAGGACCGTGCCGGGGCGCACCCGGGGCTCGGGCACCTCCTCCACCCGGATGTCGCCGCGTCCGTGGAACCGGGCTGCCTTCATGGCGTCGTCTCCGTCCGTCGTCCCCCTCCTCGGTGAGGGGCTGACGGCAGCTCACCGCGGCGCGGCCCGGGGCCGGGAGCGTTGCAGCCGGTTGCAGCCGCCGTTCAGTCGGGCAGCAGCCGCCGCAGGACGCCCTTCGCCGTCGCCCCGGCCCGGTAGGACTGCACCAGCCAGGAGTTGCACACGATGTTCGCGCCGGCCAGCGCGGGGACGAGGAACTGCGTCACCCGCTGCCGGCTCTGCCACTTCGCGACCTCCGCCGGGGTGCCGCTGGTCGGCAGCGTCGCGTCCTTGACCTCCACCTGCTGCCCCTGGCGCGCGGCCTCCTCGGCGGCCTTGCCGATGCGGTTGCCGCTGTAGGCCGCGTACGCGGTCGCGCCGGCACCGGCCACGGCCAGGCCGGCCTTGAGCGCGCCCACCGTCCCGAAGCCCTTCTGCAGCGCGATCCGCCGTCGCCCCACCTGGGTGAGCCGGAGCCCGGCGAGCAGCGTGGCCGCGATGCCGCCGAACTGCGCGGGCTGGAAGCGGCTCCACGCCGAGCCGGCCACCCGGATGCGGTCGAGGCCCTGGGACAGGTCCTGGCCCGACTTGTTGACGCCGGCGATGCCCATCACCGCCCCGCCGAACCACAGGGCCGAGCCGAGGTCGTGCACCGCCTGGGCGACGAAGTGGTTGTCGGTGTCGGTGGTCATCTGGTCCTCCGTCGGTGGTGTGCCCGTCTGGAGTGCCGACCCCTACCCGGGTGGCCGCACCGGTAACGGGACACGCCCGGGGAGATCGCGGCCAGGGCGGGTGGGAACGCCCGTCGGTGGGTATGTCCACCCGGCGACCGGAGTTCGGACAGTCGGCCCGGTCCGAGTCCCCCGCGGAGATCCCCATGACGTCCGCCGTCGTCCCCGTGTCCGAGATCGACCGACGCATCACCGAGGCCCACCGCGACCTCGGCGCGGCGAGGTCGGCGTTCGCGCAGTCCCCGAGCGCCGCGGCGGTCGCCGCGTGCGAGGCCGCCGAGGCCCGTCTCGACGACCTGCTCGACGACCGCCTCGACCGCATGGCCGCCGCCCGCCGGCCGCACGCGGACCCCGCGACGTGACCGGCGTCCCGCCGGGTGCCCGCTCGGGCGTGCGGCGGGTGAGGGAGGCTTGAGGGCACGGCCGCGCCTCCGTCCGGGAGAGCGTGGCCGGAGGACGGCCGGTGGGACGGGCCCGCCGGTCACGAGCAGTGCAGGAGCAGCTGGATGCCGCAGGGCACGGTGAAGTGGTTCAACGCCGAGAAGGGCTTCGGGTTCATCGCACCCGACGACGGAGGGCGTGACGTCTTCGTCCACTTCTCCGCGATCGCCGACGAGGGTGGGTTCCGGACCCTCGACGAGGGCCAGCAGGTGGAGTACGAGGCGAGTGAGGGGCAGCGCGGGCCGCAGGCGGACACGGTGCGGCCGGTCGGCGGCGCCCCGCGGCGCCAGGACGCCGGATACGGCCGGGACCGGGACCGCGGGGGCGACCGCGACCGCGGAGGCGATCGCGATCGGGGCCGCGGGCGGGACGGCGACCGCGGCCGGCCGTCGCGCGGGGGGCGGAGCACCGGCACCGTCACCTGGTTCGACGACGACAAGGGCTTCGGGTTCATCCAGCCCGACGACGAGGGCCCCGACGTGTTCGTGCACTTCTCGGCGATCGCCGACAGCGGGGGCTACCGCAGCCTGGAGGAGGGCCAGCGGGTCGAGTTCGACGTCACCCAGGGCCAGCGCGGCCCGCAGGCCGAGGACGTGCGGTCCGCCGAGCGGGGCGGCGGGGGTGGCGGCTACCGTGACGCCGGCCCGCGTGGCGGTGGCTACCGCGACCGCGACTCCGGGGGGTACCGGGACCGCGACTCCGGCGGGTACCGCGACGGTGGCCGGGACGCCGGCCGCGGCGGCGCCGGCGCGGGCCGTCGTCCGTCGGGCGGCGGCCGGGCCACCGGCACGGTGAAGTGGTTCAACGCGGAGAAGGGCTTCGGGTTCATCGAGGCCGACGACGGCGGCCCCGACGTCTTCGTGCACTACTCGGCGATCGCCGACCGCGGCGGCTACCGCAGCCTCGACGAGGGGCAGCGGGTCGAGTTCGAGGCCAGCGAGGGGCAGCGCGGCCGGCAGGCCGACCGCGTCGACCCGGCCTGAGAGGACCACCCCCCCACGCCTCGGAGAAGGACCCCGTCCTCCCCACGCCTCGCACGCTCGGAGCGGTGCTCTGGACGGGGCCTGCTCGCCGGCGCCGCGCCCCCTCGGGTGCGGCGCCGGCGGGCGCGCGTCAGAGCAGCCGGACGTCGGCCTCGACGGCCTCGAAGGCCTTGCGCGCGGCGATGAGCACCGGGTCCCACACCGGCGAGAACGGTGGGGCATAGGAGAGGTCGAGGGACAGGATCTCGTCGACGCCCATCTCGTTCCAGATGCAGATGGCGAGGGCGTCGACGCGCTTGGCCGCCGCCTCCTTGCCGACGATCTGGGCACCCAGCAGCCGCCCGCTGCGCCGTTCGGCGATCATCTTGACCCGGATCGGCTGGGCGCCGGGGAAGTACCCGGCCTTGGTGGTCGAGTCGACGACGGCGGTGACGAACTGGTACCCGGCCGCCTCCGCCTCCGCAGTGGACAACCCGGTGCGGGCCGCCTCCAGATCGCAGATCCGGGTGATCGCGGTGCCGATGACCCCGGGGAAGGTGGCGTAACCGCCGCCGATGTTGATCCCGGCCACCCGGCCCTGCTTGTTCGCGTGCGTGCCCAGCGCCACCACCACCCGCTGCCCGGAGAGCCGGTGCACGGACTCGACACAGTCGCCGGCCGCCCAGACGCCCTCGACGCAGGTGCGCATCCGCGCGTCGACCTCGACTCCCCCCGTGGTGCCCAGCGGGATCCCGGCCTCCTCCGCCAGCCGCACCGCCGGCCGGACGCCCAGGCCGAGAACCACCAGGTCAGCGGGCAGCTCGCGGCCGCTGGCGGTGACCACCGCCCGCGCCCGGCCGCGGGCGTCGACCTCGATGGCCGCGACCGGGTCGGAGAGCACCAGGTCGATCCCCTCCTTGCGGACGGCGTCGGCGATGAACTCGCCGACGTCGGGGTCGAACGTGCCCACCGGCGTGGCCGACCGGTCCACGACGGTGACCTCCAGCCCACGGATCCGGCAGGCCTCGGCGATCTCCAGGCCGATGTAGCCGCCGCCGACCACGACCACCCGGCGGAGGTCGCCCCGCTCGAGTTCCGCGCGCAGCGCCACCCCGTCGTCGAGTGTCTGGACCCCGTAGACACCGTCGACGTCGATCCCCGGCACCGGCGGCCGCATGGGCACGCTGCCGGTGGCGTACACCAGCTGGTCGAAGGGCTCGACGCCGGTGCCGCCGCCTTCGAGGTCCCGCCAGTGGACGACCCGCCGGTCCAGGTCGATGCCGACGACCTCGGTCCGCATCCGGACGTCGACGCCCATCGCGCGGTGCTGCTCGGGCGTCCGGGCGATCAGGTCGGCCTCGGACTCCACGGCACCGCTGATCCAGTACGGGATGCCGCAGGCCGAGTACGACGTCGCCCGGCCCCGCTCGAACACGACGACGTCCAGGTCCGGACGCCGCTTCTTCGCCTGCGCCGCGGCGCTCCCGCCCGCGGCGTCCCCACCGATCACGACCACGCGTCCGCTCACGCCCCGGACGCTAGGGCGTCGCGCGGACCGCCGCCGGTCAGCTGCCCCGTGGCGCGGCGCGGGACTAGCGTCGGTCCATGACCGTGCCTCCCCCACCCGGACCGCAGCCACCCTCGCCCACACCGTCCCCCGTGGACCCCGTACCGCCGCCCGAACCGGCTCCCTTCCCCGTGCCCGGCCCGACCGACCCGTCGGCTCCCCCGCCGTCCGGACCGCAGCCCGTCTGACGCACCCGCAGCGGCAGACCTGATCCACCCAGGCCCATCTGCTCCGCAGGCCCTCCGCTGTTCCACGGCGTATCCGCAGCTCAGACGCCGAAGAGTGTCAGACCCCCGGCCTAGCGTGGGGGCGTGTTCGGGAGCGGGTACGGCGTCGGCCTGACGGTGGCCGACCTCGCGCCGTGCCCGCCGGAGTTCGGCCCACCGCCCACCTCCTCCCCGCCGCTGGGTGAGCTGCCGGTATGGGCGCGCACGCCGGAGGAGAAGGCCGCCGAGCTGCAGCGGGTGCAGCGGGCCAGGGCCGAGCTCGCGGCCTACGAGCTGGAGCTGGTCGCCGCATTCGCCGCCGACCGGCCGGCGTCGGCCGACCGGCGGCCCGGTGGGCCGGGGGGCGGCGGATGCCGGGGATGACTCGGCGCCGGAGGGCATGAGTGCGTTCTTTCCCGACGAGCTGGCGCTCACGCTGCACTGCTCCCGGGCGTCGACGACCACGCTGACCGAGCACGCGCTGACGCTGACCGGGCCGCTGCCGGCCACCCTGGCCGCGCTGGCGGCCGGGGCGCTGGACTGGCCGCGGGCCCGCACCCTCGCCGAGGCACTGGGCTGGCAGGTGCGCGGCACCGACCCGGCGGTGCTCGCCGCGGTCGAGGCGGTGGTGCTGCCGCAGGCCGCGGACCTGTCGATCCGCCGGGTCAAGGCGCGGCTGCGGGCGGAGCTGACCGCCCGCGACGCCGACCGGCGGCGGGACCGGGCGCACCGCGCGGTGACCGTGCGCCGCCGCCCGGTCGGCGACGGGTCAGCGAGTTGGTCGCCGGCCTGCCCGACGAGCTGGCCGCGGCCTGCCAGGCGGCCATCGACGAGCTCGCCCGGCGGGCCAGGAAGGCCGGGGACGACCGGCCGCTCGGCCTGCTCCGCTCGGGCGTCCTCGCCGATCTGGTGCTGCGCCCGTGGCGGGTGCCCGACCCGGTGGCCGCGCACCTCGAGGTGCCGGTGCCGCCGGGGGCGCTGACCCTCGACCGGTTCCTGGCGTCGGGCGCGCCGGTGCCGGGCGCGTTCACCCCGCCGGGAGCGGTGGCCGGGCCGGCCGGGGCGGTGGCCGGCACCCCGGTCACCGCCGCCCACGGGCGCGACCTGCTCGCCCGGCTCGACGCGATCGGCCTCCAGGCACCACCGAACGGGTCGGTCGGTTTCGCCTGCACCGACGGCACCGGCGCCCCGCAGGCGGTCGCCACGCTGCGGGAGCTGCGGCAGGCGGCCCGCCGCGGCTGCCCCACCCCTCCGGCCGGGGCCTGCGGCTGCCCGCTCATCGGCCGCCCGGAGCCGACCGACGCGTACCAGTCCAGCGCCGCGCAGCGCCGGTTCCTGCACACCCGGGACCGCACCTGCCGGCATCCCGGCTGCGACAACCGGACCGGCTGGGCCGACGCCGACCACGTCCTCCCGCCCGCGGCGGGGCCACCGACTGCGCCACCCTGTGCTGCCGGTGCCGCCGGCACCACCGGCCCAAGACCCTCGCCCCCCGGCTGGACCGACGCCACGACCCCCGACGGGATCTTCACGGTGCGGGCACCCAGCGGGGTGACCCGCACCAGCCGGCCACCGGACCCGCAGCTGACCGGGCCCCGCGTCCGCACCCGACCCCCGAACAGCCGCCCGAACAGCCACCGCCAGACGACCCCCCGCCCTTCTGACGTCTGCCTGCAGATCCTCGTGCCCCACCCGCGTCTCCAAGGGCGGCTTCAGGGACACCCGCGCCCGTCAACGGAGTCCGCTGAGGCCCATCTCCGGGACCGAGAACGGTGGTCATCCTTCTTCGAGGCGCCGATCGCAGCGATGAGTCGTGACAGCTCGCACCGTCTACGCATGAGCGTGACCTCGCTCAGCAGCCATCTGCCGGTCGACCACGGACTGTTCGAGCAGGTCGCGCCAGCCACAAGCACGCTGAAGGAGCCCTCCATGACGCTCGCCCCAACCACCACCCCGCCGGTCGGTACACGGTGAACGCGCCCGCTTCCACCACGATCACGCCGGTCCAGGTTGCCGACCTGCTCGCCGGGGGCGAGCTGATGCCGGTCTACGTACACGTCATCGACCATCCCGATGGGCGGGTGCTGGTCGACACCGGCATGACGGAGTTGCACCCGCTGGTCGCCGACATGGATCCCCGCCTCCGCCCATGGAGCGAGCAGGACATCGATCCCGCCGGCATCGACATGGTCGTCAACACACACCTGCACTTCGACCACTGCGGCGGCAACCACCTCTTCGCCGGCAAGCCGGTCTACGTCCAGCGTCGGGAACTCGACGACGCGCGCAGCCAGGACGACTACACCATCCGCGAGTGGGTCAAGGCGCCCGGAGTGCGGTACGTGCCGGCCGACGGCGAGCTCGAGCTGCTTCCCGGGCTACGACTCCTCCCGGCACCCGGCCACACACCCGGCACGCAGGTGGTGGTCGTCGAGACCGGCGGGCGTCCGGCCGTCGTCGCCGGCGACGCAGCGGTGTGGTTCGGCGAGCTCGACGAGCCGCAGACCGAAGGCCAGCTGGCGATACGCGGGCTCGACCCGGAGATGGTCTGGCTCGCGCACGCGCACGAGCCATGGCGACCCCGCGCCCACTAGGGCATCGCGCAGGTGTCCCCGAGTGGGCCGTTCAGAGACCGAGGGCGGCTTCAGGGCCACGTTCCAGCCGCTTGCACCGCCCGCGCCAAGGGGCGTCACTGGAGGTCTTCGCGGGTTGCTGGGGAATCCTTCGCACAGGTCACGGTCCGCCCGGACCGGAAGGTCAGAGGCGGTTGGTTGTCGGCGGGATCAGTCCGCCGGACGTCGCCGGGTCGAGGAGGACACGCGACGCTCGGCTTCGCACGCCGGACCGGTCGGCGAAGTCGCATCCGGCGGTGAGGCGGTCTCGGCGTCAGAGGTCGTGTCAGAAGCCACTGACGCCTCCACTACGACCGCCGAGAACGTCACCCGGGGAAGACCCACGGCGCCTTCCCGAACGGGGCGCCCGTGCGCTTCCCGCACCGCTGGCAGATCTTGTCGTCCGGACCCAAGGGCCGCTCGCCGTCCGGGTGTCGCTGGACGTAGGAGTGGAACCCGAACCGGCACCGCAGTGGCTTCCGATTCATGGGCCTACGCTAGGAGTCGCCGATCCCGCCGGGAAGGGGAGTACCGCCTGGCGCGCCAGCACTTCCTCCCCCAATCGCCCAGCGTGGGCCGCTTGGGGGCACCACTGCCGGCTCGGCCGAAGGGAGGCTTCAGCGACAGACGACGGTGGAACGTCCACGGAACACCCCTCTCTGAGTCACCGGGGACGTCATTGCCGGAGTGTGCCCATCCCGTGCTCCTCACCGGGTGCCCTTTCCCACCAATGAGTCGATGCTCGCCAAGCTGCGCGTCATGGTGCGCTGAAAGCGTCCGCGGAGAAGTGGAAGGAGGAACCTGATCGGCCCCTTGGCGCGGGTCTCGATGGACAGCCGCAGACGAGTAGCGGCGCCTCCCTGCTCGGGCAGCAGGTCGACTGCCTGGTGCAGGGCGAAGGCCCCGAATCGCACATCCCAAGCCGCCCGCCGACATGGCTCGTAGTCCGTCACGGTGGCGGTGCCCTCTACCCGTCGGCGACCTTGACGACGGATGACGTGGGCTGCCGTGCCGGGCGCGACCGGTCCTGAAGATGTTTGTCTCATCTCCAGCAGGTCCGGATCCCATCGTGGGTGGTTCTCGAAGTGCCGGGTGGCCACAAAGTCGAACACCACGTCTGGCGGGCGGTGCAGGATGCGTTCCGCGCTGACGACCGTCATGGCGCCCCCACCATCCAGGAAGTGAGCACGAGACCCGCCGGGCGACAGCCCCAGGGTGACGCCGCGGCAGGAGCCGCTGGTCCGAAGTGCGCTCCTACCAGCGGCCGGCGGTCTCCGGGCATCCATCGTGGCAGCACTGCGGACACCTCGAGGCAGCCGGGGACGTGCGGTGTCCCAGAGCGGGCCGCTTGGAGGCATCGTTGAGTCATCACTGCGTGCCAGGCGTAGTGAGCACACCTACCTGGCTGGGGTGATCGTCCACTGATGGCTCCAGGGGCCGGCCCCGTCCGAGCGCCTGCCCTGGGGAGGGACACCCGCCCACGAAGTCGCCGTCCACCACCATCCGGTGCAGGATCGCCGCGCTCGCCGTCCTCGTTCCCGGACCTCGAGGGTGAGCCCGGCGCCAGACCGTCGCGACGTGCCGTCGGATCCCGCACGGACCGCGCCGAACCGGTTCCCCCGGACCGCTGCGCGGGCCTAGCGTCGGCCTTCCCACGGGGGCGACGACGACGGCGGCGGGAGGCTCGCCATGTTCGCTCAGCTGATCCAAGGCAGGACGTCGGACGCCGAGGCGGTGCGGACGGCGCTGGACACGTGGATGCGGGAGTTGCAGCCCGGCTCGATCGGCTGGCTGGGCAGCACGGTCGGAGTCGCCGACGATGGCCGGTTCGTCGCGGTGGCCCGCTTCGAGTCGGCCGAGGCTGCGGCCCGCAACTCGGCGCGGCCGGAGCAGTCCCGGTGGTGGGAGGAGACGCAGCGGCTCTTCGACGGCGAAGTGACCTTCGCCGACAGCGAGGACGTCGAGGTCGACCTGACCGGAGACCCGGACCGGGCCGGGTTCGTGCAGGTGATGCAGGGCCGGGTGACCGACCGGGCACGGGCCAGGGAGCTCTTCGCCCAGCTGCCCACCGAGGCCATGGCGCGCTTCCGTCCCGAGGTCTTGGGCAGCGTGATGATCAACCACGGGCCGGATCGGTGGGCCCAGGTCATCTACTTCACCTCCGAGGCGGAGGCCCGCGAGGGCGAGCGCAAGGAGGTGCCGCCGGAGCTGCAGGCGGTCATGGAGCAGCTGGTGGCCCTCAGCCCGGAGCCGTTCGACTTCATCGACCTGCGGCAGCCCCTCCTGTACTCGCCGCCGTCAGCCGGGGCCGGACTGCCGGGGCCGCGCGAGGCGGCGGAAGGAGCAGAGGAGGTCGAGCGGTCGACGTGAGACGCAGCTCGACCCGCGCCGACCGGCCGAGGGTCCGCTGGGTCGTCCGCACCCGCGCCGGCTGGGGCGAGGCGGGCCGCGGCTCCTGACCGCTCACGCCCCTGTCTCGGACCCCCCACATCGGTGTCCTCGAGTGGGCCATCACGGGACACCCGGTCCCGCTCGCCGTGAGGGCGGCACACGTGACCCGGGGCGGGGAATCCGCAGGACCCCCCGCCCCGGGTCAGATGGTCCGGAACTCCGGCTGTGGTGGGCGCTCTATGCCGTGCGCACCAGGATCGTCACCAGGACTGTCATCGTGATCCCGCCGAGGGGAGAGGGTTGCGGCCCCTCACCGCCCGTCACGATGTTGATCCGCGTACTGGCTCAACAATCCCCCGATGCCTCCACCTGACTGGGCTAACACGAGGATGAAAACCAAGGGAGCGCACGGTCGGGGTGTCCTCCTCGAAGCCTGACAGTGCACGAAGCGGGATCATGATCACGAGCCAGCCCGGACAAGAGGAAGACCACATACCAGAGCTTGGAGCGCAACACTCGGCTGTCCGCCGCCTGCGCTGTGCCCATCCCCTGGATGCCGCCGAGGATGAACACGACCACGACCGTCGTGGCCACGGCGTGGAAGTCAGGGTGCTGCATGGCGGAGAGCCTCCCCGGGTGGCCCGCCCGCGCAGGTGGCCTCTCATCCCGAGTCCACCTGGGGATGCGCTGGAGCGGTGAGCGTTCAACGTCTGCGACGGCGCAGGTCCTACTGGTCCGCGGGGACAGCTCCGTCCGGCAGTTTGTCGAGCCCCACAGTCTTGTCCCCCCTCTGCCGATACTCCTCCAAACCAGCCTGCCCAGATGCGTTGGCGACCACGGGATGGAGACGCATGAATTCCGGATTTGGCACTTGGCCAGCACCAATGATCGCGGTATACGCATTGAGACCGTCATCCCAGAAGGCCTGACTCATGGGATACCAGTCGCCCGCCCGATCCTGGCCTGCGACCCAGACGGTGTAGCCGTCCGGTGCCCGGTCACCCCTTATCTCAGCAGCAGCGTCCTCCGTCGCAACCAGTTCAGGGGCAGCAACGGCGAGGTCGGCTTCGCGCAAGTAGTCGTTGTAAGGCCACTTGTGCTGATCGGCACGGAAGCTCAGGAACTGAATCACCAGACCGATAAGCGCCACAAGAAGCGCGACGTGCTCGACCCATCTCGGCCATCGCCGCGGCGATGCCCCGGAGCCTCCTCCACCTCCCGCCGGGAAAGGCGATGGAACGGGCACAGGGGGGCTCGTCGAGGCAGACATGCACGAAGTGTCGCTACATGTTCGGAGTGTCACGGATGTCAGAACTTCATGACCGACACGGCCCACACTCGTCACACCCTTGATCCCATCGCCGTCAAGCTCCGCAGGCACACTGAGAAGGGGTACGCGTAACAACCGCGACGCCGACGGTGACCATCCGCATCGTGACGGACCAGGTCAGCAGGGCGGCCACCGACCACGGCAGCCGCTGCCACCCGGACGCCCGGAGGGCGGCGGCCGTGAGCAGGACCGCGGCGCCGGTGAGCGCCCCGAGGGCCGGGTACATGCCACGGAGCGACTGTCGGTCGTCCGCGTCGACGTGAGCACCGGACTCCCAGGCCCACCGGACCGCACGGGTGGGACCACGGGCTCCGCACCAGAACGGCCTCGCTGACCGGGTGCCCCGTCGGCCGGTCCCGGCGGCCAGGACCCAGGACATCCCGGCCGGACCGCGCGGCGACTGCTCGCCGTGCGCGAGGAAGGCATCGCGGACTCGGGACTCGATCGTCGCGGCGTCCGGACGGTCGGGCAGGCCGATGTCAGCGACGATCGCGGCCCTCCGACGTCGTTGCGCAGACCTCCCTAACGTGCGGGCAGGCGTCGTGATCGTCTCGAGCGCACCACGGCGATGGCTGCGGCACCCCACCGGACATGCGCCCTCCCTCCAGAGGCCCTCAGAAGGCCCCGCAGCGATGACCCATGGCCGCCGGTGGAGCAGGGGGACGGGGTCGGGTCACTCGCCGGGCACCCGTGGCACCGGCCGGACGTCCCGGGCTCCCGAGAGCTGGTGGCCGGCGTCGCAGACAAGGGCCAGGTGCACCGGCTCGCCGCAGTCACGGTGGCGCAGCTCGAGGGGGACGTGCCCGTCCTCGGCCAGGTACTTGTCACCCCATGCCATGAGGGCGACCAGGGTCGGGTGGAGGTCGATGCCCTTCTGCGTCAGCCGGTACTCGTACCGCTGCCGCTCCCCCTGCGCCTGGTACGGGACCCGCCGCAGGATGCCCTGCTCCACCAGCGTGTTCAGCCGGTCGGTGAGCACGGCCCGGGGCGCGCCGAGCACCCGCTGGAAGTCGGCGAACCGGCGCACGCCGAGGAACGCCTCGCGCAGCACCAGCAGGCTCCACTTCTCGCCGACCACGGCCAGTGTGCCCGCGACCGAGCACCGCGACCGGTCCCACTGCGCCTCGCTCATGCCCACCAGCATAGCGAGCTGAGTTCGCTTGACGAACTCACTTGGGAGGAGCAGAGTTCATCTCACGAACTCAGGAGGTCGGGATGGACATCACCGTGGACACCAGACCGGTGCGACCGGACGACGGCCCGCTGTTCTGCCGGCTGTGGGACCGCCTCTCCCCGGAGACCGTCTACCGGCGCTTCCACGCACCGCTGCGCCGGCCGCCTGCCGATGCGCACCGGCTCGTCGAGGTCGACCACGACCTGCGCGAGGCGCTCGTCGCGGTCGTCGGCGGTGAGGTGGTCGGGGTGGCCCGCTACGACCGCTCCCCGGGCGACCCGGCCACGGCCGACGTCGCCGTGGTCGTCGAGGACGGCTGGCAGGGCGTCGGCATCGGCCGCCAGCTGCTCACCGAGCTGACCGACCTGGCCGCGCGACGCGGCGTCCGCCGCCTCACCGCCGACGTCCAGGTCGACAACGACCGCATGGTCGGGCTGCTCCGGCGACTGCTCCCGGGCGCCGTCCTCACCCCCGACCACGGCGTCTACGCCGTGCAGAGCCCCCTGACCGGCGCGCCGGCACCCGCCGCCGCCTGACCCGAGAGGAACCGCCATGTCGCGCCTGCGCACCGCCATCGCCGAGCGCCGCCGGACCCGCGCCCGCCTGCGCGAGGAGCGCGCCTTCGAGCGGCTGCTCGCCCGCGCCCCGACCGTCGAGTCCGCCCACGAGCTGCGCGCCCTCTCGACCCGCCGCTGACCGGGGGTCTCACCCGGCGGGCGGCCGCAGCTGCCCGTAGATGCGGGCGAGGTCGGGCAGCTGGTGGTGGGCGTTCAGCCCGCTGGGGTTGGGCACCACCCAGGTCGCCGCGCCGCCGACCCGCTCCGGCTGCAGACCGGCCACCGCCCGCGGCCGGTCGAAGCCCACCCGCCAGGCCGTGATGCCCAGGACGGCGAGCACCCGCGGCCGGTACCGCGCCACCAGCTCGGCCAGGGCCGCGGCACCGACCCGCAGCTCGTCGGCGGAGAGCTCCGCGGCGGTGCGGGTCGGGCGGTCGACCACGTTGGTCACGCCGAGGCCGTAGCGCAGCAGCTCGGCGTCCTCCTCGGGCGGCAGCTGCCGCGGCGTCAGGCCGGCCCGGTGGAGCGCAGGCCAGAAGCGGTTCCCCGGCCGGGCGAAGTGGTGCCCACGGGCGGCCGAGGTGAGCGACGGGTTGATCCCGCAGAACAGGACGTCGAGGCCGGGGGCGATGACGTCGCGCAGCGGCTTGCCCGGCACGCGGCGAGGTTAGCCGCGGGCGGCGCACACTGGCCGGCATGACCCAGGGCGCCGACGCGGCCTTCCGCCGCTTCGTCGCCGCCGAGCGCGACGCCCTCCTCGCCGAGGCGCTGCGGCTGACCGGGGACCCGGCCCGGGCCGAGGACGCCGTCCAGCGCGCCCTGGCCCGCACCCGGCTGCGCTGGGGACGGCGCGGCGCGGACCCCGCGACGACCGCCGCCGACGCCCTGCACGACGCCGCCACGCGGGACGACGGCGGGCAGGTCCTGGAGTCGCTCGACGACGACTGGCCCCCGCTGCCCCCGCCCGCGCGCTGGCGGCTGGACGCCGACGCGGCCGCGACCGATGCCCTCGCCCGGGCCCGTCGACAGCGGCGGCTCCGCCGCGGAGGGCTCGCGGTCGCGGTCGCCGCCACCGCAACCGCCGCCGCACTGCTGGTCCCGCAGGCCGGGGAGCCGGAGGGCGCCCGGCAGCCCGGAGCCCGGGAGCAGGCCGCCGACGTCCCCGTGCTGACCGAGCCCACCCGCGGCTCGCTCGCCGGGGACGCCGCCTTCGTCGAGGCGGCCCGCCGCGCGGACTGGGGCCCGCTGACCCCGCCGGCGGTCGGGGAACGGCGCGTCGTCCTGGCCACCGACACCCCCGACGGCCGCGTCGTCCTGCTGGCCGGCACGGTCGACGAGGACGTCCGCGGTGTGTGGCTCACCGGCCCCGTGGGCGCCCCGCCCGAGGGGCTGACCCGCTACGTCCCGCAGGACCTCGGCCCGTTCCGGCCGGCGTCGCTGCTGGTCGGCGGCCCGGGACCGGCCACCCTCGTCGTCGTCACCGCCCCCGGTGACGAGGTCGAGGTCTCCCCCCGGCTGCAGGTCGGCCCGCGCGGCACGGTGGCGCGCACCTACGAGCCGGTGCCGGCCGACGGCGGGCTCGCCGTGACCACGGTCCCCACCACGGCCGCCGGCGCGGGCACCAGCGTCCGCGTCCTGCGCGACGGGCAGCCGGTCTACCGGGCCGGGGTTCCCGCGCCCGCCCTCCCGGCTGGCCCCGCCGAGATCCCGCCGCTCGAGCCACTGCGCCCGGCCGCCGCCCGCCCCGCCGACCGGCTGGTCGCCCAGGCGCTCACCGGGATCGCCGTCCCGCTGGGTGCCGAGCCCGCCGACCTGCAGCCGCAGCTGCTGTGGTCGGGCACCCTGCCGATGCCCGAGGTCCCGGGCAGCGCCGTCGTCGTCGTGGGCCGCAGCCCCGGTGGCGGGCTGGTCGTCACCACGTGGGCCGGCCAGCTCGGCAGCACCGGCGCCGGCCGCACCGTGCCCTGCGGCGTGCACACCCCGCCGGGGTCGACGGACGTCGCCGGGCTCGTCGTGGCCCGGGTCTGCGACCTCTCCTCCCCCGAGACCGAGCCGTCCGAGGAGGGCCGCTGGCTGGTGGTCACCGCGCCGGCCCCGGCCACGGCCGCCGCCGTCCTCGACGAGCGCGGCGGCGTGCTGGCCACGGTTCCGCTGTCCGACGGCGGAGGCACCGCCCTCCTGCCGCCGGGCGCGCGGGACGTGCGCACCCTCGACGCGGCCGGCCGCGCGCTCGCCGAGGTGGCGATCAGCGCCGTCGCCACCGAGCCGTTCGGGGACCACGGCTCCGGCGAGGTGCGCTAGGCGCGGCGCGGCACCGGGACGGTCATCAGGTCGGCGGCCACGACCAGGTCGCCGGAGAACACCGCCGCCGCCTCGTCCCGGAACCGCGCGGGGTCGGGGTAGCGCTGCGAGAAGTGGGTGAGCACCAGCCGGCGCACCCCGCACTCGGCCGCCACCGTCGCCGCCTGCCGAGCGGTGAGGTGCCCGTACTCGCGGGCCAGCGCGGCGTCCTCCTCGAGGAAGGTCGACTCGACCACCAGCAGGTCCGCCCCGTCGGCCAGCGCCGGGACCGCGTCGCACAGCCGGGTGTCCATGACGACGGCGACCCGCTGGCCGGGCCGCGGCACGCTCACCTCGTCCAGCCGCACGGTGCGCCCGTCGACCTCCAGCGACCCGGAGCGCTGCAGCCGGCCGACGTCCGGCCCGGCCACGCCGGCACGGGCCAGCGCCTCGGGCAGCATCCGGCGCCCGTCGGGCTCCACCAGCCGGTAGCCGAACGTCTCGATCAGGTGATCCAGTCGGCGGACCTCCAGCGTCCACGACGGCCCCGAGGCGACCGGCCCGTCGGCGGCGAGCGGCTCCTCGCGCAGGTCGAGGACGTCGTGGAACACCGACGCGGCGCGCAGCCGGCCGAAGTACTCCCGCCCGGACGCCGGGAAGTGCGCGGTCACCGGGTGCGCGACCCGGTCCAGCGACATCCGCTGCACCACGCCCGGCACGCCCAGGCAGTGGTCGCCGTGGAAGTGGGTCAGGCAGATCCGGGTGACCGCGCTGCTCGGGACGCCGGCCAGCAGCAGTTGCCGCTGCGTCCCCTCGCCCGGGTCGAACAGCAGCCCCTCGCCGTCCCAGCGCAGCAGGTAGCCGTTGTGGTTGCGGGTGCGCGTGGGCGCCTGGCTGGCGGTGCCGAGGACGACGAGCTCGCGGACCGTCACCGCGCGAGCGTAGGAGGGGGTGGGACCAGGTCCTCACGTCGGGTGTGACGCACGTTACGTTCGGCATCCGTCGCCCGACCTCCTGGAGGACCCATGGACCGGCTCCGCTTCGGCACCTTCCTCGCCCCCTTCCACCCCGCCGGCGAGAACCCCACGCTGGCCCTGCAACGGGACCTGGAACTGGTCGAACACCTGGACCGGCTCGGGTACGACGAGGCCTGGATCGGCGAACACCACTCCGCCGGCACGGAGATCATCGCCTCGCCGGAGATCTTCATCGCCGCGGCGGCGGAGCGCACCAGGCACATCAAGCTCGGCACCGGCGTCACCTCGATCGCCTACCACAACCCGCTGTGGGTGGCCGAGCGGATGGTGCTGCTGGACCACCTGACCCGCGGCCGGGCGATGCTCGGCTGTGGCCCCGGCTCGCTGCCCACCGACTCGATGATGCTGGGGCTCACCCCCACCGACACCCGCGAGCTGCTCGAGGTGGACCTCGACATCATCATGCGGCTGCTCCGCGGCGAGACCGTCACCGAGCAGACCAAGACCCACAACCTCGTCGACGCCCGGCTGCACCTGCGGCCCTACACCCAGCCGCGCTTCGAGGTCGCCGTCGCCGCGGTGGCCTCCCCGACCGGTCCGCGGATGGCCGGCCGGCACGGCGTCGGGCTGCTCTCCATCGGCGCCACGCTCAGCCAGGACGGCTTCGACGCCCTCGCCCACCACTGGAACGTCGTGCAGGAGCAGGCGGAGCACTTCGGCCAGACGGTGTCCCGCCGCGACTGGCGGCTGGTCGGGCTCATGCACGTCGCCGAGACCCGCGAGCAGGCGTACGCCGACGTCCAGTACGGGATCGAGACCTGGTTCCGGTACTTCCAGAAGACGGCGGCCTTCCCGCAGATGGCGGTCGAGGGCGGTGACGCCAAGGAGATGATCGACTTCATCAACGAGGCCGGCATCGGGGCGATCGGCACGGTCGAGGACGCCCGCGCCCAGGTGCAGCGGCTGTGGGAGCAGTCCGGCGGCTTCGGCTGCATGCTGCTGCTCGGCCACGAGTGGGCCAACCCGCAGGCCACCCGGCGCTCCTGGGAGCTCATCGCCCAGCACGTGGTGCCGCACTTCCAGGGCGGCGAGATCTCGCACGCGCAGGCGACGCTGAACGCCAAGGAGCACGCCATGGGCAAGCGGGAGGACTACGCCGCCCAGCAGCTCCAGGCGGTCGCCACGAT
Organism: Geodermatophilus sp. SYSU D01176; assembly: GCF_054050015.1. Lineage (NCBI taxonomy): Bacteria > Bacillati > Actinomycetota > Actinomycetes > Geodermatophilales > Geodermatophilaceae > Geodermatophilus > Geodermatophilus sp. SYSU D01176. Next base: position 845 of record NZ_JBJGYN010000001.1, on the reverse strand, counting down.
GACCGAGCGGTACGAGAAGGAGAAGGCCGGGAGCTGAGCCGCGCACCCGGCTGCCGCCCCGGCGACCGGGGCGGCAGCCGGGTGTCGTCAGCCCGACCCACCGGCGGACCCGCGGTGCGTCCCGGTGCGCGGACCGGTCACGATGACGCCGTGGCGGAGATCGCGGACGACGTGCAGGCGGTGCTCGCGGCGGAGGACCACCGCTACCGGGCGATGGTGGACGGCGACCTGGACGCGCTCGAGGAGCTGCTCGCCGACGGGCTCTGCTACACCCACTCCAGCGGCACCCGCGACACCAAGGACGAGTGGCTGGGCAAGCTCCGGTCGCGGCACTACGTGTACCGCCGGGCCGAGCACCCGGTCGACCGGGTCGAGGTCTCCGGCGACACCGCGGTCGTCGTCGGCCGGCTGACCGCGGAGGTCGACGTCGCCGGCGTCCCGAAGACGATCGACAACCTGGCCCTCGCCGTCTGGACCCGCGCCGGCGGGTCCTGGCAGCTGCTGGCGTACGCCCCCACCGCACCGCCGCGGTGACGGACGAGCACGCCGGCATGGTCGTCCGAGGCGAGGCGGTGGAGTCCGAGGAGGAACTCGCGGCGCTGCTGCGGTCGGGCGCGCAGGCCGCCGTCCCCGCGCCGGAGCCGACCCCGCGGCCGGACAGCGACGACCGCGACGACGACGCGCTGCGGGTCTGATCCCGCGTACGTCCCCTGCCCCTGGGGGGGGGGGGGGGGGGGGGGGGGGGGGGGGGGGGGGGGGGGGGGGGGGGGGGGGGGGGGGGGGGGGGGGGGGGGCGGGGGTGGGGGGGGCCGGGTCGGACGGGCCGCGGCCGTAGCGCCTGGGTG